>CAMNOU010000008.1 GCA_946546945.1 uncultured Lachnospiraceae bacterium
GCCTTAATTGGCGCTGATGGGAAGCACGTGTTTTCAAACATGTGAGACTTCACTGATGATTATTCCATCAATGAGAAAGAGTTTCGCGCATATCTTCGTTGGTTAAAGAGTTTTTATGATCAGGGAATCCAGGGGCTGGTCTGCAACGGTCACACGGGTGAGATTACAGGTCTGACCAGGGCTGAAAGAAAACGGGTTACTGAAATCTGCGCAGAAGAATGCGGTGATATTATGACAATTATTTCTGGTGTGAATTGTGAGAATACACAGGAATCTATCGAGATGGCTGCTGAGGCAAAGGAAGCGGGAGCAGACGGCATTTTGCTGATGCCTCCTCATATGTGGCTGCGTTTTGGAATGAATCCGAATGCTTCATTTGAGTATGTGAAAGATGTCGCAGAAGGAGCTGATATCGACATTATTATACATCTTTATCCGGCGACATCCAAGGCCTTTTATCCGGTTGAAACACTGATAAAAATGTGCAAAGAGATTGATCGCGTAAAGTGCATTAAGATGGGCACCCGTGTCACATCTATCTATGAGCATGATGTTCGTCTTCTGCGTCAGGAGTGCCCGGATATCAGCCTGATTACCTGCCATGATGAGACACTCTGTGTTTCCTGGTTCCCCGGCATGGACGGAGCCCTGATCGGTTTTGCCGGATGCGTCCCGGAATTGATCTGCCCGGCCAGAGAAGTGTTTGCAAATCCTGATAAGCACACATTGAAAGAGGCGCAGGATTGGAGCGACCGGATTTACCATATCAGCCAGGCAATCTATGGAGGAGGTCAGCCTTCCGGAGAGGCTCATGCGAGGCTGAAAGAGACCCTGGTGCAGAGAGGAATCTTTAAGAGCGCACTGATGAGAAAACCTGTGCTTCCGCTGAATCAGGAAGAAAAAGACTGGATTGCTGCCGGAATTAAGGCAAGCGGGCTGGAAAAGGTGGATATGAGTAAATACGAATAAATGCTGTTACATTTATCAGATACTCTGTGAAGAATAGTCAGTTAACGAAACGTTGAGACGAATGAGGAGGGCATATATATGGATGTGTTCGCATATGTGCCCTCCTCTCTCTTAACATATCGGAGCATATAGGAGAAGATAAATATGAGCATTACACAACTTGGACTTGATAAGCCGGTGCAGGAACGATTGGGATTCGATCCGGCAAATGTGAAAAAATTATCGTTTCTGGAAATTCTAAAAAAAGTCGGTCCGGGAATTATTCTGACTGGTATCGTGATTGGACCGGGCAACATAACGACATCTGCAATGATGGGAGCAAATTACGGATATCAGCTGATGTGGCTTATCATCCCGATTATTGTTATGGGAATCACCTTTACGATGGCTTCTTATCGGATATCCATCATGACAGGCATGCCAATTCTTCATGCAATCCGGCATTATTACGGTGGTGTGGCATCAGGATTTTGTGGAGTAGCCCTGTTTTTGTCTTGCTTCTTTTTTACCTTGGGCAATGTCACCGGGGCAGGTGCGGGCATGAATCTGATTTTTGGAATAGACTGGAGAATCGGAGCGTTGATTGTATTGGCGATTCTGGCGTTTTGTTATCTTACAAAGGGGAGTTTATTCGAAAGTTGAAAAAGCCATTCTGATCTGTATCTGCGGGATGATTGTCGCGTTTGTGGCAACACTCATTGCAACAGGAGGTCCATCCTGGGGAGGATTGATGCGCGGATTGACACATCCATCTATTCCACAGGGATCTCTGACCACAGCATTGGCCTACATCAGCACGAACGCAGCGGTCACAGCAGGAGTTTATGGTACTTATCTGGGAATCGAGAAAAAATGGAAGAAAGAAGACCTTTTTAACGGAGCTATGCGGGCGGATGCAATCACGCACATAGTCACAGTTGTCCTCATATCAGGGGCTATCGTTCTGGTGGGCGCGATTGTCCTGAATCCGGATGGGATCGCTATTACGTCTTCGGCACAGCTGGGTGATCTGCTGCGGCCGTTTCTTGGGGGCGCTGCTCCAATCGTAATGGGAATTGCTATCATCGGAGCAGGGTTTTCCTCATTGCTGGGCAATACCCAGAGAGGCGTCGTTCTTTTGAACGCGGGACTGAACAGGCAAATTGGACTGGAATCAAGACCTGTCAAAGTGCTTTGTATCATTTGTCTTGCTGCTGCAACCCTGATTTGTTTTGCTTACGGCGGCTCCCCGACGCAGTTGATTTTTATTGCTAATGTGGCTACTTCTGTTGCGACGCCGGTTGCCGGATTGTTTATGGTTCTGATTCTCTGGAAACAGGAACTTTTTACCGGTTACAAATCACCCCGGGCGCTTCAGATCAGCATGACCATCTGCTACCTGTTCGCTCTTATCATAACGATAAATGCACTGCGCATGCAGATTGCAAATCTGATTCACTCATTCGTGGGATGAAGAAATGCTATGGAAGGGAGCGTTGGTTTTATCAGTGTTTCCTGATGAATGACATATGTTGCCTTTCACTGGCTATTCAGGGAAAGGCAACATATGTCAGAAAATTGTAAGAAAATATAAAATTTCTATTGACAATTGTCAGATAATATTGTATAGTAAAGCCAGATAAAGAAGAGAAACACTAGACAGATAGAGGAAATTTATTCCTGAAGTAAATGAGAAAAAGTATGGTGGTTTCGATTCAGTCAGAGAATTATTGTTCGTGAAAGAATGTACCGGCCAATGGAAAGGCGGTGCGAAGAAATCTTACGAAAGAGAGGTTAGATAGTGAGACTGCTGGAATTTCATTGATGGCTCGTCTGAGAGAAAAAAGAATCAGACGAGCTAATTTTTTGCCCTTTTTTACTTGCCTTGTCTCCATAGGGTATGCGATAATGATTGGAAGCTACATGAGATAAGGAGGTTGAATAGATGACAGTTGAGGAACGTGCGGAAAGAGCAATGCAGATTCATGGCAAAGGAAATAATTGCTGCCAGTCGGTGGCAGGAGCCTGTGCGGATCTGGTGGATATGTCAGAGGAAGATCTTTTGAAAATCGGCGCCGGATTTGGCGGCGGCATGGGATGCATGGAGGCCACCTGCGGAGCCCTGGTGGGAGCGGTCATGATTGCCGGTCTTATGAAGGACGGGAAAAAAGCGGTTCCAGTGGCACGGCAGATTTTGAAGAGATTTGAAGAAAAATGCGGTGCAATCACCTGTAAGGATTTAAAAGGAAGAGATACAGGAAAGGTTCTTTGTCCATGCGATGAGTGTGTACGCAACGGAGTTCGTTCTCTGATGGAAATCATGCAGAAAAAATGACGGCAGTCTGCCGTCATTTTTTGTTGAAGCTGGAAAGAAATTGCTTTGTTCTTTCCTGGGTGGGGTTTTCGAATACTTCGTTCGGATTCCCCTGTTCCAGGATATAGCCGTTGTCCATGAAGATGACCTGGCTGGAGACGTCTCTGGCAAAGGACATTTCATGGGTTACGATGATCATGGTGGTTTTCTGCGTGGCAAGTTCTTTGATGACCTTCAGTACTTCGCCGGTAAGCTCGGGATCCAGTGCGGAGGTTGGTTCGTCAAAACAGAGGATGTCTGGTTTCATGGCCAGGGCGCGGGCGATGGCAACACGCTGACATTGTCCTCCGGAGAGCTGGTGGGGATAGTTGCCCATCCGGTCAGCCAGCCCCATTTGTGTTAAAAGGGTTTCTGCCTCTGACTGAATCTGTTCCTGGATTTCTTTTTTGCGGGATTTATAATCCGGCTGGCTTTTGGCCAGCAGTTCTTTGGCCAGCATGACATTTTTTAAAGCTGTATACTGCGGGAACAGATTGAAGGATTGAAATACAAGCCCGAAATGGAGCCTGTTTTTCCGGATTTCCGATTCCTGCAGGGTGCGGGCATCTGCACCGTCAAAGAGTACATTTCCTTTGACGCGGATGATACCGCGGTCGGGCTGCTCCAGAAAGTTCAGGCAGCGAAGAAGCGTTGTCTTTCCGCTTCCGGAGGAACCGATGATGGAGAGTACTTCGCTCTTTTCCAGAGAAAAGCTGATGTCTTTGAGCACTTCTGTGCGGTCAAAGGATTTGCTGATGTGTTCGACTTCTAATATGGCCATCTTTTTATCCTCCTACCTGAAAAAATCCAGTTTTTTCTCGATGCGTCCCAGAACAATGGTCAGGATTCCATTGCAGATGAGATAATAAATGCCGGTAAAGAACAGCGGCCAGATCGCACCGGAGATTCCCTGTGAACCTTTCATGAAAGCCTGCCCGGCCCAGATGATCTCCTGCAGCGCGATGATGCGTGCGAGGGAGGTGTCTTTTACAAGAGTGAGAATCTCGTTAGACATCGGAGGGACGATCCGTTTGATCATCTGGAGCAGTTTAACATGGAAGAAAATCTGCCCTTTCGTCATACCGAGTACGAGCCCTGCTTCATCCTGTCCGACAGGAATAGACTGGATGCCGCCGCGGTAAATCTCTGAAAAATAACATGCATAGTTGATGATGAATGCGACTGCGGATGCGGCGAAGCGTCCTGCTTCATTGCCGCCCCAGATGGCATTATGCAGAACCAGTCCCGGAAAATAGTAAATGATCAGCAGCTGGATCATGAGCGGGGTGCCGCGGACGATCCAGATGATGATTTTGAAAATGGCGCTGATGATCCTGATATTTGACCGGGATCCGAATGAGATAACAAGACCAAGAGGGACGGCGCCCAGCAGGGTGACGCCGAAAAGTTTTAAGGTCTGTAAAAATCCGATGTTCAGTGCGTGGAGAACAATCGGCAGCTGCTGAAAAAATTGTTCCATAACTTTGCCCGCTTTCTATTTTTTTAACCTTATTTCAAGTCTCGCTTGCGAGACTTGATGCGGAATTCGGGACAGCGTCAGCTGACATCTTCCAAACCGAATTCCTGCGCATCCTCGCGGAGCGTTTATCTCGGTGGGGGTCTTCTCACACTGAGATAAAAAGGGGCGGCTTGCTGGCCGCCCCGGAATCTCTTAGTGCATGTTACTGTTCAATGATACTGTTTTCGATTCCGTACTGTGCGGCAATATCGGTCATGGTGCCATCTGCGTATTTCTCTGCGAAAAAGCTGTTCAGGGCTTCTACTGCATCGGAGCCTTTGCGGAATCCTACGCCGTACTCTTCATCTACCAGAACGACTGCGGTCGTAAGGTCTGCATAGTTCGTTCCTTCGCCTGTCATGGCTTCTGCCATCAGAAGATCAATAATCGCGGCGTCAGAGGTTCCGGCTGAAACTTCCATCAGCGCATTTGCCTGAGAGGAAACAGATGTGTAGTTCAGCTCGTTTTCCTGCGCTGCGCCTTCGCCGGCACTGCCTGCCTCTACGGCAAAGTTCAGGTCAGCAAGACTTTCCACATCCTGATACTGGTCTGCAACATCTGCTGAAATGACGACAACCTGTGAGTTGCTGCTGTAGGCATTCGTGCAGTCCATGGAGCTGGTTACCTCGGGAGTAAGCGTCATTCCGTTCCATACACAGTCAATGGATTTGTTGTCAAGTTCAAGAATCTTGTTGTCCCAGTCGATCTCGATGAGTTCTGCTTCAACACCGATGCTTTCTGCAAAGGCTTTTGCCATATCAGCGTCAAAACCGATCCAGTTGCCGTCCGCGTCTTTGTAGTCCATAGGCTCAAAGTCTGTGATGCCGACGACAAGAGTACCTTTGTCACGGATATATGCCAGATCGCTTTCGGCATCAGCAGAATCTGCTGTGCTCTGTGTGTTTTCTTCTGCTGCCGATGCTGCGTCAGCAGCTGCATCTGCGCTGTTCGCTGCGCTTTTGTTTCCGCATGCTGCCATGGAACAGATCATGCCTGCTGCCAGTGCCATTACGAGTAATTTTTTCATAGATCTTATTCTCCTCTTCTTATGATAAGCTGTATTCCGCCTGCTCTGTGGAACACGCTTTTCCACGAAAGCGTGGTCACACGCTAACATATTAGCAATATACCACGCTAAAGTCAAGATATTATTGAAGAATTGTTGCAAAATCATGTGTTTCAGGTAAAATAGAAGAAGAGTATAGTGTTATGTACGGAAGGGGTTTTTGGTTTATGAAAAAATATGTGATGGCATTGGATCAGGGGACGACCAGTTCGCGGTGCATTCTGTTTGATAAAGAAGGGCACATTGTTTCGATTGTACAGAAAGAGTTCAAACAGATCTACCCGCATCCGGGCTGGGTGGAACATGATCCGATGGATATCTGGTATTCGCAGCTTGCGGTGGCCCAGGAGGCTCTGGGAAGAGCAAATATAACAGGCGACGGGATTGCGGCGATCGGGATTACCAATCAGCGTGAGACGACGGTTGTCTGGAACCGCCATACCGGAATGCCTGTTTACAATGCGATTGTATGGCAGTGCCGCAGAACAGCAGAGCAGATCGATCAGCTGAAAAAGGATGGTCTGGAGGAGTATGTGCGGGAAAAGACGGGGCTGATAGCCGACGCCTATTTCAGCGCTTCCAAGGTGGCCTGGATTCTTGATCATGTGGAAGGGGCGAGAGAAGAAGCGGAGGCCGGCAACCTTCTGTTTGGAACAATCGATACATGGCTGATCTGGAAGCTGACCAACGGCCGGTCGCATGTGACAGATTATACAAATGCATCGCGCACGATGATGTTTGATATCTATCATCTTTGCTGGGATGAGAAAATCCTGTCTTATTTTGGGATTCCGAAGGCCATGCTGCCGGAAGTGAGACCTTCCAGCGGTGAGTTCGGGCTGACCGATCGGTCACTTTTCGGGGAGAGCATCCCGATTACAGGCGTGGCCGGGGATCAGCAGGCGGCTTTGTTCGGTCAGTGCTGTTTCGAACGCGGAGAATTGAAAAATACATATGGGACAGGCTGTTTTCTCCTTCTGAATACGGGAGAGGAACCGGTCCGCACGAAAAGCAGGCTGATCACAACCATTGCGGCCGGCACGAAAGACAGGGTTCAGTATGCGGTGGAAGGAAGTGTATTTGTTGCGGGAGCTGCGATTCAGTGGCTGCGTGACGAGATGCGTCTGATCGAAAGCGCGGAGGATTCCCAGCGTCTGGCGATGAGCGTACCGGATACCGCCGGAGTCTATGTCGTGCCTGCGTTTACGGGCATTGGTGCCCCGTACTGGGACCAGTATGCGAGAGGCTGCGTAGTAGGAATTACAAGGGGATGCAAAAAAGAACATTTTGTCAGAGCGACACTGGAATCGCTTGCTTATCAGATTTATGATATTCTGGAGACGATCGTGAAGGAATCGGATATGGAACTGAAGAGTCTGAAGGTGGATGGAGGAGCATCCCGCAATGATTTCCTGATGCAGTTTCAGTCTGATATCCTGGGCCTGGACGTACAGCGTCCGGAATGCGTTGAGACGACAGCTTTGGGGGCAGCTTATCTGGCCGGAATTTCCGTGGGGTATTGGAAAGATACAGACGAGATCAGAGAAAACTGGAAGCTGGCCGATACATTCCATCCCGACATGGAAGAGGATGTCAGGAAGAGAAAAATCCGGGGATGGAAACGCGCTGTGGAGAGATCCTTTGACTGGGCAAAGGAAGAAGACTGTTGATGGCATTCGGAAGGGAAAGATATAAAGAAGATATACGCTCCGCGAGGATGCGCAGGAATTCGGTTTGGAAGATGTCAGCTGACGCTGACCCGAATTCCGCGCCAAGTCTCGCGAGCGAGACTTGAATTACAGATGCAATCCTCTGGTTTCTTCACATCCGAGAACGATGTTCAGGCACTGGATAGCGGCTCCGGAAGCGCCTTTGCCCAGGTTGTCGAAACGGGAGGAAACAAGGATACGGTCATCATTGCCGGTAACAAAAATCTCGATGCCATCCCATCCTGAGCAGTTGTTGCTTCCGAGGAAGTTTCTGCTGTCCGCTTCTGCGCCGAGCGGCATTACTTTGATGAAGGGTTCGCCTTCAAAGTGCTTTGCGTAAAGCTCACGGATCGAGGCGGGGGTCTGAACTCCGTTCAGCAGATCTGCGTAGAGCGGCACGCTTACCAGCATGCCGCTGTAGTAGTCGGCGACGATCGGGGAAAAGAGAGGCTCTTTTGCCAGACCGGTGATGGCTTTCATTTCCTTCAGATGCTTATGCATCTGGGAGAGTCCGTACTGCCGGGGAGAATTCAGTTCATCATCACGGGTGCTGCCTTCGTATTCGGCAATCATTTTCTTGCCGCCGCCGCTGTAGCCGGTGAGGGAGAAGCTGGATACCGGATAATCCTTCGGGAGGATTCCCGCGGCAGTCAGCGGATAGACCAGAGTGATAAAACCGGTCGCGTGACAGCCGGGAACCGCGATCCTTTTGCCGGTCCGGATGGCTTCGCGGTGTGCCGGAGACAGTTCCGGATAACCGTACGCCCAGCCGGCCTCTGTTCGGTGAGCTGTGGAGGTGTCGATCAGGATAACGTCATTGTTTTCCACAAAGGAAACGGCTTCGCGCGCCGCCGCATCCGGAAGACAGAGGAAGGTGATATCGGATGCGTTGATGAATTTGCGGATTTCTCCGGGATCCTTGCGAAGATCGGAAGAAATCTTCAGAAGCTCAATGTCATCGCGCCCTTCGAAACGCTCGAAGATACGCAGCCCGGTCGTGCCTTCACTCCCGTCGATGAATATTTTTTTCTTCATTATATAAATACCTCATTTCATAAAGTTCTTAAAAACTGTAAATGTTATACCATAGAAAAAACAGAATTGCAATGCGGGGGTGACTTTTTTAAAGGAAAGTATTATAATGATGCATACGCACCGTGCGCGGCACGGCAGGAACGGCGAGGCGTTCCTGGAAAAACATAAAAACGGAGCGGATAGAATATGGAGTACTGGGATATCTATGATAAGAACAAGCAGAAGACAGGGCGTACGATGAAACGAAACGACTGGTGCCTGAAGGATGATGAATATCATCTGACGGTGCTCGGAATCGTAGCCCGCCCGGATGGGAAGTTCCTGATTACGAAGCGGGTGATGTCAAAGAACTGGGCTCCGGGCTGGTGGGAGGTCTCCGGCGGCGGCGTGCAGGCGGGGGAGTCTTCCCGTGAAGCGGTGATCCGGGAAGTGAGAGAAGAGACCGGGCTGGATGTTTCCGGATGCGGGGACGGATATTTGTTCACTTATCACCGGGAGAACCCGGGAGAAGGGGACAACTACTTCGTGGACGTCTATCGTTTTGAACTGGACTTTGACGAATCGGATGTCTGCATTCAGACATCGGAGACGGACGGTTTTATGCTTGCGGATGCGGATCAGATCAAAGCGTTTGCGGATCAGGGGATCTTTCTTCATTATGACAGCATAAAAAAAGCGTTTGCGTGAATCGTAACGCGATGTGAAAAAAACTATTGACGGAGACTTGTTTCCTATGCTATAGTAGATGGGCGATGGAAGCAGGTCTTTTTTTTATGCCTAAAAATATGAAATTGGAGGTGGAATGTTGTGCGCGTAAAAATTACTTTGGCATGCACAGAGTGCAAGCAGCGTAATTACAACCTGACGAAGGATAAGAAAGCTCATCCGGACAGAATGGAAGTCAATAAGTATTGCAAGTTCTGCAGAAAGCATACTTTACACAAAGAGACGAAGTAGTCCGGCACGGCAAAGGAAGTGACAAAGATGGAAGAAAACAAACAGAGTCGGCTTTCAGGCTGGTACAACGGACTCAAGGCTGAGTTTCACAAGATCAAATGGCTTGATCGGGAATCCCTTGGGAAGCAGACTGTTGCAGTCATTGTTGTTTCTATTATCCTGGGCGTGATTATCGCTGTGCTGGATCTCGGGATTCAGCACGGAGTTGATTTCCTGGTAAATCTTTAGGAAGGCAAAGGTGAGGTTATGGCAGAAGCGAACTGGTATGTGGTGCATACTTATTCCGGCTATGAGAACAAGGTAAAAGCGGACATTGAGAAGACAATTGAGAACAGACATCTGGAAAACGAGATCCTGGAGGTCCGGATTCCGATGGAGGATGTTGTTGAACTGAAAAATGGCGCGAAGAAAATTGTTCAGAAGAAACTGTTCCCCGGATATGTGCTCATCAACATGTATATGAATGATGATACCTGGTATGTGGTCAGAAATACCAGAGGGGTGACCGGATTTGTAGGACCGGGATCCAAACCGGTGCCACTCACGGAAGCCGAGATGAGGCCGCTGGGAATCAGGGACGAGAACCTGGTTGTAGATTTCAAAGAGGGAGACATGGTAACTGTAATTGCAGGCGTCTGGAAAGATACAGTTGGTGTGATCCAGTCGATGAATGAGAACAAGCAGACCGTTACGATCAACGTCGAATTATTCGGTCGCGAAACACCGGTAGAGATAAGTTTCGCAGAAATTCAGAAGAAGTAATCGCAGGTAAAGGGCGGTTGCTGCAGATTAAAGGAGGCAATTTTCAAATGGCAAAGAAAGTAGAAGGTTATATTAAATTGCAGATTCCTGCCGGAAAGGCTACACCTGCTCCTCCGGTTGGTCCTGCACTTGGACAGCATGGTGTGAACATTGTTGAGTTTACAAAACAGTTCAACGCCAGAACAGCTGATCAGGGCGACCTGATCATCCCGGTAGTTATTACCGTATACTCCGACAGAAGCTTCAGCTTCATTACAAAGACACCGCCGGCACCGGTTCTGATCAAGAAAGCCTGCAATATCAAATCCGGTTCGGGCACACCGAACAAGACAAAAGTAGCGACCATTACCAAAGAGCAGGTAAAAGAGATCGCTGAACTGAAGATGCCGGATCTGAATGCCGCTTCTCTGGAAGCTGCCATGAGCATGATCGCAGGTACTGCAAGAAGCATGGGCGTTCAGGTAGAAGAGTAATCAAGAAGCAGTCATAAACAGTGGGAGGGTCCTCTCCCGATTTACCACAGGAGGTTAAACAATGAAAAGAGGAAAAAAATATGTCGAGGCTGTAAACAAATTCGACAGATATGCTCAATATGATGCAGCAGACGCTATCAAGATCGTAAAAGAGAACGCGACTGCAAAGTTTGACGAGACCATTGAGGTCCATATCAGAACAGGCTGTGACGGACGTCACGCAGAGCAGCAGATCCGTGGTGCGGTTGTACTTCCGCACGGAACAGGAAAGACTGTCAGAGTCCTGGTTTTCGCAAAAGGCGCAAAGCTTGACGAAGCACAGGCGGCAGGCGCAGATTTCGTAGGCGGAGATGAGCTCATCCCGCGTATCCAGAATGAAGGCTGGCTTGACTTTGACGTTGTTGTTGCGACTCCGGATATGATGGGTATCGTCGGACGTCTCGGACGTATCCTTGGACCGAAAGGCCTTATGCCGAACCCGAAGGCCGGAACAGTAACCATGGATGTTGCGAAAGCGATTGCTGATATCAAAGCAGGTAAGATTGAGTACAGACTTGACAAGACCAATATTATCCATGTGCCAATTGGAAAAGCATCCTTTACAGAAGAACAATTAGCGGACAACTTCCAGACCCTTATGGATGCCATTGTCAAGGCAAAACCGAGCGCATTAAAGGGAACCTATCTGAAGAGCGTTGTGATGACCTCTACGATGGGCCCCGGCGTAAAAATGAATACAGCAAAGTTTGTATAAGATTTGTTTTGACTTGATGTTGACATCATAAGCATATAATGTTATAATGCGAAAGCAATTGCCGAAGACAGCAGGTGCCGATCAGGCGTAACCGTATGTACCTGCCGAGGGAATCTGCAAAGTACAGGATGTACTTTGCGTATCAGATTATTTTCCCCTCTGTCGAAAGGCAGAGGGGTTTTTCGTTGCAGCGCAGGGCTTTGCCCGGCGCTGACGGGTACGATCCTTTCCCTTTATTGTCTAAGGAAAAATTTAAAAGGAGGTGCACGAATCGTGGCAAAAGTAGAACTGAAACAGCCGATCGTACAGGAGATCGCCGGCCAGGTGGACGGCGCACAGTCTGTCGTAGTTGTTGATTACCGCGGACTTACTGTTGCTGAAGATACTCAGCTTCGTAAACAGTTAAGAGAAGCGGGTGTTACTTATAAGATTTATAAGAACACACTTATGAAGCGCGCGTTTGAAGGAACAGACTTCGCGGCTCTTGATCCTGTCCTTGAAGGACCGAGCGCAATCGCCATCTCAAAAGATGATGCGACTGCTCCGGCAAGAATCCTTGCAGCGTTTGCTAAGAATGCAAACAATCTTGAGATCAAAGCCGGTGTTGTAGAAGGCGGCTTCTACGACGCGGAAGGAATGAAAGCAATTTCCGCAGTTCCTTCCAGAGAAGTACTGCTTTCCAAGCTGCTTGGAAGTCTGCAGTCACCGCTTTCCAACTTTGCTCGTGTTATCAATCAGATCGCAGAGCAGGGCGGCGCGGCAAACAGCGAAGCTCCCGCAGAAGAGGAAGCTCCCGCGGCAGAAGCTGCAGCAGAAGAAGCTCCCGCAGCAGAGTAGAGCGAAAGCATTTTAGTGAAAAGAACATTCTGATCATCGAATCAAAATATGAAATTGGAGGAATCATAAAATGGCAAAATTAACAACAGCAGAATTTATTGAAGCGATTAAAGAGCTTACTGTTTTAGAGTTAAATGATCTTGTAAAAGCATGCGAGGAAGAGTTCGGCGTATCTGCAGCAGCAGGCGTTGTTGTAGCAGCAGCAGGCGGCGAGGCAGCAGCAGCTGAGGAGCAGACTGAGTTCACAGTAGAACTGACAGAAGTTGGCCCGAACAAGGTTAAAGTTATCAAGGTTGTTCGTGAGGTTACCGGTTTAGGCCTGAAAGAGGCAAAAGCTGTCGTTGACGAAGCTCCGAAGCCGGTTAAAGAGGGTGTTGAGAAAGCTGAGGCTGAAGACATCAAAGCAAAACTTGAGGCTGAAGGCGCTAAAGTTACTCTTAAGTAAGAGTTTTTATTCCGGCAGGGGGATTTCCCCTGCCTTTTCCTTTGTGTGGCTGTTCGCAGGCCATTCTCTTTTGTTTAAAAGAATCTGATATTTTCCTTGACTCAAAAAATAAACTGTGATATTATGGTAAATGCACTATTGTGGATTAGTGGGCATTGTGCGCCCTTTTTTAGGCAAAAGCCGGCGGGGTCTTTTTTGTGTTCCTTTTTTATGAGGGATCAGGAGGCTTTTGACGGCAATCCATAGATAGAAATAGAAACGAGAGGTGGAACGTCAATGGAGAAAAACAGGATACGTCCGGTCAAAAACGGAAAAGCAATGCGTATGAGTTATTCCAGGCAGAAGCAGGTGCTGGAGATGCCGAACCTGATCGAGGTTCAGAAGAATTCCTACAACTGGTTCTTGAACGAAGGTCTCAGGGAAGTGTTTGACGATATTTCCCCGATAGCTGATTACAGCGGACATCTTAGCCTGGAGTTTACAGACTTCACGCTTTGCGAGGATGATGTGAAGTATACCATTCCGGAGTGCAAAGAGCGGGATGCGACTTACGCTGCGCCTTTGAAGGTGAAGGTCAGACTTTACAACAAAGAGGCGGATGAGATCAATGAGCATGAGATCTTTATGGGAGATCTGCCGCTGATGACAGAGACAGGCACTTTCGTAATCAACGGGGCAGAGCGTGTTATCGTCAGCCAGCTGGTGCGTTCCCCCGGTATTTATTATGGAATTTCCCGTGATAAAGTAGGAAAACAATTGTATTCCTGCACGGTCATCCCGAACCGCGGTGCATGGCTTGAATATGAGACTGACTCCAATGACGTTTTCTATGTAAGAGTGGATCGTACACGTAAGGTGCCGATCACTGTTCTGATCCGTGCTCTCGGCATCGGCACGAATCAGGAGATTCTGGATCTGTTTGGCGAGGAGCCGAAGATCCTTGCAAGTTTCGGAAAGGACATTGCAACAAATTATCACGAAGGTCTTTTAGAGCTTTACAAGAAGATCCGCCCGGGCGAGCCGCTTTCGGTCGAGAGCGCGGAGAGCCTGATTATGGCGATGTTCTTTGATCCGCGCAGATATAACCTGGCAAAGGTCGGAAGATATAAATTCAACAAAAAGCTGATGCTCAGAAACCGGATCAACGGACATGTCCTTGCTGAGGATGTTGCAGACCCGATGACCGGTGAAGTGCTTGCGGAGGCGGGCCAGAAGGTGGACCGCGAACTGGCTGATAAGATTCAAAATGCAGCCGTTCCTTCTGTCATGATCCAGACAGAGGAGAGAAATGTGAAAGTGCTCTCCAGTATGATGGTCGACATCACGCATTTTGTCGATGTAGATCCCAGAGAAGTCGGCGTGACAGAGCTGGTTTATTATCCGGTGCTTCAGCAGATCCTGGAGGAGAATCAGGATCCGGAAGAGATCAAAGCAGCGATCCGCAAAAACATTCACGACCTGATTCCGAAACATATTACACGGGAGGATATTCTCGCGTCGATCAACTACAATATGCATCTGGAGTACGGCCTTGGAAATGATGATGATATCGATCATCTGGGCAACCGCCGTATCCGTGCGGTTGGTGAGCTTTTGCAGAATCAGTACCGTATCGGTCTTGCAAGACTGGAAAGAGTGGTTCGCGAGAGAATGACGACACAGGATCTCGAGACAATCACTCCTCAGAGCCTGATCAACATCAAACCGGTCACGGCTGCGGTAAAGGAATTTTTCGGATCTTCCCAGCTGTCCCAGTTTATGGATCAGAACAATCCTCTGGGCGAACTGACACATAAGAGACGTCTTTCTGCCCTGGGACCCGGAGGTCTTTCCAGAGACCGTGCCGGATTTGAGGTGCGGGATATTCATTATTCACATTATGGAAGAATGTGCCCGATCGAGACCCCTGAGGGACCGAACATCGGTCTGATCAACTCGCTTGCATCTTATGCAAGAATCAATGAGTATGGTTTTGTGGAGGCCCCGTACCGGAAAATTGATAAATCAGATCCCAAGAATCCGCGTGTCACAGAAGAAGTAGTTTATATGACCGCAGATGAAGAAGATAATTATCATGTAGCGCAGGCGAACGAACAGCTGGACGAAGACGGACATTTTGTGCGTAAAATGGTTTCCGGCCGTTTCCGCGAAGAGACCCAGGAGTACGAGCGCAGCATGTTTGACTACATGGATGTATCTCCGCAGATGGTATTCTCTGTAGCGACTGCTCTGATTCCGTTCCTGCAGAACGATGACGCGAACCGTGCTCTGATGGGCGCGAACATGCAGCGTCAGGCAGTGCCGCTTCTGACAACAGAGGCTCCTGTGGTAGGAACCGGTATGGAAGCAAAAACGGCAGTGGATTCCGGTGTATGCGTTGTCGCAAAACGTGCCGGCATGATTGAGCGGTCCTGCTCCAATGAGATCACAATCAAGTATGACGATGACGGTTCCAGAGAAGTGATCAAACTGACAAAGTTTGCCCGCAGCAACCAGTCAAACTGTTATAACCAGAGACCGATCGTATATAAGGGTGAGCATGTGGAAGCCGGACAGGTCATCGCAGATGGTCCGTCTACAGCAAACGGCGAGCTGGGACTCGGCAAGAACCCGCTGATCGGCTTCATGACATGGGAAGGATACAACTATGAGGACGCGGTTCTTCTGAGCGAGCGTCTGGTTCAGGATGATGTATATACATCGATTCATGTCGAGGAGTATGAGGCGGAAGCCCGTGATACAAAGCTGGGACCGGAAGAGATTACCCGCGATGTTCCGGGAGTCGGTGATGACGCGCTGAAGGATCTGGATGAAAGAGGTATCATCCGTATCGGAGCGGAGGTCCGCGCCGGTGATATTCTGGTCGGAAAAGTAACCCCGAAGGGAGAGACCGAGCTGACGGCGGAAGAACGTCTTCTTCGCGCGATCTTTGGAGAAAAAGCGAGAGAAGTGCGTGATACTTCCCTGAAAGTGCCGCATGGTGAATACGGAATCGTGGTGGACGCGAAAGTGTTTACCCGGGAGAACGGAGACGAACTCTCACCGGGCGTAAATCAGGCAGTCCGCATCTATATAGCACAGAAGAGAAAGATTTCCGTGGGCGACAAGATGGCCGGCCGTCACGGAAACAAGGGTGTTGTTTCCCGTGTACTTCCGGTAGAGGATATGCCTTTCCTCCCGAACGGACGTCCTCTGGATATCGTGCTGAACCCGCTGGGCGTTCCTTCCCGTATGAATATCGGGCAGGTGCTGGAGATTCATCTGAGCCTTGCCGCAAAGGCACTCGGATTCAATATTGCGACTCCGATTTTTGACGGGGCAAATGAGAAAGACATCATGGATACGCTGGATCTGGCCAACGACTATGTCAACATGCCGTTTGACGAGGAAGAAGCCGGAGAAGGCGCTGAGAATTTCCATGAAAAATATAAAGACATTCTGCCGCAGGATGTCATGGATTATCTGGACGTCAACCGTGACCACAGAAAGGTATGGAAGGGCGTGCCGATTTCCCGTGACGGAAAGGTCAGACTTCGCGACGGACGTACGGGTGAGTATTTTGACAGCCCGGTTACGATCGGCCACATGCATTATCTGAAACTGCATCATCTGGTAGATGACAAGATCCATGCGCGTTCTACCGGCCCTTACTCACTGGTTACACAGCAGCCTCTGGGCGGAAAAGCTCAGTTTGGCGGCCAGCGTTTCGGTGAGATGGAGGTGTGGGCTCTGGAGGCCTACGGCGCGGCATATACACTGCAGGAAATCCTCACTGTTAAATCGGATGATGTCATCGGACGTGTGAAGACTTATGAAGCAATCATCAAAGGTGATAATATCCCTGAACCGGGTATTCCGGAATCCTTCAAGGTACTGCTGAAGGAACTGCAGTCTCTGGGTCTTGATATTACGCTGGAAGATGAAAATGGCGAAGAGGTAACACTTCTTGAGACCAGTGAGTATGGAAACACGGATCTGAACGCCATCATCGCTGATGACCGCAATTTCAATTATGAGCAGAAAGAATCCTATGGATCCATGGGCTATCAGACACAGGAGTTCAACTCTGAGTCCGGAGAGATTGAAGATGTGGAAGAGGATTACGACGCTTCCGAAGACATGGATGACTCCGGGGATGATTATGATATGCAGGACGATAACCTTAGCGATGAATATTAAGGAGGGAATGTCATAGATGCCGGAAACAAACAGAAATGAAGCAAATCAGGTGGTAGCCTTTGATGCGATTCGTATTGGACTGGCTTCACCGGAAAAAATATTAGAGTGGTCCCGCGGAGAAGTAAAAAAACCCGAGACAATCAATTACAGAACGTTAAAGCCGGAAAAAGACGGCTTGTTCTGTGAGCGTATTTTCGGACCGAGCAAAGACTGGGAATGCCACTGCGGGAAATACAAAAAAATACGCTATAAAGGCGTTGTCTGCGACCGATGCGGAGTTGAAATCACCAAATCAAATGTCCGCCGTGAGCGGATGGGGCATATCGAACTGGCAGCTCCTGTTTCGCACATCTGGTACTTCAAGGGAATACCGAGCCGTATGGGACTGATTCTCGATCTGTCTCCGCGTGTACTCGAGCGTGTGCTGTATTTTGCGTCCTACATTGTTCTGGACAAGGGAACGACGGATCTGCAGTATAAACAGGTTCTTTCTGAGGCAGAGTATCAGGAAGCCAGAGAGAAATACGGAAGTGATTTTACGGTCGGCATGGGTGCCGAATCCATCATGAAGCTCCTGAAGGATATCGACCTTGAGAAGGATTCCGCTGAATTAAAGGCAGCCCTGAAAAAGGCTACCGGACAGAAGCGGGCAAGGATCATCAAGAGACTCGAGGTTGTGGAGTCCTTCCGTGAGTCCGGAAATAAGCCGGAATGGATGATCATGACGGCAATCCCGGTCATCCCTCCGGATCTGCGCCCGATGGTTCAGCTGGATGGCGGACGTTTCGCCACTTCTGACCTGAATGATCTTTACAGAAGAATTATCAATAGAAATAACCGTCTCCGCAGATTGCTGGAGCTTGGCGCTCCGGACATTATTGTCCGCAACGAAAAGCGTATGCTTCAGGAAGCGGTTGACGCTCTGATTGACAACGGACGCCGCGGAAGACCGGTCACCGGCCCGGGAAACAGAGCTCTGAAATCCCTTTCGGATATGCTGAAAGGCAAATCCGGACGTTTCCGTCAGAACCTGCTGGGCAAGCGTGTTGACTATTCCGGCCGTTCCGTTATCGTTGTCGGCCCGGAACTGAAGATTTATCAGTGCGGTCTGCCGAAAGAGATGGCAATTGAGCTGTTCAAGCCATTTGTCATGAAAGAGCTTGTCGCAAATGGAACCGCGCACAACATTAAGAGCGCGAAAAAGATGGTTGAGAAGCTTCAGACAGAGGTGTTCGACGTTCTGGAGGAAGTTATTAAGGAACATCCGGTTATGCTGAACCGTGCTCCTACACTGCACAGACTTGGTATCCAGGCGTTTGAGCCGATTCTCGTAGAGGGTAAGGCAATCAAGCTTCATCCGCTGGTTTGTACTGCGTTCAATGCCGACTTTGACGGAGACCAGATGGCAGTCCATCTTCCTCTGTCCGTGGAAGCACAGGCGGAGTGCCGTTTCATGCTGCTTTCACCGAACAACCTGTTGAAACCGTCAGACGGCGGCCCGGTAGCTGTTCCTTCCCAGGATATGGTGCTTGGAATCTACTATCTGACGATGCACAAATTCCCGGATTATACCGGAACGGGAAAAGAGACAGAAGTTGTTGCGGAATTCGGTGTGGATGAGGAAGAGGTAAAGGAATACCTGGATGCATGCGCTGCCGAAGAAAAGGAGCCGGACAAAGAATTCTTCATGAAGAAGGCAGAAGAAGCCTTCTATGCATCGCAGGAAGCTTTGAAGAAGGTGGCTGAACAGTACAGCACACTGGAAGAAGCACAGGATGCATTGAAAAAATATAAAGAAGAGAATGTCGTATTAAGCGAGGATTCTTATGTCAGAGTAAACATCGATAATCAGAGACGCCGGATCGTGCTCTGCACGGTGGAGGATGTTCTCGGACATTATTTTGATGATATAAACAAGGCAATTCTGGCGTATGAGAACGGTGCGATCACACTTCATCAGAAGCTGTTCGTGCGCCGGGAGGCTGAGTTTGAGGGCAGACAGATCTCCGGAATGGTGGAGACCACACTGGGACGTATGCTTTTCAATGAAATCCTTCCTCAGGACCTCGGATTTGTTGACAGAACAAAAGAAGAAGATGCCCTGAAGTTTGAGGTTGATTTCCATGTCGGCAAGAAAGGCCTGAAGCAGATCCTTGAAAAAGTCATCAATATTCACGGTGCCAGCAAGACTGCCGAGGTTCTGGATGATATCAAGGCGATGGGATATAAGTATTCTACCAGAGCCGCGATGACCGTATCGATTTCCGATATGACGGTGCCTGCAAAGAAACCGGAACTGATTCAGCAGGCGCAGGATACGGTAGACCAGATCACGAAGAACTACAAGAGAGGTCTGATTACCGAAGAAGAGCGTTACAAAGAGGTCATTGAGACCTGGAAGGCTACCGATGATGATCTGACCCATGAGCTGCTTTCCGGTCTGGACAAATACAACAACATCTTCATGATGGCAGATTCCGGAGCCCGTGGTTCTGACAAACAGATCAAACAGCTTGCCGGAATGCGCGGATTGATGGCAGATACGACGGGACGGACCATCGAGCTGCCGATCAAGTCCAACTTCCGTGAGGGTCTGGATGTACTGGAGTACTTTATGTCTGCGCATGGAGCCCGGAAAGGTCTTTCCGATACTGCGCTGCGTACCGCCGACTCCGGTTACCTGACCAGACGTCTGGTCGACGTATCTCAGGATCAGATTATCCGCGAGATCGACTGCAACGACGGAAGCGATGACGTTCCCGGAATGTATGTATATGCATTCATGGATGGAAAAGAAGAGATCGAAAGCCTGCAGGAAAGAATTACAGGACGTTTTGCCTGCGAAGATATCTGCGATAAAGACGGCAATGTACTTGTTGCCGCAGATCATATGATTACGCCGAAACGGGCTGCCCTGGTCATGAGCAAAGGTGTGGATGAGAATGGAGAGCCGCTTACGCGGATCAAGATCCGTACGGTATTGAGCTGCCGCTCCCATGTCGGAGTTTGCGCGAAATGCTATGGCGCAAACATGGCGACCGGTCAGGCTGTACAGGTTGGTGAGGCAGTCGGCATCATTGCTGCACAGTCCATCGGTGAGCCGGGTACACAGCTGACCATGCGTACTTTCCATACAGGCGGTGTTGCCGGAAACGATATCACACAGGGTCTTCCCCGTGTCGAGGAGCTTTTTGAGGCAAGAAAGCCGAAAGGTCTTGCGATCATCACTGAGATTGCCGGTGAGGCGGCGATTAAGGATACAAAGAAGAAACGTGAGATCATTGTTTCGAACCATGAGACAGGTGAGGCAAAGACATATCTGATCCCTTACGGATCCCGTATCAAGATTGCGGACGGAGCCACACTGGAGGCCGGTGACGCGCTGACCGAAGGTAGTGTGAACCCTCACGATATCCTGAAGATCAAAGGAATCCGTGCCGTACAGGATTATCTGCTGCGCGAGGTACAGCGTGTATATCGTCTGCAGGGTGTAGAAATCAATGATAAGCACGTAGAGGTCATTGTCCGTCAGATGATGAAGAATGTCCGTGTTGAGAACAATGGAGATTCTGATTTCCTGCCGGGTACACTGGTTGATGTGCTGGAGTATGAAGATACGAATGCGAGACTGGAAGAGCAGGGACTGGAGCTGGTAGAGGCGAAACAGGTTCTTCTCGGAATCACGAAAGCATCTCTGGCTAAGAAGTCATGGCTCTCCGCGGCATCCTTCCAGGAGACGACGAAGGTCCTGACCGATGCAGCAATCAAAGGAAAGGCAGATCCGCTGATCGGTCTGAAAGAGAACGTAATCATCGGACAGCTGATTCCGGCCGGCACCGGCATGAAGAGATATCGTTCCATCAAACTGGATTCGGATGAAACTCTGAATAACAGTGTGATGAACGGAGAAGATGCAGAGGAGCTGCTTCCGGATGACGCAGAGGATACTGATCTTTCTGACGGCGAAACCGAAGAGATGTATGCACCGGAAAATACAGAGAATGTTTCTGAGGACTTCGAATCCGGGCAGGAAGAAGAAGTGAGTGAAGCAGATGCTCCGGAAGAAGAGACAGTGGAAACGATAACAGAATAAACCGGATGGAGTGATTTTTTCCTTCATCTGAACAAGCGGGAGATTCCCTGTTCTGCCAATGGCAGAGGCAGGGGATCTCTTTTTTTCAAAACTTCGTCGCGGTAGGAAGCGCTTATCAACAATCAGAAAGGAAGAAAGGGGTTTGGTAATATAGAACAAACCGGTTGTTAACTTTTGAAGTGTGGTGTGGTAACTTGGAGTGTGGTTAGAAGAGTACAACTATAGTTGTAAATACATAACATATAATGGTTAGGAAATCTATGCTCAATAAAAAGTATTTTATTCTTCCGTTTCTTATCCTGGGTGTGGTTTTATCCGGGTGCGGAACCGTGGAAGAGGCCGTCACAAATCCACCGAGTGTCTCGGAAGAGCCGGCAAGCCGGGAGTTTTTCGCGATGGACACTTATATGACAATTACTGCGTATGGAGAACATGGACAGGAAGCTGCAGATGCAGCGGCAGAGGAAATCAACCGGCTTGATCAGCTGATTTCCATTGGCAATCCGGACAGCGAAATCTATCACGTAAATGCTTCCGGAAGCGGAGAGCTTTCTGCGCCGGTCGGTTATCTTGTGGAACGGTCGCTTGCTCTGTATGAATCCACCGGGGGTCTGTTTGATATCGCAATTTTCCCCGTCATGGAGGAGTGGGGCTTTCCGACACAGGAGTACCGGGTGCCGGATGAGACAGAAATTTTGCAGACGCTTCCGCTGACGGATGCTTCAAAAATCAAATACGATGTTCAAAGCGCGCAAATATCTTTTGAGACGGAGCAGATGAAGATTGATCTTGGCGGGATCACAAAGGGGTATGCTTCGGCGGAGGTCATGGAGATTTTCAGGCGTTACGGGGTAGAAAGCGGTCTGGTGAGCCTGGGGGGCAATGTACAGCTTTGCGGTTCCAGGACAGACGGGAGTCCCTGGAGAGTGGCGATTCAGGGAGCCTTAGAGGACGCGGATTACATCGGAATTCTCTCTGCCTCGGATACCGCCGTGATTACTTCCGGGGGATATGAACGGTATTTTGAGGAGAATGGGAAAACATACCATCATATCATTGATCCGCGAACCGGCTATCCGGCGGAAAGCGGTCTGCTTTCCGTGACGATTGTAAGCGAAGACGGGACTCTGGCAGACGCTCTTTCGACCGCACTTTTTATCATGGGACGCGATGAGGCGATCAACTACTGGCATCAGCATGAGCAGGAATTTGATTTTATTCTCTTTGACGAAAAAGAAGAGGTTACGATCAGCGAGGGAATCGCGGGTGCCTTTGAATCGGAGTATCCGGTGCATATCATTCAGAGAGATCAGGGATAGCGCAGATAACGGCATGACAAGGGAAGAGAGGAGCAGTTCATATGACTTTTTTTGAAAACATGAGACGGTGGGGCCCATTGCTGTCCGTCGTTGTTGTCGGAGGGATGGCGGCTTCTTCGCTGTCCGGGTATGAGCTCCCGCACTATGAGCTGGAGGCGCAGGCAGCCGTTTTGGAAAATGACCGGCCGGTGCCGGAACAGCAGCAGGAAGAGACGGTAATTGGTGCGGGGAATTGGGAACTGGAAGATGGTGTATACCGCGGAAAAGGAGTCGGATATGCCGGTGAGATCGTGGTGGATGTGACGATCAGCGACAGAACAATCACGGATATCGAGATTGTCAGCTCTCAGGATGATGCCGCTTACCTGAACCGTGCAAAAGGAGTGATCGATTCGATTCTTTCTGCGCAGACTCTGGATGTGGATACCGTATCCGGAGCAACGTACAGCTCCAACGGCATCATCAGAGCTGTGAAAAATGCGCTGACAGGTGAGGAAGATACCTCGTCTGTACAGCAGACGAACGCGGGGAAGACAGCTCCCTCTCTGGAGACGGCAGAAGATCCGGCCGCATATCGGGATGGGGAATATTATGGAAAAGGCACCGGATTTGGAGGTGAAATGACGGTGAAGGTTGTGATCACCGGCGGTAAGATCGCTTCCATTGATGTTGTCTCTCATAACGATGATGATTCCTTTTTCAATCGTGCATCTGTTCTGCTGTCACAAATCGTAGAACGGCAGAGTACAAATGTAGATGTGGTTTCCGGGGCGACATACAGTTCGGCCGGACTGATCAATGCCGTCCGGGATGCGCTGCGGCAGGCGGCAGCGGACACAGGGACAGCAGAACAGCCTGAAATGGTACAGACGAACAGGCAAGGCACACAGCAGCAAAACACACAGAAACCGCAGGAACCTGAGCGGGTGGAAGAGCCGTCCGGATACAAAGATGGTGTGTATTATGGAACGGGAACCGGTTTTGGCGGAGATATAGAACTGAAGGTAACTGTGTCCGGAGGGAAAATTGTTTCTGTGGAGGTGGTCAGTACCGAGGATGATGAAGCGTTCTTTTCGAAGGCCGCAGTTTTACTTGACCGAATCGTGGAGCAGCAAAGTACAAATGTCGATACGGTCTCAGGCGCTACCTACAGCTCTGCCGGGATCATTCAGGCGGCAAGAGACGCGTTGAGCAAGGCCGGAATCGCAGATGGAACAGAGAAGGAATCCGGAACGCAGCCGGAGGTTCCGGATGACGGTCAGAAGACTGAACCGGATGAGACCCTTCCGGAGACGAAACCGGAAGAACAGCCGGAAGTGCAGCCGGAGGAGGAAGAGAAGTCTGTGAGCCGCAAATATGAAAACGGTTCTTACAGCGGTCGGGCATTTTGCGCTGACCCCGGAGAAGAGGCTTTGTTTTCGTATGAATTAGGACTTACGATTACCATTGAAGACGATCGGATCACGGGCATTTCGAATGTAACGGAAAACGGAACCGATTATACAGCCGGTACTGAAAATGACGTTTTCATAAGGAAGGCACTGGAGGGAACCAAAAAGAAAACAGGTTTGCTGGCACAGATTCTTTCCGGAGATATTTCTGCGGGAAGCGTGTCTGTCGATGCGGTGACGGGAGCCACCTATTCGTCACAGGCCATTCAGAACGCTGTGTCGGATGCTCTGGGAAAAGCTGAAATCAACGGAGATGAATCATGAAATCAGTCATCATAAGAGTTGCGGGAATAGCAGCAGTCGTCATGATTGTTCTTCAATACAACGGCGTGCTGAAAGAACGAAGTCTGGCGGAGGCAAGTATTCTGGAGGTTTATGAGGCGGCTGTGGCTGCCCGGGAGGAAACATCTGCTGACAAACCATACAAAGACGGAGTCTACACCGCAGAAGCACAGGGATATGGAGGAACGATCGAAATCGAAGCGGTGGTCGAAAACGGATGGCTGCAGGAGATTACGATTGTGTCCGCAGAAAAGGAAGATGCCGCCTATCTGAGCATGGCAGAGGAAATCATTCCGGAAATAATTACAAACCAGAGTGCGGATGTTGACACGATTACCGGAGCGACTTTCAGTTCCGGAGGAATCCGCAAGGCAGCGGAAGAGGCATTGGAGAAGGCAGAAAAGTAGTATGGATGAAGGGAATATGTCTGTGGCAGAAAAGAGAGAAAAGCGAAGGAAAAAACCGGCAAAAAGAAAAATACACGGATGGGTCAGAGCAGCGGTCCAGGTGTTCTTTTTCCTTTTGATGCCTTCTGCATATACCTCGGCATTTGCCGGTATCAAATATATTTTTGCGCAGATCGGACTGGCTGAACCGGTGAAACCGGAGATGTTTCTTATTGTGCTCATTGTTCTTTGCGTTTTTACGATTGTGTTCGGCAGATTTTTCTGCGGGTTTGCATGTGCGTTCGGAAGCCTTGGAGATTTCTTCCGGTGGATAACGCTGAGTCTGTGTAAAAAGATAAAGAAAAAGCCTCCAAAGCTGCCCGAAAAGGCAGGACGGATTTTCAGCCTTGGGAAATACGCAGTTCTGGCGGTTGTGATCGTCCTTTGCTATAAAGGACTGTTTCAGAATGTACAGTCTGCAAGCCCCTGGACGGTTTTTTCCCTGATTCATGCGCGGAACTTTGCATTATCCGGGTATATCCCGGGCATCATCCTGCTTCTTCTGATCATTGCGGGAATGTGTCTGGAAGACAGATTTTTCTGCCGGTTCCTCTGCCCGATGGGAGCTGTTTTTTCGATACTGCCCGTGCCGGGACTGTTCGGCCTTGTCCGGGACAGGGAGAACTGCATCAAAAACTGCAGTGCCTGCACGCGGACCTGCCCTTCCAACATCGAATTGCCGGAGACCGGTAAATATGAAATCAGAGGGGATTGTTTTCAGTGTCAGAAATGTACGGACACCTGTCCGAAAGGAAACATACACACCGGTATCCGCAAGCTGAAGGGGAATGAAATCTGGTTTACGGTTCTGAGGGCTGCTTTGCTTTTCGGCATTCTGAAATACATTGGTCTGTAAAAAAATTTGGTTAATGGTTAGAAGATTCTAATAATAGTTGCGTATACAGAACCTTGTGAGAATCTCTGACTTATTAATATAGAAAAAAAGATGAGGAGGAAGCCTATGAAGAAAAGGAGAATATTTTTGTGCAAAGCCCTTGCGGGGGCAGTGTCGGTATCCATGATTGCCGGAACGCTTCCTGCAGCTGCGATTGCTGCGGAAAGTGCTGCCGGTGCGCAGGACGGAACCTATACCGCATCTGTGACAGTCGAACCGGATGAGGACGGGGATTTCACAGCGTATCCGATCGAGGTGCGTGTGACCGTACAGGACGGTGCAATCACAGATATCGGATTCACAGACAATAACACCTATTCCGCAGCAGGAGCGAAGCGGGCGGAAATCACCACCAACACATTGTCATCCACGGATGCAATGGATGTGCTGCGGGCGGCGGTGATCGAGAAAAACAACACAAAAGATATCGATGTGGTATCGGAGGCCACCTGCAGTTCCAAAGCGATTCTGGAAGCGGTGAACGCTGCGATTGCTTCTGCTCCGGAAAAATCCGGGACAGAACCGCAGGAGGAAGCAACAGAACAGGACATCTATGTTCTCATGAATATTCCATATGATAAATTCTATGAGGAGGAAGCTGTCAACGATGTTCCGGTCGACGCTGTTTCTTCTGCAACCATGCAGAAAACAAAAAATGATAATTTTTCCGGCACGTATCATGTTAATGCGGATGGATCCGACATAACCGGAATCACCTACCCTGTCAAAGTCCCTGCAGGCACGGATCTTTCGGCGTATAAGGAGATTACAGATGATGCGGAAATCACCCTGGCGGTTTCCGGAAGAGGACAGGTGACTACCACAACCTATAAGGGCGCACAGGCATTGTTTGAGAATCCTTCCTATGCTTATTACCGCCTGAGCACAGAACCAGCTGCATATAAGGAGCTTTCTGTCGGCGAAGACGGAAGTTTCCATTTTGGAAAGACAAACGCACAGACGGCAACAGCGGTCTCCGGGATCGATCTTGCGACGTCTTCCAGATATGGAGATTATCAGATCGATCTGGACGACAACCTGATTCCCGAAGGGAAAAAAGTAATCGGTGCAATCATCCATACAACAGATGGATACGGATATGGATTGAGAAGCCTCGAGAATATCTGGGTGAGGACAAACCAGATTTCCTGGGGTTCCGGATTCATGGAAAAAGAATCGCACGGAAATACGCTGAACCCGGCTGCTTATATATCCATGATGGGGAAAACAATCTCAGATGTAACCTATTATTTGTCTGATTATAGTCTTCTGAACGTGGATGTAGAGGATGTCTATGTTCCCTGGAAACACAGCGGGAGCGCTTCGGCAGAGAACGCAGATTACTCGTCGGGAAGAACGAACGTATCCGTGACAGGGCTTCCGGCTGATTTTGAAGCAGAATACAATGTTTCCGGACTGGAAAATGTTTCTTATCAGAATGGCATCCTGACTTTTGATCAGGGAACGGCGTCAAAAGGAATTTATACGCTGACCGTTTCAGATAAGTCTGGGAAATATGCGGCGATTACCGCAAACTTTGAACTGTATACTTCCGTTATGCCGGCGGCCTTCAATGGCAGCAGCACGGCACCGGGTCTTGTTAAAGCAGAAAAAGAGGAGATAACCGAAACGGATCTGAAAGATTATCTTTCCAATATCACTTCCGTCAGCGTAAACGGAACGTCCTATCCGGCATTCGGAAGACAGGCAAAGGTCCTGATCGATCCGGAAACCGGGGCTTTGAATACCGCAGATCCCATCTTTGCAGAAGAAGCGGATTACGAGATAGCTGTTTCTTCGACAGGATATAAAGAACTGACTTTCCAATATGTAAAGAAGGCTGCAGAGACACAGCCGGAAAAAGAGGAAGAGGCTGAGAAAAAGAACGGGCTTTCCGATACAAAGGATGCAGATGGGAACTGGTACTACTATGCGGACGGTAAAATCGGAACCGGCGTCACAACAGTTGCCAAAAACAAGAATGGCTGGTGGTATGTAAAGAACGGTAAAGTGGACTTCACCTATACCGGAATCGCAAAAAATGAGAACGGCTGGTGGCGGATCGTCAAAGGCAAGGTAGACTTTAACTGCAACAGCGTGGAGAAAAACGAGAACGGCTGGTGGTATATCCGCAAAGGTAAAGTTGATTTCGGCTACACCGGAATCGCAAAGAACAAAAACGGCTGGTGGCGGATCGTCAAAGGCAAGGTAGACTTTAACTGCAACAGCGTGGAGAAAAACGAGAACGGCTGGTGGTATATCCGCAAAGGTAAAGTTGATTTCGGCTACACCGGAATCGCAAAGAACAAAAACGGCTGGTGGCGGATCGTCAAAGGCAAGGTAGACTTCAGCTGCAACAGCGTGGAGAAAAACGAGAACGGCTGGTGGTATCTGCGCGGCGGCAAAGTGGATTTTGCCTACAATGGAATCGCGAAGAACCAGAACGGCTGGTGGGTCATCCGCAAAGGAAAAGTTGATTTCAAATACAATGGAACCATCCGGGCAGATGGACGCACATGGCGTGTTGTCAGAGGAAGATTAGTAAGATAAGACAATCCGAAAACAGAATGATGTATGTTCAGGTCATGATTCCCCCGAAGGAAACGGCTTTCTTCGGGGGAATTTCTGTCAGAAGGAAAAAAATCTTGACAAGGAAGAGCGAATTTAATATAATATCATAGCGTGCATAAAAAGGCATGATGGCATTCAGAAAACGAGTTTGCCGGGATTGCCTGACGCTGCGCGATTTCAAATAATACAGGAGGTGAATAGAATGCCAACATTTAACCAGTTAGTAAGAAAGGGTCGCCAGACTTCTGCTAAGAAATCTACAGCACCTGCTCTGCAGAGAGGTTACAACTCTTTACAGAAAAAGCCGACGAACACATCTTCTCCGCAGAAGAGAGGCGTGTGCACAGCAGTTAAGACAGCTACTCCTAAAAAACCTAACTCAGCTCTGAGAAAGATTGCCAGAGTTCGTCTTTCCAACGGAATCGAAGTAACAAGCTACATTCCGGGTGAAGGCCACAATCTTCAGGAGCATAGTGTTGTTCTGATCCGTGGCGGACGTGTTAAGGATTTACCTGGTACGAGATACCACATCATCAGAGGTACGCTGGATACCGCAGGCGTAGCGAACCGTAAACAGGCTCGTTCCAAATACGGTGCCAAGAGACCGAAAGCAGCTAAGAAATAATCAGTAAGAGCTGCAGTTGATTCATTGTATCACAAACAGAACTTATGTAAAAATGTTGGAATTCTACTTATCTGAACATAGATAAAGCTGTTCCGGCATGAACACATTTGAAAGACACATGTGAGTACCGTTGAATTAATCAAGTAACTTTTGACTGTGATGCAGTCATATTCGTGCTGACCATTCCGGGATGCACAGAGCGAAGAAAATAAATGATTAAGGAGGGAAGTTACGTGCCACGTAAAGGACATAATCAGAAAAGAGAAGTATTGGCAGATCCGCTGTACAATAACGTAGTAGTTACAAAGCTGATCAACAATATCATGTTGGACGGTAAAAAAGGCGTAGCTCAGAAAATTGTATACGGAGCTTTTGATCGTGTTGCTGAGAAGACCGGCAGACCCGCAATCGAAGTATTCGAGGAAGCGATGAACAACGTGATGCCTGTACTTGAGGTAAAGGCAAGACGTATCGGCGGTGCGACCTATCAGGTACCGATCGAGGTTCGTCCGGATCGCCGTCAGACACTCGGCCTTCGCTGGCTTACCATGTTCTCCAGAAAAAGAGGAGAAAAGACCATGGCTGAGAGACTGGCAAATGAGATTATGGATGCGGCTAACAATACCGGCGCATCTGTAAAACGTAAAGAAGATATGCATAAGATGGCAGAAGCAAACAAAGCTTTCTCCCATTACAGATTCTAATAATAGGAGGATTAGCCAATGGCTGGAAGAGAATATCCGCTTGAGAGAACCAGAAATATTGGTATCATGGCTCATATCGATGCTGGTAAGACCACATTGACCGAGCGTATCCTCTATTATACTGGTATCAACTACAAGATCGGTGATACTCACGAAGGCACTGCTACCATGGACTGGATGGAGCAGGAGCAGGAGAGAGGTATCACAATTACTTCAGCTGCTACTACATGTCACTGGACATTGCAGAAGGATAATAAGCCAGCACCCGGAGCTTTAGAGCATCGTATCAACATTATTGATACCCCGGGCCACGTTGACTTTACAGTTGAAGTAGAGCGTTCCCTTCGTGTACTGGACGGCGCTGTCGGCGTCTTCTGTGCAAAGGGTGGTGTTGAGCCTCAGTCAGAAAATGTATGGCGCCAGGCTGACACCTATAATGTACCGCGTATGGCATTCATCAACAAGATGGACATCCTCGGTGCGAACTTCTACGGAGCTGTTGATCAGATCCGTGAAAGACTTGGAAAAAATGCCATCATCCTTCAGCTCCCGATCGGGAAAGAGGATGATTTCAAGGGCATCATCGACCTGTTCGAGATGAAGGCATATATTTACAATGATGATAAGGGCGAAGATATCGAAATCACAGATATCCCCGCAGATATGGCTGATGACGCAGAGCTTTATCATGATGAGCTGATCGAGAAGATCTGCGAACTTGATGATGATCTTACCATGATGTATCTGGAAGGCGAGGAGCCGTCTGTAGAGCAGCTGAAAGCAGTTCTGAGAAAAGCAACATGCGAGTGTACAGCAGTACCGGTATGCTGCGGATCTGCTTACAGAAACAAGGGCGTTCAGAAAATGCTGGATGCTGTTGTTGAATTTATGCCTGCTCCGACCGACATCCCGTCAATCAAGGGTACAGATATGGACGGCAACGAAATCGAAAGACATTCTTCCGATGATGAGCCTTTCTCTGCGCTGGCATTCAAGATCATGACAGACCCGTTCGTAGGAAAACTCGCATTCTTCCGTGTTTATTCCGGAACAATGAACTCAGGTTCCTATGTATACAACTCTACAAAGGGCAAAAAAGAGCGTGTCGGACGTATCCTTCAGATGCATGCGAACAAGAGAACAGAGCTTGACAAAGTATACTCCGGAGATATTGCCGCAGCAGTAGGTTTCAAGATCACAACGACCGGTGATACCATCTGTGATGAGCAGCATCCGGTTATTCTTGAGTCCATGGAGTTCCCGGAGCCGGTTATCGAGCTGGCAATTGAGCCGAAGACAAAAGCCGGACAGGGCAAGATGGGTGAAGCACTTGCAAAACTTGCAGAAGAGGATCCGACCTTCCGTGCGCATACCGATCCGGAGACCGGTCAGACCATTATCGCCGGCATGGGCGAGCTTCATCTGGAGATCATCGTAGACCGTCTGCTCCGTGAGTTCAAGGTTGAGGCAAATGTTGGTGCTCCTCAGGTTGCTTACAAAGAGACATTTACGAAACCGGTTGATCAGGAATACAAATATGCAAAACAGTCCGGTGGTCGTGGACAGTATGGTCACTGTAAAGTTAAATTCGAGCCGATGGATGCAAACGCAGAAGAGACATTCAAGTTTGAGTCTGCTGTTGTCGGAGGCGCGATTCCGAAAGAGTATATTCCGGCAGTCGGAGAAGGTATTGAGGAAGCAGCACAGGCAGGTATCCTTGCAGGATTCCCTGTACTTGGCATCAAGGCGACTGTTTATGATGGTTCCTACCATGAGGTCGACTCTTCCGAGATGGCATTCCACATTGCAGGATCCATGTGTTTCAAAGAGGCGATGAAGAAAGCTGACCCGACACTTCTTGAGCCGATTATGAAGGTCGAGGTTACGATGCCGGAAGAATACATGGGCGATGTCATCGGCGACATCAACTCCCGCCGCGGACGTATCGAAGGTATGGATGACCTGGGCGGCGGAAAGATCGTCAGAGGTTATGTACCTCTTGCAGAGATGTTCGGTTATTCGACCGATCTGCGATCCAGAACACAGGGACGTGGTAACTACTCCATGTTCTTTGAAAGATATGAGCCGGTTCCGAAATCAGTTCAGGAGAAAATTATTTCTAATAGCGGAAAATAATCCTTGAAATACTTGGAGGTTTCTAATATAATCGAACTATCCGAGATGTTTCAAAACGAAAAAAAGAATGCCCATTCAGGGCTATGTTAAGGAGGACCAAAGTAATGGCAAAAGCAAAATTTGACAGAACCAAAACACATTGTAATATCGGTACCATCGGCCACGTTGACCATGGTAAAACCACACTTACAGCTGCGATCACAAAAGTACTGGCTGAGCGCGTACCGGGCAATGAGAAAGTAGATTTCGAGAACATCGATAAAGCTCCCGAAGAGAGAGAGCGTGGTATCACAATTTCCACAGCACACGTTGAGTACTCAACAGAGAAACGTCACTATGCACACGTTGACTGCCCGGGCCATGCTGACTATGTAAAGAACATGATCACTGGTGCAGCTCAGATGGATGGCGCTATCCTTGTAGTAGCTGCTACAGATGGTGTTATGGCTCAGACAAAAGAGCACATCCTTCTTTCCCGTCAGGTAGGCGTTCCTTATATCGTAGTATTCATGAACAAGTGCGATATGGTAGATGATGATGAACTTCTTGAGCTGGTTGAGATGGAGATCACAGAGCAGCTTGAAGAGTATGGTTTCACAGACTGCCCGATCATCCGTGGTTCAGCTCTGAAAGCTCTGGAAGATCCGAACAGCGAGTGGGGCGACAAGATCATGGAGCTCATGAACGTAGTTGATGAGTATATTCCGGATCCTCAGCGTGAGACAGATAAGCCGTTCCTTATGCCGGTAGAGGATGTATTCACAATCACAGGTCGTGGTACAGTTGCTACAGGTAGAGTAGAGCGTGGTACTCTTCATATGAACGAAGAAGTTGAAATCGTTGGTATCAAGGAAGAGACACAGAAGACAACTGTTACAGGTATCGAGATGTTCCGTAAGCTGTTAGACGAGGCTCAGGCTGGTGATAACATCGGTGCTCTTCTTCGTGGTATCAAGAGAGAGGACATCGAGCGTGGACAGGTACTTGCTAAACCGGGTACTGTAACATGCCATACAAAATTCACAGCTCAGGTTTACGTTCTGACAAAAGACGAGGGTGGCCGTCATACACCTTTCTTCAACAACTATCGTCCGCAGTTCTACTTCAGAACAACAGACGTAACAGGTGTTTGCAACCTTCCGGAAGGCACAGAGATGTGCATGCCTGGCGATAACGTAGAGATGACAATCGAACTGATTCATCCGATCGCTATGGAGCAGGGTCTTACATTCGCTATCCGTGAGGGTGGCCGTACAGTAGGATCAGGCCGTGTTGCTACAATCATCGAGTAATCGTTGAGCACATTATATTAGCATTTATTTCCCCGGAGACATTCTGTCTCCGGGGGTTCTATTTATATTCAAAAAAACAATTCTAATCATTTCTGATTTCTAATTATATAAATCCATCTGAAACCAGACAAATGTACATGTCAGAAACACCAGAGAGAAAAAATGTCACGTACGGAGTCGAATCCATAGGCGGCAAATAGAAATAACAAGATAAGGCGATTGCAGAAACCAGATGCAGGATTGTGTTTTTGGGATTTTGTGATATAATATGATTAAAAACAAAGGAATTATGTGATTTACATACCAAAAAATTTAAGAATTTTGTGATCGGAGATGAAGAATCTTGTTTTTGAAAAGAAAAGTCAATCTTTATCTTACGGAATGGAGAAAAACGGATGACAGACTCCCTTTGATTGTAAAAGGAGCACGGCAGATAGGCAAGACAGAGTCCATTCGGCATTTTGCGAAAGAAAACTATGAAAACATTATTGAAATTAATTTTGCTCTTCAGCCAGAGTACAAGGATATTTTTGATGATGGATTTAAGGTTGATCAGATTATAAAAAATATAACATTAAAAAATCCGGATTTTGAGTTTATTCCACAAAAGACCTTGGTTTTTTTTGATGAACTGCAGGCTTGCCCGAATTGTGCGACGTCTTTAAAATCGTTCAAAGAGGATGGTCGTTATGATGTAATATGCAGTGGGTCGCTGATGGGAATCAGCTATCATGAAATTGAGTCAAATAGTGTAGGATATAAAGAAGACTATGAGATGCATTCAATGGATTTTGAAGAATTCCTCTGGGCAAAAGGCTATCATCCGGAGCAGATTGATTCGCTTTATCAGCATATGCTGTTGGTTGAACCATTGACGGATCTCGAGTTCAATGTGTTTTCGCAGGTTTTTAAAGAGTATATGGTGATCGGGGGTATGCCTGCGGTTGTCAGATTGTTTGTAGAGAACGATAATTATAGCGGTACCTTACGTCTGCAAAGACAGCTGCTCAAAGATTATGAAGAAGATATTACGAAATATGCAGGGGGACTTGATAAAGCAAAGATATTGCAGATTTACAGGAGCATCCCTGTCTTTTTGGGAAAAGATAACAAGAAGTTTCAGATTTCAAAGGTCGCAAAGGGGGCCAGGAATCGGGAATATGTGGGAACGATTGACTGGTTAAATGATGCTGGGATTATAAATGTCTGCTACTGTATGGCAGAGCCTTTTTTGCCTTTGCGGGGGAACTACGACCCGTCCAATTATAAGGTGTATTATCATGACACAGGATTGCTGGTAGCAGCGCTGGATGATGAAGTACAGGATGATCTGCGGTTCAATAAGAATTTTAATACCTACAAAGGCGCATTATATGAAAATATGGTGGCTGATATGTTGGTAAAAGCGGGCTATCAACTGTATTTTTATAAAAATGAAAAAAGCACTTTGGAATTGGATTTTATGGTGCGTGACAAGGATTCTCTTGTTCCTGTGGAAGTAAAAGCAGCCGATGGAGGGAGCAAATCTTTAAAGCATGCTATAGATAAGTCTGAGTATACAGATATTCACTATGGGATTAAGCTTGCAGACAAAAATATCGGGTATAACGGGAAATACTATACATTTCCTTATTTTTTGGCTTTTTTACTGAAAAGGTATCTGTCAGAACAGAAATCTGACAATACTCAGTCCATAGAACAGGTTTCGCAGAACAGCTGAGGGTTGAAATAAAGCATATACTATTAATTGAGGATGATTGCTCTTTGTAAAAAGAGCTTTGCATTTTGCTTGAACAATCCGGGTATTCGGCACGAGGTATATATCAGATGAGGATTACGCTGCACAATGGCAGGCAGTAGCCTATGTTGGAAAATCCTTTGCAGAGGGAGTCCCGGAAATATTTTCAGTGAGAGGCGAACGGATTAGATCGAAATCGGAAAAGATTATAGCAGATACATTCGACCGGAATAATATACCATACCGCTATGAATGTCCTCTGGAATTTAAGGGAGAATATACCATTTATCCGGATTTCACTATTCTAAACAAGCGCACGAGAAAAGTATATTATCTGGAACATCTGGGGATGATGGACGATTCAGATTATGCTGCGGATGCGGTTCGAAGGATAGAGTTTCTCGGATTGCATGGTGTGATTCCAGGAAAGAATCTTTTGATTACTTCAGAAACAAAAAGCAGACCACTCAATATGAAGATTCTGAATCGGCTTGTTCAGGAATTCCTGATCTGAGGGACAGAGCTGTGACTCTGACTGGCGATATGTGTGGAGCTGAGGGAATAAAAATGGGTAACAGGTTCTACTTGCAAATTCTTCTTTTGACATATAGATGGCATGATGGTAATATGATTATAGAAATGGGTGCTGTCGACAGACAGTTAGTCCGAATAATAAGTTAGACAAAAATTGCCGCTTAGTTTGCTAGACCGGGGCGGCTATTTTTGTGATTTGTTGCTCGCAATGGCATATCCGAGTCCAAAAGAGGTCATGCATAAGCTGATGACTGCAATCAGACCTTCAAGTGTCAGCATTAGCATCCCCTCCTTTCAACAGATTTCCACCAGACTAGCTGGAGATTTCTATGTAAGCAGAGGGTAACTGCGATAAAAAGGTACACTGTACCTTTTTCCTGCATACCACGTAAGTCCCTTTGTTGAAGGACTAACTGCCTACCGTAATGGCAGCACCCGTACAAAAAACCATAACAGAAATACGAATTATTGAAAGAGTAGAGCTTTATCATACATGCGGTGATAACAAAAGTTCCCAGAAACAAAAATACCACCTGCGTTTTATTGCAAAGAATATCTGAAAATAATGAGAAGTATTGAGTGGAAGAATGATCTGTTATCTTCCTAAATTCAAGAACATACCCCAGAGACCTAGTTTTCCGGGTTTTTTTGTCCTTGATCAGAATAGATCAGGCACTTTTGCTGTTATTCGTTCTGTCTCTTTTCGGATGATAGTCTGGCCGTCAATTGTAGTTTCCATAGCTTGCAGATTCTATTCATTCGTAATCTGCAAATGAATATGAATGATTTGGCGGAGCCAGATGCCTCCATCTTTTGTTTTTGATTAGGAATGGAGAACGATATGGAACAGAGAATATGGAACAGAGAATATTCTGGTTGAAAACACAGGGGTAAGGGCTTGTCAGAATCTTTTTTTGTTGTAAGTAAGGAGAAAAAAGCAGAGTGAATTCAAAGAACTATATTAAATGGATAAGAAGTAAAGTGGGAGATGAAAAAATTATTTTAGTTTTTTCTGGTGGATGTGTTTTTGATATAGACGGAAAAGTTTTACTTCAGCGTCGCGGAGACAGCAATAAATGGGGATTCCCGGGTGGTGCAATCGAAATTGGCGAGACTCCCGAAATGACGGTAGTAAGAGAGTTTAAGGAAGAAACGGGGCTTGATGTAACAGTATCAGATTTGATTGGAATATATACCGACTGTAATATGGAATATCCTAACGGTGATAAGGCTCATAGTATATGTATCGCTTACTCAGTGGAAATAACAGGCGGGCAGCTGAAATGTGATAATCTTGAAACAGTTGAATTGAAATATTTTGATCTCAATGAAATGCCAGAATTATTTTGTAAGCAACATGAAGAAATAAAAAATGATTTACAGTGGTGTCGGAACGGAGCTGATTAGATTAACAGGGTTCAGTATGTGAGGATAGGCAGATGATTAGATTGGAGAAAGTAAACGGAAGAAACGTATGGGACATTTTAAAATTGACCGTATCTGAAGATCAAAAAGACTATGTTGCAAGTAATGATATTAGTATTGTCGAAGCTTATATTGCGATAACTGAAAACGGTCACGCGTTTCCCTTCGGAGTGTATGCTAATGATACGCTGGTTGGGTTCATGATGATTGGATACGACACTGACGATTCATGGGAAGATGCTCCTGTAATTGCAAAGGGTAACTACAATCTTTGGCGACTTATGATTGATAAGAAGTATCAACGAAACGGGTATGGAAAAGAAGCGGTACAGCTTGCTTTGGATTTTATAAACGCATTTCCATGCGGAAAAGCTGAATGCTGTTGGCTTTCCTATGAGCCTGAAAATGAGGTTGCACGTAGTTTATACCAATCCTACGGGTTTCTGGAGACTGGAGAAAAAGACGGAGAAGAATTGATAGCTGTTTTGAAATTGGGAGAAAGCTCACGGTGCTGATATCGTAAAGGCAGAAATAATATGTGTTTCATACAGCTTTTGCATCGAAGGTGACTTATGGACAGGTCTATTGCAACATTGTTTATGCTGATGTCAGTTGATGGACAAATCCGTATTGGTTCATCGGATGAACTGGACGTGGATCGGAGGGTTCCAAAGATCTTTGGAATCAAGGAGGGCCTGCATCAATACTATGAGATTGAGCAGAAAATCGATCTGTGGCCTTCCAATACAGGACGGGGGCAGGCAAAGATGGGTGTTAATGAAAAAGAAATGCCGAACAAAACGCCGGTATCCTTTGTTCTACTGGACAATCATCATTTGACGTCAAAACAAATCGTAATGATTACCTCGAATGCCAATCATCCCGCGTTCCGTGTGGATGCTGACAATCTCTATATTATCTATCAGGTGCATACTTCTCTTGGTGAGCGTTAGAACGCTTGAAATCGTTGTTTTGTATAGATCTTATACCGGTGCAGAGATACGTTACTATATTGATCCGGGTTCCGGAGAGACATACGTAACGGAGCTGGTTCCAGGTATCATCGAGGAGGCACAGAGTACAGAGGAAAGCTTTAATGTAAAAGATTATTTAAACTAACGGATTTTTTGATATTTTGTTATGATATACACAAAAGAAGAAATGTTATTAATAATGGAGGGACAATTATGTCAAAAAAAGAAACAAGATTTAAGGTGATTCATGCAGATGGATCTCAGATAAAAGATGAGGGAAGCCGCCAGATTCTTTTAGATATCGAAACAGGGGTTAATTATCTCGTATGGAAATCCGGATATGCAGGCGGGATTACTCCCTTGCTTGATTCAGACGGGAAAGTTATCGTTACAAGACCGGACATGCAGGACAGATTTTGATTTTGCGGAGTTTGTAAATATGTGAATGGAGAAAAGTTTGGGACTATGGAGGAAAACCGTCATGGAGATTTTTCACGGCAGACCGGATAACACGGCAAAGAGACTGCCCCGGGAGATACGCACCTATGACTTTCTGGATCGGCTGGAGATCAGATATGAGCGAACGGATCATGGCCGCGCGGATAATATGGAAGCATGCAATGAGATTGATGCGGTGCTTGGGGTGCAGATCTGTAAAAATCTTTTTCTCTGTAACCGTCAGAAGACCAATTACTATCTTCTTCTGATGCCGGGAGACAAGAAGTTTAAAACGAAAGAACTGTCCGCGCAGATTCAGTCAGCCCGGCTTTCTTTTGCTGATGCGGATGCAATGTTAACGTTTCTGGATATCGAGCCGGGCGCGGTGAGTGTCATGGGCCTGATGAATGACAAGGAAAAACGGGTGCAGCTGCTGATTGATGAGGATGTATTGGCAGGTGAATACATCGGGTGTCATCCCTGTGTATGCACTTCGAGCCTGAAAATCAGAACACGGGATGTCATGGAAAGGTTTTTGCCGGCAACAGATCATGATTACCGGGTCGTGAAGCTGCTGGGAGAAGATTAGGGACGGATGTTTCTACACGCAAGGAGGCCGGAATGGAATATACACAGCACTATGATTCGCCGCTCGGCGGCATCACCATGGCTGGAAACGAAGAGGCGCTGACCGGCCTGTGGTTCGATGGTCAGAAGTATTTCGAAGACACACTGGATTCTGAGCATGAAGAGAAAAACATGCTGTTTTTCCAGGAGACAAAGCGATGGCTGGATCTTTATTTCAGCGGGGGAATCCCGGATTTTACGCCGCCGGTCCTTATGAAAGGAACGGCCTTTCAAAAAGCGGTCTGGGAGATCCTGCTCACGATCCCTTACGGGCAGACGATGACCTATGGGGAAATTGCGGGAAAAATCGCAAAACAGAGGAACCTGCCGCGTATGTCTGCGCAGGCTGTCGGGGGAGCAGTGGCTCATAATCCTGTTTCTTTGATCATTCCCTGCCATCGCGTTCTGGGCGCAGACGGGAGCCTTACCGGATATGCCGGAGGCCTGGAGAAAAAAACAGCGCTTTTAGAATTGGAAAAACAAAAATTTTTTTAACGAGTGGAGGGTTTATGTATCTGCTTCCGAAACCGAAAAAATGGATTTTGAATGACAGAGAATATGTGCTGTCAAAAGACCGGAGGATTACGCTGGGCGAAAGCTGTCCTCCGGAAGTTTTCGCTTACGCAAAACAGTTGAACGGATATGCAGCGGAATACTGTGGGTATGACCTTCAGATTACGCGCGGTGAAAGAGAAGGGGCGGGGATTTTTCTGCAGATGGATTCTCCGGATGGATCTCTGCCTGCGCCTGCTGAAGTTTATGACTCTGTGAAACTTCAGGCCTTCCGGATACGGATCGGGGAGGATGGAATCATTATAACAGGAGCCTCAATGGCCGGACTTTTTTACGGGATACAGACCTTTCGTCAGATTCTTCTGCAGTCCGGGCCGGTGCTGCCGTACATGGAGATTTCAGATGAGCCGGTTTTGCCGCACAGGGGGTATTTGCATGATGTGACACGCGGCAGGATCCCGACGCTTTCTTATCTGAAAAAACTGGCGGACAAGCTGGCCGCCTGTAAGATCAATCAGCTTCACCTTTATGTAGAGCATAGTTTTCTGTTCAGTGGATATGGGGAGGTGTGCAGAGATGATACGCCTCTGACGCAGCAGGATATTCTGGAGTTTGATGCCTACTGCAGGGAGAGGTGGATCGACCTTGTGCCGTGTATGGCATCCTTCGGGCATTTATACAAGGTCCTGCGGACGAATTCTTTCGGAGATCTGTGTGAACTGCCGGGAATGTCTGAAGAACCATTTGGATTTGCAGACCGCATGAGACACCATACGCTGAATGTCTCTGATCCGGAAAGCGTGCGTTTTGCGAAGCGTCTGATTGATGAGTATCTTCCGCTTTTCTCATCCCGCTTTTTCAATATCGGCGCAGATGAGACCTTTGATCTCGGGAAAGGCAAAAGCAGGGAGATGGCCGTCCAGAAAGGCGTGCACCGTCTTTATATTGACTTCGTGCGGGAACTTTGCAAACACGTGAAAGCAAAGGGGCGGGTTCCGATGTTCTGGGGAGATATCATCGTACATTTTCCGGACGCCCTGCAGGAACTTCCGCCGGAGACGATTTGTTTAAACTGGGGATATGAACCGGATGTGCCTGAGGAACCGACCGGAAGGCTTTCGAAGACAGGGGCAAAGCTGTATCAGTGTCCCGGCGTCAGCGGCTGGAATGAATTTATCCCGCGAATCAGAGATTCCCATGACAATATTCGGCGCATGTGCGGATATGCTGTGAAATATCAAGCGGAAGGTCTGCTGAATACAGACTGGGGAGATTACGGACACATCAACCATCCGGATTTCAGCATGCCCGGCATGATGTATGGAGCAGCGCTATCGTGGAATCCGGAATCCGGAGAATTCGAGAACCTGAACCGGGCAATTTCTGTTCTGGAGTATGGAGATCCGACAGAAAAAGTGGTTTCTGTCCTGGCAGGCGTATCCGGCTGTCAGATATATGGATGGCGTGATCTGGTGGATTATAAAGAAGAACGAATTCATTTTAAAAAGACAGGGAATACTGATCCTGAAAACACGGCCAGCCTTTCCGAAAGCAGCCTTCCGGAACTGGAGCGCGCGCTGAAAAGACTGGATGAAATCTCCGGGCAGCTCTATCAGATCATATCCGGACTGCAGATGCAGAAACGGCCTGCGATCCGGCCATTTCTGAACGCCATCGCGGGAATCCGGCTGATGCAGATGACAGGATACTATGTGAGCATGTTTGAGAATCCTTCGCAGAGGACGGAAAAGAGAGGGGATTTGCCCGGACCATCCGAAGTCGCTGCTTTGTGGGAAAACTGGCTGCTCGATTATAAGAATGAGTGGAGAAAAATCAGCCGTGAATCGGAACTGCATCGGATCCAGGAGGTAATCTGCTATTATGCAGATTATCTGAGGGAGACTTAAAACAGAAAAGACAAAAGAAAAATGAGAGTTATGATGAAGAGGAATTACCTGTATGCCATCCTTACAGTTGCTATCTGGTCGGCGATGGCAGCGATTATCAAGATGTTACTGAAGGATGTACCGGATCTGGAAGCTCTTGCGCTCAGCAGCGTTTTCGGATTTTTGTTTTTGCTGCTTGTCAATACAGCCAGCGGCAATATAAAAAGGATCAAAAACTATCGGGCAAAGGAGATCGCAGGAATGGCCGGGCTTGGTTTTATCGGCCTGTTTCTGTATTCTGCCCTGTATTATCACGGACTGAGCATACTCAGTTCTCAGGAGGCCTGTATACTGAATTATCTCTGGCCGGTGATGCTGGTACTGTTTTCGGCCATTCTCTTAAGAGAAAAACTGACGGCAATGAAAATCGCTGCGCTGGCCTGTTCGTTTATCGGGATCGTCATCCTTTCGACCGGGAATCCGGCGGAGGCTGCTCAGGGAAGGACAGAAGGCGTGATCTGCTGTATTGTCGCAGCAGCCTGCTACGGCTTGTTTTCGGTACTGAATAAAAAAGCGGATTTTGACCAGAATATCACGATGATGGTGATCTGGCTGACCGTTGCCATTTGCGCAGGAATCACCGGACGGATGACGGAAGTGTGGGTTGTGCCGACGGGGCTTCAGTGGCTGGTGATCCTGTGGCTGGGAGTTGTGGTGGATGCGGTCGCCTATCTGCTTTGGGCTCTGGCTCTGAAAGGAGCAGAGGATACGGCGGGAATCGCAAATCTGGCCTATCTGATTCCGTTTCTGTCGCTGATCGTATCGGCGGTTGTTCTGAAGGAACGGATCCGGATGCGGGCGGTGATTGCGCTGGTTTTTATCATCGGCGGTATTGTTGTTCAGACGGTCGTTGAGCAGTCCGGAAACTGCAAAAAAAATATTCATGGTTGACAAAAGGAGCAAATCCTGTTCTAATGATTGTACTTGAATAAATACAATTTTCGGCAGGGAATTCCAATTCCCTGCGGTGCTGTCAGGCAGAAAGGAGACATCATGATGAACTTTAAAAAAGTAGTAATTGTCGGCGGAGGAGTTCTGGGTACCCAGATCGGTCTGATGAGTGCGTATACCGGACACGATACGACATTCTGGTTGAGGTCGGAGAGCTCCATTACAAGAACACAGCCGAAGATCGAACAGTACAGCAGTAAGATGCTTGCGGATCTGGAAGGTGCAAAGAAACTGATTGGCAATCCGATGGGAGGATTTCTCTATCCGCGCGGACTCATCCGCACCTGGGAGGGAACAACTGCGGAGCAGATCGATGAGCAGCTTGCACAGACGAAGGAGCGTTTCACAAATCTGATCCGTCTGGAACTTGATCTTGCGAAGGCTCTCGACGATGCGGATATCGTGATCGAGGCGATGGCAGAGAATCCGGACGCGAAGATTGAGATGTATGAGAAGATGAAGGATCTGATGCCGGAAAAGACGATTCTGTGTACGAATTCTTCCACGCTTCTTCCGAGTACCTTTGCAGAGCACACCGGCAGACCGGCAAAGTACTGTGCGCTTCATTTTGCCAACAACATCTGGACGAATAACACCGCGGAAGTGATGGGGCATCCGGGGACGGATCCGGAGGTTTATGATCGGGTCGTTGCCTTTGCGGACGAGATCAATATGGTGCCGCTGCAGCTTCACAAGGAGCAGCCGGGGTATATTCTGAACTCCATGCTTGTCCCGTTTCTGAGCGCGGCGCAGGGACTCTGGGCGAACGAGGTGGCCGATCCGGCGACCATCGATCTGACCTGGCGCCTTGCGACCGGAGCACCGAAGGGCCCGTTTGAGATCCTCGATATCGTTGGGCTTGTGACCGCTTACAATATCAATCAGATGAAGCCTGATGCACAGAAGGAGGGGACGCTGACCTGGAAGATGGGACAGCTTCTTAAGGAAAAGATCGACAAAGGCGAGACCGGAATCACTGCCGGAAAAGGCTTTTACGAATATAAATAGAAACCTGCGGGGCCGCTCCTTGTGCGGCCCCATTTTTTCATTGACACCAATACATCGTTGTGCTATTCTGTAAAACGAAGAGTTAGCATAACCTAATTTATGTTAATTACGTCAATATTTTTTTGGTGAGGAAGAGGCAGGTATGTTTTTGGAAATCCGTTCTTTGAAGAAAAGCTTTGGCGAGGGGGAGACGAAGGTGGAGGTGCTCCGCGGAGTCGACCTGAAGATTGAAAAAGGAGAATTCTGTGTGCTCCTCGGGCCGTCCGGATCCGGGAAGTCGACGCTGTTGAATATCATTGGAGGGATCGACAGCGCGCAGGATGGAAGTATCCTGATCCGTGACCGGCGCATTGCCGATCTGAATGACCGGAAGCTGACCGCCTACCGCCGCACACACCTGGGCTATATTTTTCAGATGTATAATCTGATTCCGAACCTGACCGTCCGCGAGAACATCGAAGTTGGTGCATATCTTGGCAAACACTCGCTGGACGTAGACGAACTTCTTTCGATTCTCGGTCTTTATGATCACAGAAATAAACTTCCCAATCAGTTATCAGGAGGGCAGCAGCAGCGCACGGCAATCGGGCGTGCGATCGTGAAAAATCCGGATATCCTGCTGTGCGATGAACCGACCGGTGCACTGGATTATAAGACTTCTAAGGAAATCCTGAAGCTGATCGAGACGGTGAACCGGAAATATCAAAATACGGTGATTATGGTCACGCACAATGATGCCATTAAAGAGATGGCGGACCACGTTGTGCGGCTTCGCGACGGAATGGTGCGTGAGGATTATTACAATACAAAGAAAACTCCGGCACAGGAACTGGAGTGGTAAAGAGTTTGGCAAGGGAGCAATTCGTATGGGAAATCCTCTGAAAAAACGTCTGCTTCGTGAACTGAAGGGAGAATTCGGAAAATATCTGGTCATTTTCATATTGCTGGTTTTTTCAATCAGTCTGGTCTCCGGATTTCTTGTCGCTGACAGAAGCATGATCATTGCATATGATAACAGTTTTGAAAAATATAATATTGAAGATGGTCATTTCCTGCTGCAGCACAGGATGAACCGGTCCCAGAAAGAGGATGTGGAAGCATATGGAGTGTCCGTCTATGATCTTTCGTATGTGGAGGAGGATCTGGACAACGGTTCCGTGATGCGGATTTTTCCGGACAGAGAGCAGGTAAACAAGGTTTGTGTGATGTCCGGGGAACTGCCGGATGCACCGGATGAGATCGCAATCGACCGCATGTATGCCGATAACAACCGGCTGTCTGCGGGAGATACCATCCGGTATGCGGACACGGTACTGACCATCAGCGGTCTGGTCGCTCTGTCAGACTACAGTGCACTGTTCGCGGACAATAACGACAGTATGTTTGACGCCATGGAGTTCGGGGTCGGCGTTGTGACCGCGGAAAAATTTGCGGATTTTCCGAAGGAAGAACTGAATTACTGTTATGCCTGGACCTATGATGATCCGCCTGCCGGAGAAGAGCAGGAAAAGGCGGCATCCGATGACTTCCTGGAGTATCTGCAGGAGCAGGTCCATCTGGAACAGTATATTCCGCGCTATCTGAACCAGGCCATCTGCTTTACCGGGGAAGATCTCGGACAGGACCGGGAAATGATGCTGACACTGCTTTATATTATTATTGTGATCATTGCTTTTGTATATATTATTCTGACCAATGATACATTGACCAGAGAGGCGAATGTGATCGGGACACTGCGGGCGTCCGGTTACACAAAGCGGGAACTGATCCGTCACTATATGGCGGTGCCGCTTCTGGTAACTCTTGTAAGCGCCCTGGTCGGAAATATCCTCGGCTATACCGTGCTGAAGTATGTCTGCGCCGATATGTATTACGGAAGCTACAGTCTGCCAACCTATGAGACGGTCTGGAATGCGGAAGCATTTCTTTTGACAACCATTGTCCCGATGATCATTATCATCGTTCTGATATGGCTGATCCTCAGGATAAAACTTTCTTTGCCGCCGTTAAGATTTCTGCGGCGGGATATCGGAGGCCGGGGGCGGAAGCGGACGCTGCTTCTCCCGAAACAGCTGCCGTTTTTTTCCAGATTTGCCATTCGCGTGATCCTGCAGAACGCAGCCAGTTATGCAATCCTTTTTATCGGAATCCTGTTTGCGAATATCCTTCTCATGTTCGGTATGTGTTTTCCGTCAGTTCTGGATCATTATCAGAAAACACTGAAGGACAGCATGTTCAGCAACTATCAGTATATGCTGACGATCCCGGAGGGAACGATGGATGACAGCTCCAGGCTGAAGAGCCTGTTTGCCATGATGGAATTCTCAGATGCTGTGGACACAGAAAATGAAGCGGCTGAAAAATTCAGTGCCTATTCTCTCCAAATGCCAAAAGGGAACGGAAAATCAGAAGAAATCCTGCTGTATGGAATTCAGGAGGGAAGCGCCTATATTCCGGTCGATGTTTCCGGCGGTCAGGTCTACATTACCTCGGCATATGCGGCAAAATACCACCTGGAACCAGGCGATCAGGTGACACTCAAGGATCCCTATGAACCGGAATCCTATGCGTTCACCATTACCGGTATTTATCCGTACGATGCGGGCCTGGATATGATTATGAGCCGCGAAAAACTCAATGCCATGATGGACCTGGAGGAGGAGTCTTTCGCCGGATACTTCAGTGATGAACCATTGACGGACATTGATGAAAAGTACGTGGGGACGATTGTTGATTACAAGGCACTGACCAAGATTTCCAGACAGCTGGATCTCTCAATGGGACAGATGATGATTCTTGTTGATTTCTTCTCCGTGGTCATTTTCCTGGTCCTGATTTATCTGCTTTCCAAGCTGATTATAGAAAAAAATGCACAGTCCATCTCGATGACGAAAATTCTGGGATACAAAAACGGGGAAATCAGCAGGCTGTATATTCTGCCGACAACGGCGGTCGTCATCATCTGCCTGATTGTGACCCTGCCCATCTGTACCCGGATCATGCAGCTTTTGTTTGCCATGATTATGAAACGGATGACAGGCTGGATTCCATGGCATATGGATCCGGTCATCTATGGAAAAATGTTCGTGATCGGTATGCTGGCTTATCTGGCGATTGCGCTTCTGGAAATCCGCAGGATCCGCAGGGTGCCGATGGATGCCGCACTGAAAAATGTTGAATAGGGGATGAAATGGATATGAGAGATGAGTCGAATCTGAAAAAACAGCATGGGAAACGGGCGGCCGCAGGCATCCTGACATCTGCGCTGGTACTGAGCCTTTTCCTGCAGGCATGCGGAAATTCATCTGCGGATACGGCGGGGATTCTGTCTGTCGGGGAGGAAGCAGTGACAGAAACAGATGCCCCTGCCATTTCACTTTCGGCGGATGGCGCCGCGGAGGCAGTCAAAAAAGAGGAGACTGTGACAGTGAAGGCGGATGCGCTCGGGCATCCGCAGAAGACAACGGTCGAAGCCTCGTTGCAAGTTCCGGAAGGATCCGGTACGGTGATCGACCGGACAACTTTAAAGGAGATTCGAAATACAGGCGGCGATGAAGAGTATATGCTTTCTAACGATGGGGAACTGCTCTGGGAGAATGGCGGAGAGACCATTACATACGAGGGGATTTCTTCGGAGGAACTTCCGGTATCTGTCCGGGTTTCTTACTATCTGGACGGCAAACAGATTTCGCCTGCGGATCTGGCCCATAAGAGCGGAAGGGTGACGATCCGGTTTGATTATACGAACAGGGCTGCGCAAAAGGCTGCTGTCGAGGGAAAGTCTGCGGAAGCGCCGGTCCCGTTTCTGGTTCTTTCTATGGTACTTCTTCCCGGGGAGCATTTTTCCAATGTGGAAGTATCAAAGGGAAAACTGATCCGTCTGGGAGACCAGACGATTGCGGTCGGTTACGCGCTGCCCGGCGTGGAGGATACGCTGCATTTATCCGGATATCAGGTCACAAAAGATCTGGAAATCCCGTCTTCTGTTGAAATCACCGCGGATGCGGAAGATTTTGAACTGGAGTTTACGGAGACGATCTGTACGAACGGACTTTTTGCAGACCTGGATACCGGCAAGTTACAGGATGCAGAGGATCTGATCGATGCCATGGAGGAGCTGAAGGAAGCGTCACGAAAACTTGCCGAAGGGACCGGGGAACTTCAGGATGGCGCACAGAAGCTGCAGGATTATCTCGGGCAGTATACGGACGGCGCGGGAGAGATTTCTTCCAACCTGAACACCGTCGCCGGTGCGCTTTCGACGCTGGATGAAAAATCATCTGATCTGCAGAACGGATCGCAGGCGGTGACCGACGGACTGACAGCACTGGAGGACGGCTTCTCCGGAGCTGAAGCCCGGATGCAGGAAATGGCGGCACAGCAGGAGGAGATTTCGGCTGCGCTTCAGCAGCAGATCCAAAAAATGGCGGGAGAAATGCAGCAGCAGGTACAGGGAGCAGCCTCCGCCGTCCGGCAGGGGGCACAGGAAGTCGGTGAAACAGCGCAGGATATGGAACAGACGGCGCAGGAGATGAACCAGGCGGTCAGTGAATTAAATGCGCTCATCGAAGAAATCAATCAGGCTGCACAGGAAGCAGGAGTAGATTCCGCTGTACAGCCGGTACAACCGGTCGATGCAGAACGCCTGCAGGAGGTAGAAAAAAGTCTTGCTGAAATCAGCAGCAAGATGCCGGAAGAAATGCCGGTGCCCGATCTGGAAACAGAAGAGATGGTGCCCTCGATGGATCTGAACATAGATGAGCTGCTGGCTTCGATGGATTCTGAAACGGCCGGCGGGCAGCAGGAGGACTTCCTTACACAGTTTTCGCAGATAAAAAACGCGGTCACACAATTGAAAGAGGGAAGCAGCGCACTCACGCAGGGAATCGGAGCTTATACAGAAGGCGTTCACAAAACTGCACAGGGAGCCTCGGCGCTGGCTGACGGAGCCTCTGCCCTGACACAGGGCGGAGCAGGCCTGAAGGATGGGTATGCCGGCATGCTCGCCGGGATCCGGGGCCTGAACGAGGGCATGCAGACTTTTGACGAGGAAGGAATCCGGGAACTGGGCAAACTTGCGGGAAAAGATCTGGAAAACGTCATTGACGGTGTAAAAGCGCTGAAAGAATCCGACCGTTCGTATACCAGTTTCAGCGGCATTCGTGATGGAGTGGAAGGAAGCGTGCGGATCCTGATTGAAACAGAAGAAATAAAATAAATCCAGAAGAAGCGCTGATCCGTCAGCGCTTCTTTTAGAATATCCCGTTGACAGTTTTGGAGGCGCTGTTTTACAATAATTCAGGATACGAAAACGCCATGAAAAACGCTGCGCCGTCAGGCATCCTGGCAGCTTTCGTAAAAGAAATAAGAACAGACAGGAGAAGAATGATAATTGCCATGAGTACGTTATTAACTTATTCTGTTATCCGTTCGAACCGGAAGACGATGTCCCTGGAGGTACGCCCGAATGGTGAGGTCGTGGTGCGGGCCCCGCTTCGCATGCCGAAGACAGAGATTCAAAGATTCGTACAGAGCAAGTCCTCCTGGCTGAAGAAGCATCTGCAGGCCGCGGCAAAAAGGCAGGAAGAGCTGAAACAGGAAGAGATGCTGACGATCGAAGACATCCGCATGCTGACACAGGAAGCCGCACGGGTGATCCCTCAGAGGGTACGCTATTATGCGCCAAAGGTGGGGGTGACCTTTGGAAAAATCACGATCCGGAATCAGAAAACACGGTGGGGAAGCTGCAGCAGCAGGGGAAATCTCAATTTCAATTGCCTGCTGATGCTGACACCGCCCGAGGTGATTGACAGCGTTGTCGTACATGAACTGTGTCACAGGAAAGAGATGAATCACTCTGCCCGTTTCTATGAGGAAGTGTATCGGGTCTTCCCGGAATATGATAAATGGAACCGATGGCTGAAAGAAAACGGAGGGCGCATTATGGCCAGGATGACAGGGGAAGGATAAGGAACGGTGAATTCATCTCAGTGTGAGAGCCCCACTGAGATAAACGTTCCGCGAGGATGCGCAGGAATTCGGTTTGGAAGATGTCAGCTGACGCTGACCAGAATTCCGCGCCAAGTCTCGCGAGCGAGACTTGAAATCATCGAAACTAAGGCAATCCTAAATTAAATATCAACAAATATTTTTTTGACATATATATGAACATATGCTAATATAATAACATAAAAAATACTTGTTATCTTGCTTCAATCTAAAAAGAGATGCGTATGAAGAAAAAAATAACAGCTGTCTTGACAGGGATTGCAATGACGATGCTGATGATGACACCTGTGTTTGCTGCATCGGAGTCTTTTACTCTTGGTAATGTGGGAGGGACGGTTTCTTTAAGTAAAAGCTCGACAAGTGCAACGGGAAAAACTGCATATGGTGTGAACAGGAGCGTGACAGCTACAAGGACCGTACAGGTTTCTCTCAAGTGCAAGAAAAGCGGAAGGACATATACTTATACTGACAGCGCTGTTGCGGCTACAAATTCAGCGAACTACAATAGCCATACAGCAAGTGTGACCGTGTATCGGCCGTCTTCCGGCTATACTGTGACAGGTGCCAGTTCGTCTCATAAAGTCACGATTAGTGCTGGTTCTTTCACGCGGAACCTGTATGCATAGTAAATTGGGAAAGCCGCCGAAAGGCGGCTTTTTTCATCTTATAAGAAAATGGTCTGCGTATCGCACGGGAGAAGAGGTCATGAAGCGTAGAAAAAGATTCTGTATATTACTGGTCATAACAACCATGCTGTTTGCTGCGGGATGTGGGCATGACAGAACAGACGATGAGGAATATGTCACATGGAATAATACACGGGGATGCCTGACGGAAAACGGGTACTTCTACACAGCGGACTCTGCTGATGGAGTGGGAATTCTGCTGTATTATTATGATTTTTCATCCGGATACTCCGTCCCGGTATGTGACAAGGCCGAGTGCAGCCACCAGGCGGTGGATCTTTCCGCAGGAAAAGATGCAACCTGTAATGCGCAGATAGATACTTATGGCGAGTTTGTTGTTTATCAGGATTCCATTTATTATATATCATTTGGTGAAAGGAAGCTTTTGCTTCGAAGACGCGATGTGGATGGGAATAATGATGAAAACGTGACTTCTCTCGATGCGGCATATTTGGGAGGACGGATGTGGTTCTATAGAGACATGGCATTTATCATGGCCTCCACGGGCGTGAGCAATTCCTTTGACCCGCAGACCAAAGCGAGCGATGCCAGTGTGATGCGGCTGTTTGCGGTGGATCTGAAAACTGGAAAAACAGAGATTGTTGCAGAGTCATCAATGACAGCGGCCGTCGATTATGCATTTAACATTTATCAGATGAAGGATGGGAAAGTTTTTTTCTATGATCTTGAAAAGGACGGATGGTTTGTTTATGACACGGAAACAGGGCAGACGGAAGAACAGATGAATATCGGAAAGAATTCCAGAATGGGAGAGACCGGCGAATATTATGATTTATATGACCACTATTGTTATTCTGTGTTTGAAGACGGGAAGGGACATAAAAACATTATGAGGCTGGACCGGGAAACCGGAGAGGAAAAAGTAATCTATTCCGGAAACGCACAATATGAGGTTGGATATGCGATAGAAGATATGAAATGCATGCTGATCTCTGAATTAAATATGGAACAGGAAAAAATTGAAAATATTTGTTTTTATGATATGGAGGAAGATGAGATTTATCCATTCTCCGATGCGTATTTCGCCCAGGAAGGACTGTTGCCATTCTTGTGGTCTAAAGAAGCTGTAATATATCCCCACATAGAAAACAATGAAGGTGATATCCGAGATTATTATGTCCCTCTGCAGGATGTGATCAAGGGGAATATACAGGCCAGAAGAATCGGCAGCGACAGAGAGGAGGGATAAAGTGAAAGGGAAAACATTATTTGCTCTTTTTTTGATGGGGTGTATATGTATGACAGGATGCGGCGCAGACAGGAATGGGGTAAGTTCCGGTTCGTCGAGGTCTGCCGCGGTGAATGAGGAGGTAGATACTGGAGAGGAGTCTGTGCCAGAACATTATATTTCTTTTGGGGAAATGGGAAGCGATGCTTTTGTCCGGAAACTGAAGGGAATGGAGATCTCAGACAATACCCTCACAATAGGCATTGATGCCGCTTACAACGAAGAGGCACTGGAACAAGTCAATCAGCTTTTGAAAAAGGAGGGATTTTCGTTCGATGTATGCTTTGTCAGCATCCCGCAGCAGTCTATACTGGATGAAGCGGCAGTTGATTTTTTTCAACTCTTAAAAGAAGAGGGGATCTCCATGGATGTACTGCCCGTTTGGAAGCAGGATCTGCCGGAGCTTGCGCAATACGGACTGATTACCGATCTTTCCGAAGAAGTGCAAAAGGATGCAGAATTAAGAGCCGCTTTTCCGGAAGGGTTTTGGGAACTGACTTCAGTAAACGGGAAAAACTATGGAACAGGAACCTGTTATGCGGAACCGGCCGGATGGGCGGTGAATACAGACTTGATGGAAACATACGGATTCACGTCAGAAGAACTTTCTGTAGATATGACAGGGTTAGAGCCTGTATTTGAAACTGTGACAGAGAAAGAGTCGGATCCCGGGTTTTCGGCGTTTATATACGAGCCCAGATTCTTTTTGGAAAAGATCCCGTTTTCCTTTATAGACCCGACCCTGCCGATCGGCTGTTGGACAGATGCAGAAGACGGGGCAGAGGTCGTAAATCTCTTTGACACGCCAGAAATGGAAAAACTGGCGGAGACATTGAATGACTATTATCAAAAAGGATATGTACAGGTGGAATCAGATCTGATTTCCGGAGGATCCTTTTTGATGCAGGCAGATGTCAATGACTTTCCGGTTCACCGGTCGGATGCTCTGGATACATGGACAAATCAGACAGGAATCCGTCTGTGCAGGATTCCGTGGTTCCGTCAGACGAGAGACAGGCTGACGTATGAAATCAACACGATTCCCTCCTGGTCGGAGAAAAAAGAAGAAGCCTGGGATTTTCTTCGCTTTATCAATGAAAATGAAAAGGCGTCAGAACTTCTTCTGTATGGAGTGGAAGGACAGGATTATTCGATAGACGAAGATCATGCGAACGCCGGGGAGAATCTTTCGGAAGAAGATATCTATGGCCGAAGCCTGGGCAATCAATATCTGGCCATGCCGATTGCGCCTTATGAAGATTCGATGAAAAGAGAGTTGATGCAGGATGAACTGGATTCTTTGGAAGAAAGCAGATACGGGGATTTTGTGTTTGATTCTGAGCCGGTACAAAAAGAAGTGGATGCGGTACGGGAGTTATATATGGAGCTTTCCGTGTTCCGGGAAATGTTTGCGTTCCAAAAGACAGAAGAATACGCGGTATGGCAGGATTATTATAATGCGTACAACGACCAGCTGAAAGAAGCGGGCATTGATAGAATCATCGATGAGATGAATCATCAGATTCAGGAGTATCGTAAGAATGTGCCTTAAATTGGAATCTTTGATAAAAAAATATGGTGACATTTATGCTCTTCGCGATATCGACATGGAGTTAGATGCCGGAATATATGGACTTCTCGGACCAAATGGAGCAGGAAAGAGTACGTTGATCAACATTATCGTTGGGAATTTACTGCAGACATCAGGCGTGATCCGGTATAAAGGGACAGATATCAGAAAAGCCGGGAAGTCCTACCGCAGTTTACTGGGATATATGCCGCAGCAGCAGAATCTATATCCCGGATTTACAGGATGGGATTTTCTGGCTTATATGGCAGCATTGAAAAAGGTACCGAAAGCAGAAACAAAAGAAAAAATCATGAAGGCGGCAAACCAGGTAAATATTCAGGATGTATTATACAGGAAACTACAGACCTATTCCGGAGGGATGCGGCAGAGGATACTGCTGGCTGCTGCTGTGCTCACCGATCCGAAACTTCTGATTCTGGACGAACCAACAGCGGGCTTAGATCCCAGAGAAAGAATTCGGATCCGGAATTTGATTTCTTCCATGTCCGGAGACCGGATTATTCTAATCGCAACACATGTCGTGTCTGATGTGGAACATATATCGAAGGAGATCATACTTCTGGGGGGAGGAAGGCTGATACGAAAGGCGGCCACCGGCAGCCTGACAGAGGAGATACGACCTTATGTCCGTGAGGTAACAGTTCCGGCTCACAAAATCGACCAGATGGAGGCTTCTTATTGTGTCTCGAATGTTTTGAGTGACGGTAATATTGCGAGAATCCGTATTTTATCAGAGGGAATACCGGAAGAGTATAAGCCGGTATCTGCAATGCCAACACTCGAGGATGTATATCTGTATCATTTTCAATATTCAGCAAAGCAGTGAAGCAGACAGGATTGAATTCAAATGAAACTATTCCGGTATGAATTGAAAAAACTTCAATGCCAGCATATCTTCTGGATTATCGTTGTTCTATGTATTTCATTCAATGGCGTTCTTCTGGCATTTCAGGCAAACAGAGAATCTATTGCCCCCAAAATGGAGAAGGAGGAAATCGAGGATTTTGAACTGGTATCAGATTATCAGGATTATCTGGACCAGATTCAGAAGGATGCAAAAAAGATGGCGCAGGTTTCCATCTTCCGGGACAAGGCGGCATTTTCGACAAGGAATATTGAAAAGACTGCACGGGATTTCGGCCATCTTTATCATATTCAACCGCAGCCCGGTTATTCGAAGGGAATCAAAACAGCGGTCAGTCAGGAAGGTACGGATTATATCATGGTGCTTTTGCTGATCGCGCTTTGCATTTCTTTGTGGGCGGAGGAAAAACAGTCTGGGCTTTTAAAACTTATTGCGCCAACAGAAAAAGGACGGCATCATACGCTGGCAGCGAAATTGGCGGTCATGGCATTTTTTGCCGTTCTTCTTGTTGTGACCCTATATGGTCAGAACTTTGTTTTTGCCGGTCTGCGGTATGGTTTTGGGGAGCTGCTTCGACCGATCCAGTCCATTGGAGCGTACTGGACCTGTGCTTTGGGAATCTCCTTAAGATCATTCTTCCTTCTGTTTTTCGGAATTAAATTAATCTACTGTTTGATGCTGGGTACATTATTTTCCGCAATCTGTATATGGACGACAACGATGCTTCAGACAATTCTGGCTGATATTCTTTTATTGGGGGTAAATGCTGCATTATTTTTTGGAGTAAAAGAGAACAGTCTTGTCATGGCGTTCAAATATCTGAATCTGTACTATCCCCTTCACACAGACCGTTTTCTGACGGTTTATAAGAATGTAAATCTGTTCGGATATCCGGTAAACGTCCTGAATATAAGTATCGGGCTGCTGTTAGTGCTTGTCGTGTTTTTTTTATGGTTGAGCGCGAGAATGCTGTCCGGTGTGAGTTATTTGCGGGAAAACGGTTTTGTCAGGAAAAAGAGAAGCTTTCGAATCAGGCAGCATGCCGGAGGATTGCTGCACTTTGAATATCTCAAGCTGGTAAGGAAAAACGGGGTGATCTGGATACTTGTCTTTTTTTCGTTGATTCAGATCTGCCGGACATATTCCTATCAATTTTTTCAACAAACAGATGAGATTTATGTAAAAAAATATATGGATTATCTCTCCGGGCCGGTCACTGAGTCTGTCAAATCTTATGTGGAAGAAGAAAATGCCCGATATGCTGAATTATATGAGAAACTCGACGCGACAGAAAATCTAAGAGAACAAAGTAGAATCAGGCAGGAACTGCTTCCTGCCGAAGCCTGGTTGCGGGTGAATAAAGAGTACGAGAGAATTCTGGCATCAGAAAGGACAGGAAACGCCGAATTATGCATTGTCTATCCGGAAGGCTATTGCCAGATTATGGGGGAGAATGATAAAAGAGATCTGACGAACGCGGCAGTACTTTGTGTTCTATTCTGTATATGTCTGGCCGGTATCTTTTCCCAGGATGCAGGATGTGGTATGGATCATCTTATTTTCAGCACACCGGGCGGGAGAAAAGATAGCGTGAGGGCAAAAAACAGAATTTCTTTTCTCACCGCATTCTTCTTATTTATTCTGGTGTACGGTGCGGATTTTCTGATGATTCAATTGAAAATTGGAATGCGGCAGTGGCAGGCGCCGATTCAGAGTCTGGGAATCTTTGATGATTATCCTTCCGGGCTCAGACTATGGCAGTATATTGCCCTTCTGTATTTCGTCAGGTTTGCGGGCATGTGGGCCTGCCTTTGTGTCATTCGTATCTTGTCTTTTTTGTGCAGAAGCGTGTTCCGAACGGTACTGCTATCTGCTATCATACTGATACTTCCTGCGCTCCTTGGACTGTCTGGCCTTCGTGTTATTGACTATATCTCACTGGTTCCTTTGCTGACAGGAAATGGCATTATGCACCATCTGATCAGTGGACAGGGAATTCTTTATGGTGCGGTGATGCTGCTGACGGCCCCTGGGCTGATTCTAATCAGTAAATTGTTTTTTGCAAAACATATAAAGGAATGAAATCCCCGAATCAATGTCCTTGCTAATACAGGCGATGCCGCGTTATAATGAATAAACAGGAAAAAGAAGGAGCTGGCTCCATGTTTCAAATCATAAGTGAGCGGTTTTTTGTCCCGCTGGCATCACCGAATAAAACGGTATATTGGGAATGTATCTGCAAGCTGTTTTCCGTTATGGATCATCAGCTTTCTTTTGGTGTGGAAAGGGATGTGCTTGTGGAGGAGCTGCAGTACTATTTTGAACAGAATCAGGCTGCGCAGCTGACCGATGAGGAGATTGAGGGCAAGCCGCCCAGGGAAAAGGCGAACTGGATGATCCGAAGGCTGGAGTTTTACGGATGGATCGAGATTGAGACGGACAAAAGCTATATACAGCGTGTAAATTTTAAAGAATATGCGGTGAAGGTAATCCGGACACTGCTTGAGATCGCTGAGGGAAAACAGGTCGAGTACCAAGGATATATTTATACGATCTACAGCCTCGTGCGAAATGATACGGAAAACCCGGGAGTCGTCCTGCTGTCGATTCTGGAAAATACGGACATGCTGATTACGGGGCTGAAGAACCTGAATTCGAGCATCAAGCACTATATCGATGAATTGACAAAGTATAAGACGCCGGCCGAGATTATGGATGTACTTTTCAATGACTATATTGAAAACATCGTCGATAAGGCTTATCACCGTCTGCTTACTTCAGACAACGTCTCGAAATTCCGCCCGGAGATTGTGGAGCGTCTGGAGAGCAAGAGCCGCAGCAAAGGATATGTCGAGAAGGCAGGTGCCGATCTGGCCGGCATCCGCGAGATTTCCGCAGAAGAGGCAGAGGAGCTGGTCTATCACTATATCCATCAGGTAATCAGTGCGTTCCGGGATATGGACGATATTCTTTATGAAATCAACCAGAAAAATACACAGTATCAGAGAGCTGCCATCAACCGGGCAAAGTTCTATCTGATTGGCGGGGAAGATGTGCGCGGACAGTTAAAGGATATTCTTTCCGGCATGAACGAAGTTATCACCCGGGAAAACATGGACCTGGGCGGCATCTACCGCATCGAATTTCTGGACGAACTGATCCGTCTATACAGCAGTGCGGTGATGGATGAGAAATCTTTCTACACGCCGACCGAAGGAAAGAAAATCTTTGAGCCGGAACCGGTCGCGGACACAGCGATGGATGAGGAACTGAAGAACAGGAAACTGAAAGCAATGATGGACAAGCTGGCCAGGGTTCTGAATCCTGAAAAAATCAACCGGTATGTGCAGGATCATCTGGATGGGAGAGAACGGATGCCGGCGTCTGCTTTGCCGCTGACCAGCGCAGAAGAATTTGTAAGAATTATCTACGTCCGTCTTTACGGGCAGCGTAAAAACATGAACTACCGGATCGTTATGAAGGAAGAGACGGAAAAAAACGGCTTCCGGTTTAAAGACTTTGAAATCATAAGACGATAAAAAGGAGCGTGGAAATCAGATGGACTTTTTGGAAGGAATGCTTCAAAAAGAGAAAGACAACTTTTCCAGGGTCAGCAATCGTCTGCTCAGTAATTGTTTTTTATGCAGACGCAGCGAGACCACGAAGGCAGATTATTATTTTGTACTGAAATACAGAGAAAAATTTTCTGACTGTTTTAAGCTGCTTGGGTATCGTCTGGAAATCAATGAAGAATACGGCGTGATCCAGCTGACCAATCCGCAGGATTATAACCGTTACAATCTGAAACTGTTTGAGTCCGTTATTCTGCTGATCCTTCGAATCTTATATGATGAGAAAAAACGGGAGCTTTCGGTATCGGACGAGGTGATCATAACGGTGGGGGATATCCATGAGAAGTATCTGAGTCTGAAGATCCGGGATAAGATGATCGACAAGACAACACTGCGAAACGCCATCAGCACGTTCCGGCGGTTTTCACTGATTGAAACACTGGATAAGGATGTAGCTAATGAGGAGGCCAGGATTCTGATCTATGACGCGATTTTAATGGCAGTGCGTGTGGAGGATATCAAAAAGGTCTGCGAAAAACTGGAGAATTACCGGAAAGGAGGGCGGTCTGTTGAAGAAACTGACGAGAATGAAGCTGATCAACTGGCATCGGTTTACGAATGATATCATAGATTTTGAACAGTCCACGCTGATTTCCGGAGAGAACGGGGCGGGGAAATCGACCCTTCTGGATGCCATCCAGTTCGTCGTCACCTGTTCTGCCGGATCGTTCAATAAAGCGGCGCACGAAAACGGCAAACGGAAGCTGACCGGCTATATCCGCTGCAAGACCGGCAAGGAAAACAGACCCTATGAACGGACCGGAAAAATCAGTGCGCATATTGCGCTGGAATTTTACGAGGAGAAGCGCAAGCGCTATTTTCTGGTGGGCGCCGCAGTGGATTCCGCATCGGAAGGACAGGAAAAGACGGTCCGTTACCTGATGGACGGGGTGCGTCTGAATGATGGACTCTTTTTTAGCGGGAAGGTGCCGAAATCCATCAATCAGTTCCGCACAACAAATGCAAAGGAAATCCGGCAGTGGTGCACAACGGAGAAGGAAGCGCGTTCGATGGTCAGGAACCGGTTCGGGCGGATCGAAGATAAATTTTTCCGGCTGATTCCCAAGGCACTTGCATTTCGGCCAATCGACGATATCAAAGATTTTGTATACTCTTATGTGCTGGATGAAAAAGAAGTCAATATCGATGTGCTGAGGGAAAATGTCCGTTCTTATCAGGATTTACAGCGCACGCTGGAGAGTGTAAAGACCCGTATCGGGAAGCTGGAAAGGATTTCCGCACATCATGATGCGGCCTGCGATGCAGCTAAGAAGGACCGGATGTATGCGTACTTTCTGGAGCGGGTACAGGCGGATCTGATCCGGGAGGAGATTGCTGACCTGAAGCGCGGTCTGGAAGCAGAGAAAATCCGTCTCGATGAACAGAATAAAAAGATTTCCGCGGCAAAAAAGGAGCAGGAAGAAAAACAGCAGATGCGTGACGACCTGCGCGCAGAGCTGGCCGGCGATCAGGACTTTATTGCCAAAGATGAGCAGGAGAAAAGGCTGAAAAGTCTGGAATGGGAGAGAGCGTCTTTGCTGGAAGAGAAAAAGCTTCTCCTGTCCAGTGTCAAAGCGGCACAAAAACAGGTGGAAAAGCTTCTCAAAGTGAGCGATATTGCAGACGGGGTAAAGACCTATCACAAAGACCTGTCAGAAATCGGCACAGCGAAAGAAGTTTCCAGGATGAAAGAGAATCTTCTGGAGGTCATTACCTATAAAAACGAGATGCGGGACAAGATCTATAAAAAGAAGGCGGATCTGGCGATCCGGTCAGCGCATCTGTCGGATGAAAAAAGGGAAGTCGATCAGAAGATTGAAAACCTGATGAGGCGGAAATTGTCTTATCCGGCGGATGTAGAGCGTGTGCGAACTGCCATCCGGAAGGAGTTTTCACGGATCGGGCGCACGGGCTCGCCGCGGATTTTGTGTGAGACTCTGGAAATTTCGGATGAAAGCTGGCGTGATGCGGTGGAAGGATATCTGAATACCCAGCGGTTTTACATCTTGACGGAGCCAAAGGCTTTCGATATTGCGCTGGGATGTTATGACCGGCTTCGAAAAGAGAAAAAAGCTTACGGAGTCGGGCTGATCAATACACAGAAGCTCGAGGAATATGAGGACGCGCCGGAGGGATCTCTTGCCTCGGTGGTGACGTCCAAAAACAAATATGCAAGACGCTACATCAATATGGTTCTGGGGAAGGTCATGATGTGTGACCGGTATCAGGATCTGAAAAAACATAAAACGGCAATCACCAGAGAGTGTATGCGCTATCAGAATCATGTTGCGTCTGCAATCCGCCCGGAAATCTTTTCTACGCCCTATATCGGGCAGAATGCACTGAAGGTACAGCTCGACCAGGCCAGGGTGCGGAGCGGAAATCTGAAGCTGGAACTGAAAAAACTTACAGAGCGCATGGACGGTATGAACCAGATTCTGGAACCGCTTTCAACAGAGTTTGATACCGACATTAAATACCGCATGGATGTGATGACTGCTCTGGAGAGAAATCAGCAGGAGATTCAGAACTGCAAAGATAATATTGCAACACTGGAGAAGAACTCCGGTATGATCATGAAGCAGATTCAGCTGACTGCGCTGGAGGACCGTCTCAAAGAGCTGGCGGCACAGACAGATATGCTGATTCGAAGTGCCGGAAAGATGGAGGAGAAAATCACGGAAACCGGGAACCGGATCGTATACCGCACAACGGATTTTGACAGTCAGATGCTTGTATATCAGGAACTTGGGGCGGATGCAAAAGAACAGCTTCCATCCTGGGAACGGGAATATGACAGGCAGACATCCGGGAAAACTTTCGCACAGTTTCAGGAGAATTTTTCACGCCGCAAAAAAGCCAATCTGACAACCATGGAAAAAGCCGTAGATGCTATGAAAGAGTACATGGGCGAGTATAAGACGACCCATGGATTCGGGGCTGCTGCCACCATGGACGGGTATGCCGATTTTGATGCGGAACTTATTAAGCTTAAAAATTCTGAACTGCTGCAGTATGAGGAAAAAGTGGAATCGGCGCGTGCCGCGGCGGAAGAAGAATTCCGGGAACAGTTTTTATCAAAACTTCAGGAGAATATGAAAACGGCGCAGGGCGAATTCCGGGAACTGAACCGGGCGCTGAACGATATCGTATTCAGCAACGAGAAATACGAGTTTTTATTCATGCCAAGCAAGCGCTACCGGCAGTATTACGAAATGATCATGGATGATTTTAATGCCATGCAGGGCGAATCGATTTTCAGCGGGATCTTCCATGAGACACATAAAGCGGTGATTGACGAGCTGTTTGAGAGACTGGCGCTCGACAACGACAACAGTGCGAAAGCACTGGATGAATTTACCGACTACCGCACCTATATGGACTATGACATCCGGATCTTTCACAGTGACGGAAGCTATTCCTTCTATTCGAAGGTCTGCGAGGAAAAGAGCGGAGGAGAGACACAGACACCATTTTATGTGACGGTAGCGGCATCTTTTGTGCAGTTGTATAAAAACAATATCGGCGGCGAGGCGATCGGGCTGGTTCTGTTTGACGAAGCCTTTAACAATATGGATGATGAGCGAATCGGCGGCGTGCTGGAATTTTTAAGAAGACTGCCGCTGCAGATCCTGATTGCTGCTCCGCCCGATAAGATTCAGTATATCAGTCCGTTTGTGGAAGAAACTCTTCTGGTCATGACGGATGAGAAAATCAGCTATACGGAGCGGTATGTGAACCGCCTGTGAAGATAGGAAAAGGGTGAGGAAATGATAAATGAGACCATATGATCAGAGGGTCATAAATCTGCTGCTGGACCGGTATGAGAGAAGCCTTCTGGCTGCCGGAGAGAATAAGAGGACGATACAGATCGAGGTTCCGTTTGACCGAAAGACCATTCCAAGCTATTTCGATGAGAGTTCCGGGGAATTTGAGCGGATTCACATTCTGATGGAACAGCTGGAGAAAGAGGGCCTGATCACGATTGTCTGGAAGGATGAAAAGAAAGGATATCTGATCCGCAAAATCCGGTTGGAAATCAATGCTCTCGAACGGGCTTACCGGTATGTGAAGCGTACACCGAAGCGGGATATGGAAGACCGGTTGAAAAATCTGATCCGCGGGATGCTGCCGGAGACGGAAGACAAAGCAGACGTGTTCCGGCAGTTCTGCCATTCTCTTCTGGAAAGGCTGAACAGTCACCAGACGGTGAAGGAATATCTGGATCTTGAAAACCCTGAGGATGCAGGCAGACTTCTGCGCGCCGTCCGGCTTGCAGAAGAAAATCAGGAGTCCTGTTATATCAGAGAGTTTTCCATCCGGCATTTTCAGGACTCCAAAGTCTTTGAGACATTAGAACCCCGTGTGGTGAAAGTGTTTCGAAGATTTAAAAGAGAATATGCGGATATGGATGCAGCTGAAATACTGGCGGAATATAATATTTACCGGACACCGGATTATGTATATTTCAAAGGCCAGGTCATTCTTCTGATTGAAAATAGTGAGATGAATATTTCTTCTTTGCGTCAGGGAATCGGTGTTTCGGGAGAAGACTTAAGCCGGGTGCGCTTTTCAAATCTGTCTCATATAAATAAGGTGATCACCATTGAGAACCTGACCACGTTTTTTCGATGGCAGGAAGAGGACGCTCTGATTATTTATCTGGGGGGATATCATAATGAGATTCGAAGAAGACTGCTTCAGATGATTTACCGGGAAATCCCGCAGGCAGACTATCTGCATTTCGGAGATATCGATGCAGGCGGATTTGCGATTTTCAAAGATCTGATCCGAAAGAGCGGAATCCCGTTTCAGAGTTACCACATGGATCTGGACACCCTGAAGCAATATGAGCAGTATGGCCGCAGGCTGACGGCCTCTGACCGCGCGAGGCTTGAAAAAATGCTGGATGAAGATGCCTGGAAAGATGTAATTCGCTATATGCTTGCGCACGATGTGAAGCTGGAACAGGAGTGTATTTTGGCTTCGGAGGATGATACATGAAAAAAGAAGTAAGACAGTTTCTATTGCCGCTGATCACAGCGCTGTATATTGTTCTGGTCCCGCTTCTCGGTTTGTTTTTTCGCAAACGGGTACGGCCGGTTGTCTGGTGCAGCTGCCCGGAAAACAGACACAGGAAGCGGGAACGCCGGTATCTTCATGACAGTTCGTCGCTGTAGTGTGCACGGATCCCGCCAATGTATTTCGGACGGACGCGTGCGGCCGTGATATGGGCATCTCCGATGGTATGATGTTCCAGTCTGACCGGGACAGCTACTTTTTTCAGATGCATGCCGATCAGAGTATCGCCGATATCCAGTCCGGCATCCGCCTTGATTTCCTCAACGGTCACCGGATTCGCAAAGGTGTTCCAGGCTGTGGTGGCGAAGGAGCCGCCTGCCTTCGGCTGCGGGACGGCATTGACGATCTCCCGGCCGGGAACCGCATCCTGTTCAATGATAATGGCCCGGTTCAGGTGTTCACAGCATTGCGCCGCGAGCCAGATTCCTCTTTTTTGCGTGACTCTGTAAAGGCCGGCAAATACGGCTTTGGCTGCCTCTAAGTTGGAGTTGCTCCCGATTCTGTCTCCGCAGACTTCGGAGGTGGAGCAGCCGACCACGAGGATCTGGCCTTTCTGAAGCTTTGCTTTTTCACATAATTCTTCGGCAGTGGATGCTGCCTGTTCTGTTAATTCTTCAAACATCTTTTCATTCTCCTTTTCCTATGTAACTTCTTTTGTTCTATTCTACAGATTTCCGATTGTTTTATGATAGAGTACGCGGATCCCGCATTTCCAGCAAAGGAGCATGCCGGCGACAGCTCCGAGGGCGGCCTGGGCAATTTCATACGGGAGCTTCAGCATGGCATATTCCAGTGTGCTGTAGACATAAATCTTGCCGAGTGTATAACCGGTCACCATGATGACTGCACCGATCGCAACGGCAATGCCGGAAGCAATCTTCGGATGTTTCTTCAGTGTATAATGTGAAATCACCGAGATGACGACAGCCTGCACGCCATGCGTGACCAGGGAGACAAACATCGGCAGCGGGTAAAAGAACAGGTCTCCGAGGAAGGAACCGATCCCGCAGGCTACAAAAGCATCCAGGGGATTCAGAAGAATGGCTGCGAGACAGATCACGATATCGCACAGATACAGATGCCCTCCGGGAACAGGAATCCCGAATGAGGACAGGACAATATTCAATGCCATGAAGATGGCAGTTGTGGTGATGCGGATGGTGGTTACATGTTTGGTTTTTGAAATGGGATTTGTCATGTCAGTTATTATTCCTTTACAAGTCGTGATAAAAAGTGTAAGATAAATCTGACCATATATAAATAACCAGAAAGGAAATAAATGATATAACCAGATGAACTACAAGATTGAAAAAGACTTATCAGAACCAGCATATCTGCAGCTGTATCGTCTGCTGGTAAAGGATATCGTGGGAGGCGGATATCCCTTTGGAAGCAGGATTCCGTCAAAGCGTGTGCTCGCAGAAGAAACCGGCGTCAGTGTCATTACGGTGGAGCATGCGATGACGCTTCTCTGTGAAGAAGGATATACAGAATCCAGACAGAGGAGCGGTATTTTTGTTGTCTATCGGGGCGAGGATTTTCTGGGAAAGACAGGGCAGATCAGCAATCAGATTTCAGGCGGGGTGCTGAACGGGATGCAGACCGCACCCGGAAGGAAAATACTAAATGAGGATGGGATGTTCCCGTTTTCTGTTCTGGCAAAAACCATGAGACGCGTCCTGCTGGAATACGGAGAAAAGCTCCTGATCAAGTCGCCCAACCACGGATGTTCCGAACTCCGGGAAGAAATCTGCAGGTATCTGGCAAGAAGCAGAGGACTGCAGGCAGAACCTTCTCAGATCATTGTGGGATCCGGAGCGGAATATCTGTACGGTCTGATTGTGCAGCTTCTGGGGACAGACAGAATCTATGCGATTGAAGACCCTTCCTATAAAAAAATACGGGATGTCTATGAAGCGATGGGGGCCTCTCTGGATCAGCTCGCTGTGCGGACAGATGGCATCGCCTCTGAAGAACTGGCGCGTACACAGGCGCAGATTCTGCATGTAACTCCTTTTAACAGCTATCCCAGCGGTGCAACAGCAAGTATTTCCAAAAAACATGAATACATCAGATGGGCCAGACAGCGGGAGGGGGTTCTGATCGAAGACAACTATGATTCGGAGCTGACCGTTTCAAAAAAACCGGAGGAGCCTCTTTATTCCATAGCCGAAGATGTTGATGTCATTTATGTGAATACATTCTCCAGAACTATTGCCCCCTCGATGCGGATCGGGTATATGGTACTGCCGGTTCATCTGACCGAGCTGTTCAACCGGAGGCTTGGATTCTATTCCTGTACCGTGCCGATTTTTGAACAATATGTACTGACGGAATTACTTCGCACCGGAGATTTTGAACGGCATATCAACCGGGTGCGCAGAAAAAGAAGAAAGATGCAGGCTGTACATAGCGCATAGGACAAAAACAGCCCCCTCTATGATGCTTCCATCATAAAGGGGGCGTTCCTGAAGTCCGCTTTCGGACTATATTTTATGAGAGAAACCGGATTCCCATCTCTGTCAGTTCTGCTTTGACTTCGTCATACATCTGCTGCCATTCCGGAACCGGTTCGATGGTCTCCATGTTATAGGATTCATCAAAAGGAGAACCGGCATTTCCGTCTTCCATCTCAAAAACATGTTCATATTTTTCGAGGAGCTTCAGCACGATGGCGTTGGCTTCCTCTCTGGTCATGCCCTGTGCGGCAACGGCCTTTCCGACCTCGCCCATCAGACGGACTTCCAGTCCGGTGCCGTGCGGTACGCGTCCGTTCGCGGAGCCAAGCCCTTCAAGATGTCCGCCGCTGACGGTGACTGCAATGGAGTTCGCGGCTACCTCATACAGCAGCTCTTTGGTCAGGCTGCCGCTGGACGGCCAGAGGTCGCAGACGATGATAGCCGGAGCATTTTCCGCGAAGGTCTGGCAGAGAACGGACTGAAGCCACAGACAGCCGCGGGCAGTTGTTGCCACATCCCGGATATGGATCGGGTGGCACAGGTGATAATCAGCAAGGGCAAAAAGATTGGCGGCCATGATGGATGCAATCATGATCATGCAGCTTCCGGGAGCGTCTCCGCCCATCCCGCCTACCATGGTGCATGCTAAAGAAGCATTTTTCATGCCATAGTGAATGGAATTAGCTGCACGGATGAGGTTGCCGTTGTCCATGATCAGCTCGTTAAAAAGAGCGACCAGATGTGAGTCACAGGGACGCAGCCACTGAGCGGAGACAGCTGACAGATCACCGAGTTCTGTCACGGCGCTCTCGGCAGCCAGAAGTCCCATGCCGGGACGTCCGACTTTATCCAGCGCCCTGTGCAGATATTCCATCTCGCGCCGTACTGCAAAGATTTCTGTGGGATCCCCGCTTTTTACAGGATAACCGTCGACATCGATCAGAGAACCGCAGGTCAGAAGATCAATGAAAGGCTCTTTTGCCACGCTTTCAAGTATCAGTTCTCCCATGATATTCTCCTGTAAGAATATTTTAACAGTTCTTCAAAACCAGAAACATTATACCTGTTTTTATAAGGGAAATAAAGTTATAAAACAGGAAAAACGACAAAAATGAACAAATCTGTGATATAATACGGATACTTAACCTGTGAAAAGAAAATGGAGTATGACATATGGATCATTATGAAAAAAAGGACCGGTTTGCCCGGTTCTATCTGGACAAGGAAAAAGACATGATCGCAGACCTCTATAAAGAGGAAAAGGGAATGACATTTGTGCTCTCCACTCCGAATCACGGGACGGGAAATCTGATTACTAATCTGGCCCGTCTGTGTGTGCTGCCGCTGATTCAGAATGAGCAGGGGCTTCTGGAAATCCGGGGAAAGGTCCCCAGCTATATCGACGGATATAACCGTCTTGTTTATATTTTCCGTCTTGGTGATACCAAAGTGGCCAACATCTATCCTGACGGAACCGTAGAACTGAAAGCGCATATACCGGCGATCTCAAAGACATTAATGAGCCAGACCAAGGATTATCGGCTGGATATCCGGAAAACGATTGTCAAAACTTACATCCGCAGCGAGTATAAGTTCCGGACAGATCTTCATACGCATATGAATGCGAATCTGGCCCCGGATCTGCTGATTGCGCTGGGCATCTGCCATCAGATCCGCTATCCGCTGTACTATATCAAAAAACTGGGATTAAGGTGCAGTGAGGAGCAGCTTATGCTGCTTGCGGACCGGCGTAAAAAAGTGGAAGAGCAGTACAGAGACTGCGGCCTGACCGGGAAGTATCTGACCCGCCGGATCGATGACAATACCTTTTTGAATTTTGCGGATCTGATTCTGAACAATACAAAGAATGCTGCCTGGAATATTCCGCGCATCCGCCGTTCTCTGTCGATCATGAAAGACGGGCAGGCGGTGTTTACCAATCTGGAGAAGGTCTACCTGTACCGGTATGTTTTTACAAAAGGACAGAAGGCAGAGGATCCGGTCGGGCTGAAGGAAGAACTGATCAGACAGATCCCCGATGGGGATATCACGCGGACAGTTTTTCGCATTCTCGAGGACCGGAAGACGAAAGAATACAGGAATAATACCATGTTCCAGGACAAGCTGCTGTGGATCGCGAGAAGTTACGCGAAGCAGGGCGTCTGCTATGCGGAAATATCCGACACGACACTCGTCAAAAAGGGAGCGGCGGAACATATGCTGGAGGAGGTTCACGCTGTCATGCCGGCCATCCGGAAGGAGACCGGTGTGCTCCTGCGGTTCCTTGCCGCCATTCGAAGAATCCCGCTGACGATCGTAAAAGACCAGGTGGTCTCCGGGGACTATTTCCGGGAGAACCTGGAGGCGCTGATGAGCGTGGCGGCGGATCCGTATGTGGCGGGCAGCGATATCATCGGAGAAGAACTGAATGACATCCGGGATATCAGCCCGGTGATCCGGGAACTGGTAAAAATAGCTGCTGCGGTTCCGGGATTCGTAATCCGCATCCATGCGGGGGAAAACGACGGACTGCGCGATAATATCGGAAACAGCCTGCAGTGTGTGAAAGAATCCCTTGCGCCGGGGCAGAAGTTCCCGACGATTCGGATCGGACACGGTCTTTACACCGCGGATCTGAAACGCCCGAAAGGACTGGAACTGATCCGCAAGCTTCAGGAATGCGGCGCTGTCCTGGAGTTTCAGATCACATCCAACGTAAGACTCAACAATTTGAGCGGCATGCAGGATCATCCGCTCCGTCTCTATCTGGCACACGGCATCCGGTGCGTCCAGGGGACCGACGGGGGAGCGCTGTACGGCACAGACTCCATCGACGAACAGCTTTCTCTGGAAAAGATGCTCGGGCTTTCGTATGCCGAGATGATGCAGATGAGTCAGGCGGAACAGGAAGTATTGACAAAAAGTCTGGAGACTTTTGAACAGAAAAGGAAAGCTTATGAAAACCGCACAAAACCGGTATATCCCGTGATCGATAAACAGCTGTCCCTGATCGGCAGAAGATCCCTGCCTGCAGAAAAAGTGCTAGCGGACAGAATCCGTGAACTTCCCGCCGATGCGCTTCCAATCGTCATCGTTGGCGGAAGCTTCAATCAGGACGGACATGAGACCAGAATGGGAGAGGCGCAGAAGAAATTTATTGATGAACTGCTGAATACAAAGGATCCGGCGGACACATTTTTTGTGATCGGACATAGCCTGCGGGGATATGAACAGTACCTGCTGAAAGAAAATGACGGAAGATTCCCCGTGTTCGCCATGGTGCCGTCCATGATCACGGAATCGGAATGCAAAAGGCTGAGGGCAAGCAGGGTCGGCGTGCGTGTTTCCATTGAACCGGTACCGATGGGCACATACAAAAGCTTCGCGTATGAAATCTTTAAACGCCGTCCGTCCATGCTGGTAGCGTTCGACGGCAACATTGCGGGCGCGAACATGATCCAGGAAGCAAAGAACAGCAAATATCCCTGCCGGATCTATGTGAACCGGCGTTCGAAGACACTCCGGATGAAAGCCGAATCTCTGGAAGGGTACGTGACCATGTTCGGATAAAGAAAAAAGCAAATCGCCGGGAGAAATCGGGAGCAGGTTGACAAAACAGGAGAATACTGGTGTAATGATAGTAAACCTTAAGGAGGAACGGACAATAAAGATATGAAAATCGTGACACTGGTGGAGGATACCACATGCGGGGAACTTCAGGCAGAACACGGCCTGAGCGTTTATATCGAGACAGACAGGCACAGAGTTCTCTTTGATGTCGGGACAACGGATCTGTTCATACGAAACGCAAAGAAACTGGGGATCGACCTTTCCCGGACGGACACGGTTGTTATTTCCCACGGACATGACGATCACGGCGGCGGTCTGGACGCCTTTTTAAAAATCAATGATCACGCAGAGATCTATCTGCAAAAGGCTGCATTTGCTGATCATTATTCGAATAAGAAGACCGGTCCGGAATACATCGGCCTGAATCAGAGCCTGAGGGAACATCCGCAGATCCATCTGCTGGACGGTTCTCTTGTGATCGATGAACAGCTGCAGATTTACAGCCATGTGAACGGAGAGGTCTTTGAAACGAACCGGAATCTTCTGAAAGAGGACTTCGAAAGGGATGATTTTGTTCATGAACAGCACCTCGTGATCAGTGAGAACGGAAAACATGTGCTTCTGATGGGCTGCGGACATAAAGGCGTTTTAAATATCATCCGGGAATGCCCGGTAAAGCCGCAGGTGGTCATCGGCGGTTTTCATCTGTACAGTCCGAGGACCGGCGAGACGATGCCGGAAGAACTGATTCTGGAGGTGGCGCAGAAGCTGCCTGAGGCGGTATATTATACGGGACACTGCACCGGGGATCAGGCACTGGAGATTCTGAAAAGAAAACTGCCGGAGATTTATCCGCTGATGACAGGAACCGTGATAGAGGTTTGACAGCGGGGAACAAAAGAGAATGAAGAAACAGGAAAGTGATGGGAAAACATGAGTCAGACAATGGAAAAAGAAGTATTTGAAAACAAACTGCATGTGATTATGGAGCGTTCTGCGAAGGAACCGGAGCGCATGAACGCAAGCCTGGGACTGCGGCTTTTGTCCTGCAGTACAGAGGGGATGGGAAGCACGGAATTTGAATATCTTCCGAAGACCGGACATGAAAATCCGTATGGAGGTATTCACGGCGGTATTGTGGCGGCATTGTTTGACACCTGCATGGGAATATCCATCGCTGCGCGTACCGGCTATTTTGTGACAACGACAGATCTGTCGGTCAGCTATCTTCGCGCGCTCATCGGAGGCCGGTACCGGATCCGGGTCGATTTCACTCATCTCGGTAAGCGGCTGGCCAGTGTAAACGCCAAAATATTTGACACGGAAAAGAATGAACTGTGTGCGACATGTATGGGGACATTTATGCTCCTGGATACGGATATTGAAGTAGCCGTGAGGGTTTAACCGTTTGGAAGATCAAAGGGATGAAAAAGATGACTGGGAATAGAAATGAAACAACAAATCAATCTGACATGAGTATGGAAAAAACAGAACAGAATCCCATGACCGGGAAAAACGCATATTCCGCCAGCTGTGCGGACTGCGGAGTTGTCAACTGTCTGAAGGAAGACGGGGAATACCCGCCCTTCTGTCCGAGTCAGTCTCTGCCGGAGGAGATTCTGAAAGAGGCGATGGAAGAATATGAGAAAGAGGAAATCCGGCGCCTGACCATAGCAGCTGCTGAGACGGAAGCAGAAAACTACTGCAAAATGACCCGCATGGAAGAGACCATGGAATTCGCAGAGAAAATCGGAGCTGAAAAGATCGGAATCGCGACCTGTGCAGGGCTGATTTCCGAAACGCGCATCGCAGCCCGGATTCTCAGAAAGAACGGGTTTAAAGTTTTTGGCGTTTCCTGCAAGTGCGGGACACAAAAGAAACAGGATGTCGGGATTCCCGCTTTCTGCGATGTGACAGGCGCCAACATGTGTAATCCGATCCTGCAGGCGAAATACCTGAATGCAGAAAAGACGCAGCTGAATATTCTGATCGGCCTCTGTGTCGGCCATGACAGTCTGTTCTATAAATACTCTGAGGCACCGGTGACAACACTTGTATCAAAGGACCGCGTGCTGGCACATAATACGGCGGCCGCACTGTATCAGGCGGATAAATATCTGAAATTGTTATAATGGAAAAGACACCGGTTCAGCCGGGCTGAGCATCATCCTCCGAGTTCGATCATGGTGTCCAGACACCGGCGGGCCTCTGTCATCACATCATCGGGAAGAAGGATTTCTTCACCTCCGTTTCCGCATACACACTGATAGACATTGGCAAGTGTGGTAAGTTTCATGTCATGGCAGATGCAGTTTTTGGACAGTTCATAGAATTGTTTGTCCGGGCAGGCGAACTGCAGATGTGAAACAATGCTGTTTTCAGTACCGATAATGAATTCTTTGCAGTCGCTTTTTTTTGCAAAGTCCATGATTCCGGTGGTACTGCCGGCGTAATCAGCCAGAGCGGATACTTCCGGCAGGCATTCGGGATGGACCAGAAGCAGGGCATTCGGATGCAGTGCCCGGGCTGTTCGGACATCATCGGGCGAAATGCAGGCATGAACCGGACATCCGCCCTTCACAAGCTTCAGGTTCTTTTCAGGGACCCGGGATGCGACCCAGGCTCCCAGGCGGCAGTCAGGTACAAAAAGAATATCTTTCTGTTTCATATTACGGATGATGGTCACTGCCGAGGATGAAGTCACGCAGACATCACAGACTGTTTTCAAGGCAGCAGTGGTGTTGATGTAGGCAGCTACTGCAAAGCCCGGATTTTCTTCTTTTAATTTTCTGATCTGATCAGGGCCCATCTGCTGTGCCATCGGGCAGTCTGCCTGTGGATTTGACAGAAGCACTCTCTTGTCCGGTGACAGGATCTTTACTGTTTCCGCCATAAAGCGCACCCCGCACATAAGAACTGTTTCGGCATGAGACTCAGCGGCCTTCAGGCTCAGACCGTAGGAATCTCCGACAAAGTCGGCAACTTCCCAGATGTCGTGGCTCTGATAGGCGTGAGCCAGGATACATATATCTTTTTCTTTTTTCAGACGCAGGATTTCATCCTGCATTTTTTTTACAGTGATCATTTGAGTCTCCTTCAGATCTGTTTGAAATTTTTCTTATTGTAATAAAAATCACAGAATATGTCAATACAAGTGTAAATAAATATGTATAACAGGTGTCTTGTCAGCCTGAAAAATCTATGTTATACTCTACGTCAGCACAATCATCAGTTTATTGATTTGGATCAGCAGATGCAATGATGGAGGGTTGTTATGAAAAGAACAGATATTATGATTGCGGGATGTGGATGTGCGGGACTGTACTGTGCGCTTCATATGGATCCGCGAAGAGAGATTATGATTATTACAAAATCCGACATAAAGAGCAGCGATTCTTTCCTCGCGCAGGGAGGCATGTGCATGCTGAAGAGTGAGAGTGATTATGAAAGTTTTTTTGAAGATACACTCCGTGCCGGGCATTATGAAAATGACAGACAATCGGTGGATATTATGATTCGGTCTTCTGCCGATGTGGTAAAGGATCTGCTCTCCTATGGTGTGGATTTTCAAAAAGATGAAAAAGGGAATCTGGAATATACAAGAGAAGGCGGACACAGTGAAAACAGGATTGTGTTCCATGCGGACACGACAGGAAAAGAGATTACCGAAAAACTTCTGAAAGAAGCCGGAAAACGGAAGAATATTACAATATATGAATATACGGCAATGCTGGACATTCTCAGCGACCGGAACGAATGTTTCGGAGTGATCCTTCGCAGGCCGGACGGCACCGTTGAGCCGGTTCTGGCGGATTATACCGTGTGGGCTACGGGAGGTGTTGGCGGCCTTTATGCTCACTCTACCAATTTCCCACATCTGACCGGGGACGCACTGGCTATAGCAATACGACACGGCATAGAACTGAAGGATATCGATTATGTGCAGATTCATCCGACCACCTTCTATTCCGAAAAGGAGGAGGGGCGCAGCTTTCTGATTTCCGAATCTGTCAGAGGGGAAGGGGCAAAACTCTATGACCGGAAAATGAAGCGGTTCGTAAACGAACTTCTTCCGCGGGACCGGCTGAGTGCCGCTATTTATGAGCAGATGGAAAAAGATGGGACGGAGTATGTCTGGGAGGATCTGCGGACCATTCCCAGAGAAGAAATCAGGAGTCATTTTCCGAATATTGCGGAACACTGTACACAAAAAGGGTATGATGTTGAGAAGGAATGTATTCCGATTGTGCCGGCACAGCATTATTTTATGGGCGGAGTCAGGGTTAATCACCAGAGCAGGACTTCCATGAAGAGACTTTATGCGATTGGCGAGACTGCCTGCAACGGAGTTCACGGGAAGAACCGTCTTGCCAGCAATTCCTTGCTGGAGAGTCTGGTTTTTGCTAAACGTGCAGCGCTGGAGATTTCGGAAACATATCATCCGGCAGGTGCCTTCTGCGCAGATCAGAACCAGCTGGAAGAAATACGCAGACAGTCAGATATGCTGGAAACGAAAAACAGAGAACTTGTAAAAGATGAGATGAAAAAGGCTGCTTTAGAAAGGAAGAAAGTATGTTAGATCCGATTACAATGAAAGTGAACGCAGATCCTCTGATTCTGAGCGCGCTCAGAGAGGATGTTACGACGGAAGATATATCTACCAATTGTGTCATGCCGGACGCAAGACAGGGAGAGGCAGATCTGATCTGCAAGCAGGATGGTATTATCTGTGGTCTGCAGATATTTGAGAGAGTTTTTACTTTACTGGATGCAAAAATAAGGGTAGAATGTTATGTACAGGATGGGGATCCGGTGAAAAAAGGACAGAAGATGGGAAAGGTCATCGGCGATATCCGGACAATCCTCTGCGCAGAGCGCACAGCACTGAACTTCCTGCAGCGGATGAGCGGCATTGCGACCTATACCCGTGAAGTAGCTTCTTATCTTGAGGGAAGCCATACGAAGCTTCTGGACACCAGAAAGACGACGCCCAACATGCGGATCTTTGAAAAATATGCCGTGCGGGTGGGAGGCGGACATAACCACAGAATGAATCTCTCAGACGGAGTGATGCTCAAGGATAACCATATCGGTGCCGCCGGCGGCGTGAAGCAGGCTGTCAGGATGGCGAAAGCCTATGCATCTTTTGTCCGGAAGATTGAAGTGGAAGTGGAGACTCTGGATATGGTGCGGGAGGCTGTGGAAGCCGGCGCAGACATCATTATGCTGGACAATATGGAGCATGACAGGATGAGGGAGGCAGTCGGGCTGATCGGTGGAAGAGCTGAAATAGAGGTATCCGGAAATGTCACAAAGGACAATATCCGAAAACTCTGTGATCTGGGCGTAGATTATATTTCCAGCGGCGCGCTGACGCACTCAGCTCCGATCATGGATATTTCACTGAAGAACCTGCATCCTGCAGATGAATATCGAAAAGAAAAGGAATGAGGATATCGATGAGTGGAAGCGAGAGACGTAATCAGATCGTACAGCTTTTGAAAGAAAGCACAAAACCGTTATCCGGCGGATATCTGGCGAAAACGTTTAAGGTCAGCCGCCAGGTGATTGTGCAGGACATCGCGCTTCTTCGCGCAAACGGAGAACATATTGTTTCGACAAATCTGGGATATATCCTGTATAAAAGCCGGGAAGTCAGCAGAGTGTTCAAGGTTCACCATTCGGAAGAGGAAGTGAGAGAGGAACTTTGCCTGATCGTCGACCGCGGCGGCATTGTGAAGGATGTTTTTGTATACCACCGGGTATATGGGACCGTCCGGGCGGAGATGAACATCCGCTCCAGAGAGGATGTGCGCCTGTTTCAGGAAAAGATTGCTTCCGGAAAGTCGAGTCTTCTGATGAATGTGACTTCCGGTTATCATTATCACACGGTGCTGGCCGAGGACGAATATACGCTTGACCTGATTCAGGAAAAGCTGGCAGAGCGGGGATTCCTCGCAAAGCTTCAGGATTACGAGCCGATCGATTTCTGGAGCAGCGAGCCGGCCGGGCAATCTTAATAAAATCATTTCACAACAACCGGTAAGCATATGCTGCCGGTTGTTGTTCGTAAAGGCACGGTTCGTCATTATTACAGAAGATACAGGCGGAATAGCAGTGAAATTATAAAAATTACATAAATCGTTTTACGCATCATGAAAACCATATGGCGCAACAGACCGGTATGTGCTAGAATATTAGCGAAAAAAACTCCGGGAAGTGAGTTTTGTCATTGGTTTTAGAGGGAACAGGAGGAAAGAAAGCGCAATGGGCGGATTTTTCGGTGTAGCATCAAAAGAGAACTGTACATTTGATTTGTTTTTCGGGACAGATTATCATTCCCACCTGGGGACAAGGCGGGCTGGTATGGCTGTATATGGAGAGGAGACTGGTTTTTCAAAATCGATTCACAGTATTGAAGGTTCCCCTTTCCGGACAAAGTTTGAAAAACAGCTGACACAGCTGAAGGGGACGATGGGAATCGGATGCATCTCCGATTTTGAGGCCCAGCCGATTCTGGTCAGATCTCATCATGGAACCTTCGCGATCACTACGGTGAGCAAGATCAACAATGCAGACCAGATTGTAGAGGAGATCCTGAAAGACAAAGTACACTTCTTTGAGATGAGCAACGGCGAGATCAATCCGACCGAGCTGGTTGCGGCCATCATCAATCAAAAGGACAATCTGATTGATGGAATCAAGTATGCGCTCGATATCGTGGAGGGTTCTCTGTCTCTGATGGTACTGACGCCAAAGGGCATCTATGCCGCCCGTGATAAGTACGGAAGGACACCGGTTGTTCTGGGAAAGAAGGAAGGCGCGCGGTGTGCGTGCTTTGAGAGTTATTCTTATCTGAATCTCGGTTATCAGGACGATCGCGAACTGGGACCCGGAGAGATCGTTGTGTTTGACGCAGATAGTGTAAAGACCCTCTTAAATCCGTTCAATAAGATGAGAGTATGCACGTTCCTTTGGGTGTACTACGGATATCCGTCCGCCAGCTATGAAGGGATGAGCGTTGAGAAGATGCGCTACAACTGCGGAAAGCTTCTTGCCCGCCGGGACAATGTGGATGTAGATGTGGTAGCCGGCGTTCCGGATTCCGGGACAGCGCATGCGATTGGATATGCAAATGAAGCGGGAATTCCCTTTTCCCGTCCTTTCATCAAATATACGCCAACCTGGCCGCGTTCGTTCATGCCGACGATCCAGTCCAAACGCGATATGATCGCCCATATGAAACTGATTCCGGTCCATGATCTGATCAAGAATCAGCGGCTTCTTCTTATTGATGATTCCATTGTGCGCGGTACACAGCTTCGCGAAACGACGGAGTTCCTTTATGAGAGCGGGGCAAAGGAAGTACATATCCGGCCTGCCTGCCCGCCGCTCCTGTTTGGATGCAAGTATCTGAACTTTTCGCGTTCCACATCCGAGATGGAACTGATCGCGCGCCGTGTGATCGAGGAACTGGAGGGACATCCGGTGACAGATAAGGCTCTGCTTCAGGAGTATGCAGATCCGGATTCGGAGAAATATCAGAAAATGGTTGACAAAATCTGTGAAAAGTTGAATTTCACATCTCTCAGATATCACCGCCTGGATGACATGCTGGAAGCAGTAGGCATCGATAAAGACAAACTTTGTACCTACTGCTGGGATGGCCGCGAGTAGGATTCACAGCATTCTCTTTTTCTTTAAAAGGAAGAGTTCTGCCATGATGACCGCCGCACTGACAAAAATCACGGTCAGATATCCGAATTGGGCATGGATTTCCGGCATATTCGTGAAGTTCATGCCATACCATCCGGTAATGACGGTCAGCGGGAAGAAGATGGAGGTCAGTATGGTCAGGAACTCGATGGTCTTATTCTGTTTGTGATCGGACTGGGCCTGCTCAAAATCCCGCAGTGTCTGGCAGTATTCGATTGCCTGCTGGGCAATGCCCTGAAGTTGGTCCGCCCTGTCGCACAGAGGCTGTAAAAGCTGAAGGTCTTCCGTGTGAAAGTAATTTTTTACATTGCTGAGCAATTCTCTGGAAAGGTCTTCCATCTGTTCATAATAGTTTCTAAGGCGTGTCAGTTCCCGGCGCGCCTTCAGAATATTTTCCAGCAGATTCTTCGTGTTTCCCCGCAGTGCTTTTTCTTCCAGAGCAAACAAGTGATTTTCATATCTTTCTAAAAGTTCAATATCATCATTTAAGAATTCCTGAAAAAATGCGAACAGAAAAAATTCCGGACTCATCTGCTGATCCTGATAGCGGTGTACCATGCGGCCGATGATGCGGTCCGGCAGATCCCCGTCATCAATGAACACAATATAATCCGGGCTGATATAAAAAATCATCGTCAGCGGAATGCTCAGGAGATGTTCGCGTACCGGAATGCACAGGCTGCCGAAAATGTATTTTGAATAGCATTCCGCCTTGCAGCTGAGGATCTTATCGTGCTCAAATCCGGTATAAGAGGGAAAACCGTAGTGTTCCTTCGTCTGCGCCCATTCCTCTGTATGCAGGGTAACGGCAATCATTTCCCCGGAAGAAATCTCTTCGGGCGGCATCGTTTCCATATGTTCGAGAGTGTTCGTGATTCTGTAAAACATTGGCTGCTCCTTGTGACGGATATCATATCCATCCTAGTATATGCAGATTTACGGATAGGATACTGTCGAATGATAAATGGATTTTATCGATTTTTTTCTTCTGTTTTTTCGGATTTCAGCAATTATGATAAAGAATGCCTTCAGGGAAAATGCTGGCCTGAGCAGGGATTTCCCGGGAGCTTTTATCTCAGTGGGGTCTTCTCACACTGAGATAAAATGTTGCATATTTTCCCGGATTCGTTATAATGAAAGCACGGTGGCGGCGTACTTCAGACGGGTCACTGCGCTTCAGACGAAATGGGAGGATAAATATGTCACAGGCAGTAGTTATCAAAAGCAATAAATACGGAATGAATCTGATTCTGGACAGGGACATGCCCTTTGATCAGCTTCTGGATGCAATCATACGGAAATTTGAGGACTCGGCAAATTTCTTCCAGGATGCCAGACTGGCCATCTCTTTTGAAGGCCGGGAACTGACGCATGAACAGTGCTATCAGATTATAGAGGCAATCACGACGCATACCGATATAACGATCATCTGTATTGTCGATAACGAAAAAGCACATGAGGACATCTTTAAAAGACAGATCGAGACATATTATGCTGCAATCGCAGGACGTGAAGGAGAATTTTATAAGGGGACACTGCGCTCCGGTCAGGTGCTGGAATGTGTATCCAGTATTGTGATCGTCGGAGATGTGAACCCGGGCGCGAAGATTATCTCTCAGGGGAATATTATCGTGCTGGGTTCGCTCAAAGGCAGTGCTTATGCGGGCGCTGCCGGCAATGAGAATTGTTTTGTGGTAGCGCTGGAGATGGATCCTGTTCAGCTTCGGATCGGCGACATATCGGTTCAGCATACAATGAAAAAGACCAGGGCGATATCATTGCGCCGGAAAGAGAAGACCCCGGTATCAGCACAGCCGCAGATGGCGCTGATCAAAGGCGGGGATATTTATATTGAGCCGATTATAAGTGGAGGACGTTAAGTGGAATGGGTGAAGTGATCGTAATAACTTCCGGAAAAGGCGGTGTCGGCAAGACGACTACAACGGCGAATATCGGTGCCGGTCTGGCTATGCTGCAGAAGAAGGTGGTTCTGATTGACACGGATATCGGGCTGAGAAATCTGGATGTGGTCATGGGACTGGAAAATCGAATTGTATATAACCTTGTGGATGTCGTAGAAGGAAACTGCAGGATCCGGCAGGCGCTGATCCGTGACAAAAAGTGGCCGGAACTCTATTTGCTCCCTTCTGCACAGACAAGAGATAAGTCTGCTGTGACACCGGAACAGATGAAAAAACTGACGGATGAGCTCCGGGAGGAGTTTGATTACATACTGCTGGATTGCCCCGCAGGGATTGAACAGGGGTTTAAAAATGCGATTGCCGGTGCAGACCGGGCCCTTGTTGTGACAACTCCGGAAATATCTGCAATTCGGGATGCGGACCGCATCATCGGACTTCTGGAGGTAAATGAAGTCAGAAAGACAGAACTCATTGTGAACCGCCTTCGAATGGAACTGGTCCGCAGGGGAGATATGATGTCTGTAGAGGATGTTGTTGAAATCCTAGCGATTCCGCTTTTGGGAGCGGTTCCGGACGATGAGAATATCGTGGTATCGACCAACCGGGGAGAACCTCTTACAGGAACCGACTGCCCGGCAGGAAAGGCGTATGCGAACATTTGCCGTCGCGTGACCGGAGAACAGGTAGATTTCATGGATTTTAACGAAAAAAGAGGCCTGTTCCGAAGGCTTCGGGGACGATTTAAAAAGAAGTAGGAGGAAATAGCATGGGATTCATGAATATCTTTCGAAAGAAAAGCTCTGGCAGTATGGCCAGAGAACGTTTAAAGCTTCTTCTTGTCTCGGATCGGGCAAGCTGTTCTCCGGATGTAATGGAAATGATCAAAGATGATATCATACAGGTGCTTTCCAGATATCTGGAGATTGATGTGAATGCTCTGGATATCAGAATTGCGCAGATCCCATCCGGGGATGGACATGAAAAAATTCCTGCATTATTTGCAAATGTTCCAATAATTCAAAGAATTTGCTGACAATTTAGAGAAAAATGTGGTATAATCTTTACATATAAACCCCACTAAATAACTGGCATTAAGTATAGAGGGAAAGGAGGAAGTTATGTTCCGAAAGGGGGAATATGTGGTTTATGGCACAAAAGGTGTCTGCCTGGTACAGGATATCGCACATGTAGATATCCCCGGGGCAGATAAGGACAGGCTCTATTATATCCTGAATCCGGCACAGACCAAAAATGGTGTAGTCTACTTGCCGACAGACAGTACGAAGGCAGTGATCAGGCCCATCATGTCTGAATCAGAGGCGCGGCAGCTGATTGAGGAAATTCCGCAGATTGAGCAGCTGATGGTGACGGATGAAAAGAAAAGAGAAGAGAATTACAAGCAGGTCATGAAATCCTGCAGCAGCAGGGCCTGGGTGAGTATTATTAAGACTCTCTATTACCGCAAAAATGAGAGAATCGCAGCAGGGAAGAAAATTACAGCACTGGATGAACGTTATCTGCGGGCGGCAGAACAGGAATTATGTGTGGAACTGTCCATTGTACTGGGAACGCCGCGGGAAGAAATCGCATCGCATATCTATGCCAGGCTTGAGAAAGAATAAAGAGAAAATTATAAATATTTTCATATAATCGTCAATATTTTATGATATAGTAAGGAGTCATAAGGTATTGGCGGTTTTTTGTTTTACTGATATAATGTATATGTTTAGCGTAAATATTGCAGTCCTCTGCTGATCAGGGCAGACCACTGTGATATAGGAAAGCGAGGACTGATATGGCTGGAAAAAAGAAAATAAGGTCTCATGTTAAAAGACTGAAGATGCAGCAGAAAAAACATCCCATGAGCCGGAAGAAATACATTCAGCAGCTCAGGATTGCAAGGAGAAAAGATTTTCTGCGGAACTTCGGGAAAGCAGTTCTGATTATCTGTATTGCGGCTGTCGCTTTGCTGGCAGCAGGCAACTACGTGTTCTATAAAAAATCAGGGCAGACACTGGTCCAGTGCATGAAAGAAGCAAAGACGCTGGCCGCGGAAAGTTCACCGGAGGATTTCCGGTATGCGCAGACGACATATATCTTCAGCGATAATGACAGGAAGCTGGCAGAATTGTCAGAGGACATTGACGCAACGTATCTGACATATGATCAGATTCCGGAGGATGTTGTGAATGCTTTTGTGGCAGTTGAGGACCGCACTTTCTGGACGAATGAGGGAATTGACTACAAGGGCATGGCCCGTGTCGTGCTGAACTATATCCGGACCCGCGGAGAGGTCGCGGAAGGAGCCAGTACCATTACACAGCAGCTGGCAAGGGGAGCGTTCCTGACCAATGAGAAAACCATGAGCAGGAAAATCAAGGAGATTTTCCTGGCCCGTGAACTGAACAAAAAATATTCCAAAGAACAGATCATGGAGTTCTACTGCAATACATGCTGTTTCGCGAACGGAATCTATGGCGTAGAGGATGCGGCGGAACGGTATTTTGATAAACCGGTGAGCGATCTGACCCTGTCCGAGATCGCCTATATCTGCGCGATTCCGAACCGGCCGGAATACTATAATCCTTTGAAAGAGCCGCAGAATGCCATTTCCAGAAGAGATAAGATTCTGAATGATATGCAGGCGTGCGGATATATCACGCAGGCTGCCTGCACGGCCGCAAAGGATCAGACTATTGAAGTGGCGGAGATCCATGAGGATGAGAGTTTTTATAATTATGAGGTGACGTACGCCATTGACTGTGCCGTGCGGAATTTTATGGAACAGGACGGATTTGAATTCCGTTACCGTTTCGATTCGGATGAGGACTACGATTCTTACGGGAAACTGTATGAGGAGGCATATTCGCAGGCAAAACATAAGCTGTACACCGGCGGGTACAAAGTATATACAACCATGAATCTGGAAATGCAGACCGTTCTTCAGCATGTGATTGATGAACAGCTGGCATTCAGTAAAAAGACGAAGGAAAACACCGGAATCTATGAACTGCAGAGCGCGCTGACCGTGATTGACAATGATACCGGAAAAGTCGTAGCGATGATCGGAGGCAGATCGCAGTCGGAAATCAGCAAGACGTATTCATTGAACCGGGGATATCAGGGCTATGCGCAGCCGGGAAGTTCAATCAAGCCTCTGGCAGTATATACGCCTGCCCTGGAGAACGGCTACCATGACTATTCTGACCTGAAGAATATCGATGTAAAAGAAGCGCAGACAAGCACTGCAGAAGAAATCAGCAAAATGTCCGGGAACTCGGTGCCCCTCCGGACAGCGGTGGAGAAGAGTCTGAACGGGTGTGCGTACTGGCTGTTCAATGAGATCACGCCGGCTGTCGGAATGAACTATGTGACAGACCTGCACTTTTCCAGGATCGCCCCGCGGGATTATACCATGAGTGCTTCCCTGGGAGGGCTGACACACGGTGTTTCAACGGTCGAGATGGCAAACGCCTACAGTACACTGGAAAACCATGGAATCTATACACAGGCGGATTGTATCCGTTCGATCCTGGATTCGAACGGGGAGGAAATCTATGAAGAGCCGGACAGCAGACATGTTTACGCCATGGATGCGGCGGATATGATGACGGATATTATGAAGGGCGTCATCACAAAGGGAACGGCCAGAAGAATGGACTGGTATTCGCAGACGGATACGGAGGCTGCAGGAAAGACCGGTACGACCAATGATAACAAGGCCGCCTGGTTCTGCGGATATACACCGTATTACACGCTCGCGGTCTGGGTCGGAAGTGATGATTGGGTTACGGATCCGGATATTGAGGACGGACCTTACGGGATCCTGGAAGGAGGTACCTATCCTGCGTCAATCTGGAAAGAGGCAATGCTCTATCTGATTGAGGATCTGCCGGAGAGAAGTTTCGATCTGGCTAGCATTGAGTATGCCGGAGATGACGAGGAGGAGGAAGTTGACTTTGAAGATCTTCCGGATATCAGTGAGGATCAGGAGGATGATTTTGAACTGCCGGCGGATGTTCCGGATGATACGACACAGACCATTAACGGGACAGACGGATCAGAAAACAATGTCCCCGGCACAGATATTCCGATGGTTCCTTCGGGCCAGGAAGACACCGGCACAGATTCAGAAAACGGAAATGATGCAGACGGCAGCGAAGGAAACGGAAGCTCCGGTCAGGATGGCACAGAGGGAGAGAATTCCGGGTCAGATGATTCCGGCGGTGCAGGAGAGGGAGCTGATCAGAACGGCGAAGGAGAGCAGCAGTCAGACAGTCTGGATGCTCCTCCGGGACAGAATCCCGGGAGGGGATAGAGAATGGATAGATATGAAGTAAAAAGCCGGAAAAAACCGGTTGACTGGGTCGTAGAAGTGCCCGGATCAAAGAGCATTACCAACCGCGCCCTTCTGATCGCCGCGCTGGCGAAACAGAAGGTCAGGCTGACAGGCGTGCAGTTCAGTGATGATTCCGGGTACTTCCTTCAGGCCCTTCAGGATCTGGGGTTTCAGATCACGGTCAGCAAAGAGAATCATCAGGTCATTGTGGAAGGCCTGGGCGGCGTTCTTCCGCAAAGGGAAGGAGAGGTCTATGTCGGCAGCGCGGGAACGGCAGCGCGTTTTCTGACTGCCATGCTCGGCGTGTCCGACGGTACGTATATTATCCGGGCTTCTGAACAGATGGAGAAAAGGCCGATGGAAGCACTGTTCCGGGCATTGTCGGAACTCGGATGCAAAGTTGAATGGCTGAAGGAACCATGGCATCTGCCGGTCCGTCTGCATGGCGCGGGAGAAATCATCCGCGCGATGGACGGCCCGGCTGTTCTGCATCTTGACATCAGCAAAAGCACACAGTTTCTGAGTGCTTTTCTGCTGACTGCCCCCATGTTTCCCAACGGGCTGCAGATTGTGATAGACAGCAGCAAAAAAGATGGATCTTATATACGGATTACCAGACAGATGATGGAAGACTTTGGCGTCGATGTCTGCTTTGACGGGAAAGCCTATCTGATCGGTGAGGAAACGTTCTATGACCGGAAAGAGTACCGGATCGAGCCGGATGTTTCCGCTGCCTGCTATTTTTATGCAGCGGCAGCCGTAACCGGAGGACGAGCTAAGGTGCGCGATGTATATGGCAGCAGTATGCAGGGGGATCTGAAGTTCCTGGAGGTTTTGAAAAAAATGGGATGCACGGCAAAGGAAACTCCTGATGGCATCTGCCTGACGGGACCGGAAGGCGGGAAAATTCACGGCGTATCAGTGAATATGAATGATTTTTCGGATCAGGCGCTGACGCTCGCGGCCATTGCCCCCTTTGCGGATACACCCGTCTGGATCAGCGGCATTGCGCATATACGGGGCCAGGAATCAGACCGGATTCAGGCAATCTGTCTGAATCTCAGGGCTGCGGGTATACGATGTGAAGAGTATACGGACGGAGTGACCATCTATCCGGGGGAACCTTCCGCCTGTCATATCCGGACTTTTGAAGACCACAGGGTCGCGATGGCATTTGCCGTCACGGGGCTGCGCACAGAGGGAATCGTGATCGAAAATCCAATGTGCTGCCGGAAAACATTTGCGGATTATTTCACCGTGCTGGATAAATTGTGTGATGATCCCGGGGAAGATGACGGGGAGGCGCTTCTATGAAGTGGGGTGTTGTGATGGAAGGCGGAGCCAGCAGGACGATTTTTTCCTGCGGGGTGACGGATGTCTTTATGGATGAGAACCTCTATCCGGATTATCTGATCGGGGTATCTGCCGGGATTGCGTACGGCGTTTCCTATGCTTCCAGACAGCGGGGCAGAAATGCTGACTTTACAAAAAAATACATGGGGAAGCGCATATATAAAGGGATGCATCATTTTCTGAATCCCAAAAAAAGATGCTACTATAATCTCGCTTTTGATTTTGATGAAGTCCCCAACAGACTGGTTCCGTTTGATTATGATGCGCTGGCCAATTATCCCGGGAGGGTAGTGGCGTGTGTCACGAATATTGAAACCGGAGAGGCGGAGTACCTGGATATTCCGCCTTATGAGCGCCTCTGGGAGACGACCATTGCCAGCTGTTCGCTGCCGGTATTGTTTCCGCCCGTCAGACTGGGAGATCAGTACTACCTGGATGGAGGACTTGCGGATCCTGTGCCCTATCAGCAGGCCTTCCGGGAAGGCTGCGATAAAGTAGTCGTAATCCTGACCAGAGAGCGGGATTATGTCAAGACGGAACCTGACCGCGGCAGCGCCATCGTGAACAGGGTATATCGAAAACACCCGAAGGTCGTTGATCGCATGAAGCGCAGGATGGATGATTATAATAAAATGAAACAAGAGCTTCTGCAGGAGGAAGAGAAGGGAAATATTTTCCTGATCGCACCGGAGGATACCTGCGGAGTCAGCCTTACAGAAGGAAATTGGGATCTGCTTGAAAAACTGTATCTGGAAGGAATCGATATTGCGCACAGGCAGATGGACGCATTAAAGGAGTATCTGAATTCATGAACATACTGCTGATCCGTCACGGAAAGACAAAAGGAAATCTGGAAGGGCGTTATGTGGGAATTACGGATGAGCCGCTTCTGGAAACGGAGAAGGAAATTCTCGAGAAATCTCCGCTGCGGTGTTATCATCCGGATCTGATTTTTACAAGCGGGATGAGAAGATGTACGCAGACAGCGCGGATCCTGTTTCAGAACAGTGCAGCCGGGATGGCAGGACTGCGTGTGCACAGCGGACTTCGGGAAACGGATTTCGGCGCGTTTGAATATAAGAATTATGAAGAACTGAACGGCGATCCGGTCTATCAGGCGTGGATCGACAGCGGGGGGATGACGGCTTTCCCGGGCGGAGAATCCGGGGAGGAGTTTCGCGCCCGCTGCCGGATGGCTTTTGAAGAGTGTGTCCGTGAAGCCGCCGGCGAAAAGGCGCAGAATGTTGCATTTGTTGTTCATGGAGGGACCATTATGTCGGTTATGGAGGCTTATGCCCTCCCTCACGCCGGTTTTTACAGCTGGCAGGTTAAAAATGGAGGGGGATATATGGCGAAGCTTGCATATCCGGAAGAAAACGGGTCCCCCCTGTGCCTGACCGGATGGGAAAAGATGAATCTGCCGGGACGGGCTGACGGAAAGGAGTAAGCATATGGTATTTGGAAGATTTGTCTCGAATCCGGAAGATCTGAAGACAGTACAGAAGATAGCGGATCAGGTCTTTGTTGAGGAGCTCGGGCTGAAGACCGGCGGTGCGATGGCGGATGCTTTCTGCCTGCACGCGCTTGTTTATGACGGAGATGCTCCGGCCGGGATGGGGCGGATGATGTATGACGGAGACCGCTTTACGATTGCGGACGTGGCAGTTCTGCCGCAATACCGCGGACAAAAGTACGGGGATTTCATGGTGCGCCTCCTGATCGACAAAGGAATGATGGCGAATGCGCAGGAAATAGATCTGGACGCGCTGGCGGGAACGGAGTCTTTTTTTGGAACGATCGGATTTGAGGCGCAGGGAGTGCCCTATGAATCTCTCGGCGGTACATGGCAGCCGATGCTTCTGAAAACAGACCGGATTCACAAATGCAGCGGGTGCGCAAGGTAAAATAACCGTCTGGATCCATTTCGGGGGCTGTGAAGAGTAATTATTTTTCATAAAATATATCTTGCAGATTTTGAACAATCCCTCTATAATAGAAATATTGAGTATATAGAAAACAGGGAGGGAAGAGGATGAAAAATCTGAATCGTTGGGTCTATGCGGTTATTGGCGTTGTGGTTCTGCTTCTGGCGGGACTGGTCTACGCATGGTCTGTCATGTCAAAATCTATTGGTGCGTCCCGTCCGGACTGGACGGCAGCACAGCTTTCCGTAACGTTTACGCTTGTTATGGCTTTCTTCTGCATCGGATGTCTGATTGCGGGAATTCTTGCAAAAAAGGTCAGCCCCAAGCTGTATGTTCTGGTTTCCGGAATCTTGTTTTTTATCGGGTTTATGGTCGCATCCGCAACCGGTTCTTCACCGGTGATGCTGTATCTCGGCTTCGGTATTCTGTGCGGCCTGGGAGCCGGTTTTGCCTATAATGCGGTCATGAGTACCATGTCGCAGTGGTTCCCGGATAAGCAGGGACTGATTTCCGGTATTTTGTTGATGGGATTTGGCCTGAGCAGCTTTATTATCGGAAAAGTCTTTGCAGCGGTGACACCGTCTGACGGATCCGATGCGTGGAAAGCTACATTTCGAATTCTTGGTATCATCATCGTAGTTGTCATGGTAATCTGTTCGTTTTTCTTTGTGAAGCCCGGCCCGGATTACAATCCCGGCAGTGGTGCATCGGCTAAGAAAAAAGAAACCCGTGAGCCTGCATGCGAAGTCAATACAGGACAGATGGTAAAGATGCCGTCTTTCTGGTTCTACTACATATGGGCCATCGTAATCAGTGCTGCCGGTCTGGCTCTGGTTTCTCAGGGAAGCGGAATCGCCACCCAGGTAGGGACAACGGTTTCCGACGGAAACATCGCTACCGTAGTCGGTCTGATTTCTATTTTCAATGGAATCGGCCGTGTTATTTTCGGCGGTCTGTTTGACAAGAAGGGACACCGTGTCACCATGCTCCTTGATATGGTCATTTTCATTGTAGCTGCGCTGATCCTGATTGCTGCACTGACAAGCGGAAACTTCCTGCTGATCATTGTCGGTTTCGTTGTGGGCGGTCTTGCTTACGGCGGAGTTACACCGACGAACTCTGCGATCATCAGTGACTTCTTCGGACGTCAGAACTATTCGATGAACTTTTCATTAATCAATACGAACCTGCTGATCGCATCTTTTGCTTCGACCATTGCAGGAAAACTGTACGATGCCAGCGGCTCCTACATGACAACGATTTTTATGATGATCATTGTTACGGTCGTAGGATTTATTGTATCGCTGGGAGTACGCAGACCAAAAGCGAATTAAATAACAAAAGAATGGTTTCAGGAACGCTTCGGCGTTCTGCCAAGAGCCGCATCCAACCGATAAATGGAATGTGGCTCTTTCTTTTTTGAGAAAAATAGTGTAAACTGTATGGATAAACAGACTGCAGAGAGGTGCCCCGGCATGGGGCAGAAGACAGGAGAAATGATGAATATTGTCTTTCTTGACGCGGACTCGATCGGCTCAGATATCGATTTGTCCGGATTTGATCAACTTGGAAATGTGACGATCTATGGTCACTCAACAAATGAACAGGTGCCGCAGCGCATTTACGACGCGGACATTGCAATTGTCAACAAGACCGAGATGAATGAAGCGACCATTCAGGACGCTCCCCGGCTGAAGCTGATCTGTGTCACTGCTACCGGGACGAACATCCTGGACAAAGAGTTTCTGGCAAAGCGCAATATCCGGTGGAACAATGTGGCCGGATATTCCACGGAGAATGTCTCGCAGCATACATTCGCGCTCCTGTTTTATTTATATGAAAAAATGAGTTATTACGATGCCTATGTGAAAGAAGACAGATATGTCAATGATACCTGCTTTTCACATTTTGCGAATCCGTATCATGAACTCTGCGGCAAAACATGGGGCATTATCGGTCTGGGGGCAATCGGACGCCGGGTAGCTGACATAGCGAAGGCCTTCGGATGCCATGTGATTTATTATTCTCCTTCCGGAAGCCGCCCGCAGGAGGGATATAAACAGGTAAATCTGGATACATTATTAACAATAGCGGACATTGTATCCGTGCATGCGCCGCTGACGGAGAAAACAGAGAACCTGATGAATGCCGCCGCGTTTGACAAAATGAAGCCATCCGCGATTTTTATCAACGTCGGGCGGGGGCCGATCATGGACGAGCAGGCGCTGGCGGATGCGATTGAAAACGGGAAAATTGCGGGAGCGGGACTGGATGTGCTGAGTGAGGAACCCATGGCTCCTGATAATCCGCTCCGCCGGATCAAGGACAGCACAAAACTTGTGATCACGCCGCATATCGCGTGGGCCAGCGTGGAAGCGAGAGCGCGGCTGATGGAGATTGTCCTGAACCAGGTGAAGGAATTCGTGGATCATTGTTATGAAAAATAAAAAAAACTGGATCAAATTAATCTTTGTTATTGTATTAATCCTGATCATTATCTATACGTTTCGCGGTTCGTGGAATGATATCTGGGAACAGTTGAAAAATACGGCGCCCTGGGTTCTGGGGCTGATCGCAGCTGCTACGGTGATCTATCATCTTCTGGAGGGATCGATCACCTGGACCCTGGCCAGACGCTGCAATCCGGGATTCAGGCTCAGAGATGGTTTTTACTGTGCCTTTTTCTGCTCCTTTTACCGGCTCTCCACACTGGGAAGCGGACAGGGAGTGGCAGCGGTCGTGTTTCTGGGCAAAAAAGGAGTGGATTACTCGGAAGCAACAGGAATGTATATGATGCAGTATATGCTTCACAAGGTAAGCATCGCCATATTCAGCGGATTGTTTTTCTTTTTGAACTGGCAGGTGATGTCGCAGAATTACCGGAACTATGCCGTATATCTGATTCTGGCCTATGTCCTCACCGTCCTCATTTCGGCGGGACTGATCCTCCTTGCGGTATGGCAGAAATCTCATGAGCTGATCTTGTTTCTTGTTCGTAAACTCAACAAAAACAATAAACTGGACGGGATTCTGGAAAAACTGGAGAGCAGTTTTTCCATTATGGAGAAATCAACCGCAAAGCTTTTGAAGGATGTAAAACTGCTGATCATTATTTTTATAAAAAATATGGTCAAGCTGTTCTTCTGGTACAGCATACCGTTTCTGATCATGCTCGGAACGGGAGAAATAACACTGCTGTCATCCCTGTCGGTGACCTCGCTGTCCGTCATGACAGCAGCGGTTATTCCGACTCCTGCGGGAATCGGGTCGACGGAGCTGATCATGACCAGCCTGTACCGGGTACTGACAGATGTCAATAAAGCCGGCGCCATTACCCTGCTGTACCGGGTCGCGACCTTTATTCTTCCTTTCCTGATCGGGGCAGTACTGATTCTCACAGAGAGAGTGGTCAAACGGATGCGGAAAGTGTGAAAGGGAATCCTGACGGCTGACAAAAAGGACTTGTACAATGCAGGATAATGAGTTATAATATCCTAAGTGAACAGAACAGAATCTTCAGGGCAGGGTGACCGGGTATGATCGATCCGGAATTCCCGACCGGCGGTACAGCCCGCGAGCGCATTGGCGCTGATTTGGTGACTCCGATTCGGATATTCCAAAGCCGACAGTATAGTCTGGATGAAAGAAGAGTGCTTATTATTCTATAGAATACGATATTGGCATTTTAACCCCTGGGATTTTTTCCGGGGGTTTTGTTACTTTTTTGACAAATATAAGGAGGGATCTTTTGAATAAGAAGGATTATATGAGAAGAGCCCTGGAACTGGCTGAGCTTGGAGCCGGCTATACCAATCCGAATCCGATGGTGGGATGCGTTGTTGTGAAGGACGGGCGTATTATTGCGGAAGGATACCATGAACGTTACGGAGAATTCCATGCAGAGAGAAATGCGCTTACCAGATGCACAGATGATACAGAAGGCGCAGATCTGTATGTCACGCTGGAACCCTGCTGTCATTACGGGAAGACGCCTCCCTGCACAGAGATCATCATAGAGAAAAAGATCGGCCGTGTTTTTGTCGGGAGCATGGACTCCAATCCGCTTGTTGCAGGTAAGGGAGTGCAGATCTTGCGGGAGGCCGGTATCAAAGTGGAGACGGGCATCCTGGAAGAGGAGTGCCGGAAGCTGAATGAAGTGTTCTATCATTATGTGGAGACGAAGCTGCCTTTTGTCGTCATGAAATATGCGATGACACTGGATGGAAAGATCGCCTGTGCGACCGGTGATTCAAAATGGGTGACGGGCGAAGCGGCCAGAAATCATGTTCATTTGCTGAGAAAACGCTATAAGGGAATCATGGCAGGAATCGGAACCGTTCTGGCGGATGATCCGATGCTGAACTGCCGGGTCGCCGACGATGCGGATCCAGTGCGGATCATCTGTGACAGCAGGATGCGGATCCCGCTTGAAAGCAGACTGGTCCGGACCGCCGGTGAGATTCCGCTGATCGTCGCGTGTTCGGAGAAGGCCTATGAAGCAGAGGAAAATACACAGAAACGCCGGGCTTTAGAAGAGGCGGGCGTGACTCTGATCCCGGCCGGGCAGACAGAACAGGTGGATCTGCGTGCGCTGATGCGGATCCTGGGCGAAGAGAAAATCGACAGTATTCTTCTGGAGGGCGGCGGCACCCTCAATGCATCGGCTCTGGAAGCAGGGATTGTCAGTAAGGTCTATGCATATATAGCCGGGAAAATTGTCGGAGGAAAAACCGCGCCAACCCCGGTTTCAGGGAGGGGCATATCGAAAATGCCGGATGCCTTCTGCCTGGAAAATATGGAAATCAGGCAGATCGGAGAGGATATCTGCATCGTTGGATATCCGATGGAAAAGAGAACGCCTGATTTGCAGGATGAAATAGAAAGAAGGTGACGGATATGTTTACCGGTCTGGTAGAAGAAGTGGGTACCATTCAGGGGATCCGCCGGGGGCAGCGTTCCTGTGTGCTGACAATCGGATGCAGAACTGTTCTGGAAGGATCGGCAATCGGGGACAGTATTGCGGTCAATGGAGTATGCCTGACCGTGACGTCCATGGGAAGCGGATATTTTACGGCGGATGTGATGTCCGAGACGATGAACCGCAGTTCCCTTGGCAGCCTGACACAAAAAGCCAGCGTGAATCTGGAACGGGCAATGCCCGCGGACGGCAGGTTCGGAGGACATTTCGTGTCCGGGCATATTGACGGAACCGGCACAGTCGAGTCCATTCAGCGGGACGACAACGCAATCTGGTATACAATCGGGGCGGAGCCCAAACTTCTTCGGTATATTGTTGAAAAAGGTTCCATTACGATCGATGGCATCAGCCTGACGGTGGCTTTTGTGGATGAGCACTGTTTCCGGGTCTCCATCATCCCCCATACGCAGCAGGTCACTGCGCTGCATGACAGAGGAGTCGGAAGCATTGTGAATCTGGAATGCGATATTATCGGAAAATATGTGGAAAAATTGCTGAAATATCCTTCTTCGCAGGAGGAACAGGAAGTAAAAAAAGAAAGCAGAATTACAGAAAGCTTTCTGAGAGAATATGGTTTTTAATTAAGGAAAACGGAGGTATAGAAAAATGGCAAAAGAAATTGCACCGGTAGAACAGGCGCTGGAGGACATGAGAAAGGGCAAAGTCATTCTTGTCATTGATGACCCGGAAAGAGAAAATGAGGGAGACCTGATCTGTGCTGCGGAATTCGCGACACAAGCAAATGTAAATCTGATGGCCAGTGAGGCGAAAGGGCTGATCTGTATGCCGATGAGCGGAGAACTCTGTGACAAGCTGGGACTGGAGCAGATGGTAACAAACAATACGGATAATCACTGCACAGCCTTTACGGTGTCGATTGATCATGTTGATACAACGACCGGTATTTCCGCGGCAGAGCGTTCCGTTACTGCTATGAAAGCAGTAGAGGATGGAGCAAAAGCGTCAGATTTCCGCCGTCCGGGGCACATGTTCCCCCTGCGCGCGAAAGACGGAGGCGTTCTGGTCCGTGACGGCCATACGGAAGCAACGGTGGATCTTTGCAAGATGGCCGGGCTGAAACCCTGTGGTCTTTGCTGTGAGATCATGCGTGAGGACGGCACGATGATGCGTACGACCGAACTGCTCGAATTTGCGGAACGTCTGGATCTGACGGTAATCACAATCGCGGACCTGATTCAGTACCGTCTGCGGAATGAAAGTCTCGTACAGCGGACTGCCAATGCGAAACTGCCGACGAAATACGGCGATTTCCATATTTACGGATATGAGAATAAACTGAATGGAGATCATCATGTGGCGCTTGTTATGGGAGATATCTCGGATGGAGAACCGGTTCTGTGCAGAGTGCACTCGGAGTGCCTGACGGGAGATGTATTCGGCTCCTCCCGCTGTGACTGCGGAGAGCAGCTTGACCAGGCGATGAAGATGATCGCACAGGAGGGAAGAGGCGTACTTTTGTATCTTCGCCAGGAAGGCCGCGGCATTGGCCTGATCAATAAACTGAAAGCCTATGAGCTTCAGGAGCAGGGATATGATACCGTTGAGGCCAATATCATGCTTGGTTTCCCCGCAGATATGCGCGAATATGGTATCGGAGCACAGATCTTAAGCGATCTGGGAGCGAAACGGCTGCGTCTTCTTACGAATAATCCGAAGAAAATCACAGGCCTTGGCGGATATGGAATCACCATTGAGGAGCGTGTGCCGATTCAGATCAAAGCACAGAAATTTGATTATTTCTATCTGAAGACAAAACAGGATAAAATGGATCACATGACCAACTACAGATAATTACAAAACAGGATGAAGGAAAGAGAAAACAGGAGGATTATGATGAGAGTATTAGAAGGAAAAGTAGTTGCTGAGGGAATGAAAGTCGGAATTGTTGCAGCTCGTTTTAATGAGTTCATTGTTTCCAAACTGGTCGGCGGCGCACAGGACGCGCTGGTGCGGCATGGAGTAAACGATGATAATATCGATCTTGCCTGGGTTCCGGGAGCTTTTGAACTTCCGATTATCGCTAAGAAAATGGCGGAATCAGGAAAGTATGACGCGGTACTCTGCCTTGGCGCAGTCATCAAAGGAGCAACGAGTCATTATGATCTGGTGTGCGCTGAGACAAGTAAAGGAATCGCGACGGTCGGGCTTCAGACAGGTGTTCCTACTTTGTTCGGCGTAGTAACAACAGATAATATTGAACAGGCAATTGAACGGGCAGGAACAAAGGCAGGGAACAAGGGCTATGACGTGGCATGCTCTGCTATTGAGATGGTAAATCTGATTCACAATATTGCAAAAGCCTGAGAACAGGATGTTCTCCTCAACCCAAAAAAGCTGTCAGTCACCGCTCGGTGATTGACAGCTTTTTTGAACAGACTACTGCTGATAAAATAAAGGGATCACCTCATCCGCGGAACGAACAACGGCAGAGGCCATGCCGGCAATCTCGTCAGAGGGCTTTTTCAGATCGGGGATGCACACAACAGGGATTCCTGCCGCGTGTGCGGCGCGTACTCCGTTTTCGGAGTCCTCCAGTACAAGCGCGTCACCCGGCGCAACCGAACGCAGTGCCTTCAGGAAGATATCCGGCGCCGGCTTTGAACGTATGATTTCATCGCCGCCGATGATATAGGAAAAACAGGTGTCAAGCTCTGCCCGCTCCAGATAATCCCGGACATAGAGATGTGATGTCGAAGATGCCACACAACAGGTTACCTTTTGCTGTGCGAACCATTCCAGAAGGAGACGGATTCCGGGTTTTACAGAGGGACCGTTTTCCCGGATCGATGCATTGACGAGCGCACGGGTCCGGGAGGTGATCTCATCGGCCGGATAATCATTTCCGTACAGCCGGATCAGCATTTCCCGGAGGTTTTCCCCGGCCAGTCCGATCGTCTGAATATAATCCTCCTCCCGTGCCGGGTAGCCGTATTCTTTCAGAACAATATTTTTCTTATTCATAAAAAGACGCTCTGTGTCAAAAATCAGACCGTCCATATCAAAAATAGCAAGCTTTGGTGTTTTCATGGACAAATCTCCTCTCTGTAACGTATGGAATAAATAAGGATCATGCAGGTAAAATTGTATCATAAGATTTGCCATGTGTGAATTGTTTACTGTTCCATTTGCAGTCCGAGAAACCTGGCGGCTGTCTGCGCCAGCTTATCCTGCGTTTCCCCGGATTGCTTTTTCGGATCTTCGCTGAGCAGAATGACGGCGCCGATGGCATCCCCTTCGCAGATGATGGTGCTGATCGCCTGGGTCCTGAAATCGGAAGAGTCATCCGGTGTAATCTTTATAAACTGGTGATCATTTTTCTCACTGACCTGATGAGCCCGGTCTTCAATCATATATTCCAGCTGTCTGCTGATCGGTTTTCCGTCAAAATGTTTCCTGCCGTTCCCGGCCGCGGCAATAATGTGGTCCCGGTCGCTGACACAGACAAGATATCCTGTCGTCTGCGCCAGACTTTCCGCATACTGGCCGGCGAACATGCCGAGTTCGCTGATGGGAGAGTATTTTTTCAAAATAATCTCTCCTTCGCGGTCAGTAAATATTTCCAGAGGATCGCCTTCCCTGATCCGGAGTGTTCGGCGGATTTCCTTGGGCACGACCACCCTCCCCAGATCATCGATTCTGCGGACAATTCCAGTTGCTTTCATTTCGATATCCTTTCTTATGCATTTTATACAGTTTATTATTTGTAAAAGTGGGAGATTTATGCATTGGGTTTCCAATAATCCGTCTTTTCGCTTTCCGGAAAATATGGTACACTTCTTCTGATGATTCTTCTCACACTGAGATGAATAAATAAGGCCGGAGGAAGAAACGAATGGGAAGAAAAAGAACGGCAAATACAAAGGGAAAGATCATTTCGGCGGCCTGGCGGCTGTTTTATGAACAGGGCTATGAGGAGACGACGATTGATGATATCATAGCCGAATCCGGGACATCGAGAGGTTCTTTCTATCATTATTTTGAGGGAAAGGATGCGCTGCTGGGCTCTCTTTCCTATTTGTTTGATGAGAAATATACGGAGCTGGAACCGAAGCTTTCCGGTTTTGCGACCTGCATGGAACAGCTGATTTTTCTGAATCAGGAACTGTTTGGAATGATCGAGAATTCCATTGCGATTGAGCTGCCGGCATTTTTCTGCGGACTTGCAGTCAATATCATAGTGAGTCTTGCGACGGCGCCGCCGTCAGTGGAGATTGTAAAAGAATTTGAAAGTGTATAAAAAAACAGGGTCTTAAATCGTGGAGATTAAGACCCTGTCTTTTTGACGGAAATCATTTTCGTGAGGTCAGATGGCGGGTTTTTGTATTGCTGTTTGTGTGTGGTGTCCGGTGTTCTGTGTGAAACCAGTCATCCAGATCATCGTTCAGTTTTTCCCAGTCAGATAACTTTCCGACATTAAAGAAAATGAAGTGCTCACCGCTTCTGGTATCGATTGAAATGTATTGCAGATTACCATCCATCGCTTTTTTTCGAGCCTCGTCAAACAGGAAAGACTGATTTCCGATATTGTTTGAGATTTTCGATGCGTTGCTGACGGAAGAAAATCCGTTCCCGAATATGCGGGACAGATATCCGTAGGACATATCATGTATACCATACTCTTTAATAGCCGACAGTTCGATTCTGGAATCGCCCACCTGAACGCTGGATGAGGCTTCAATCACAACTCTGAGTCCTGCATTCTTCATGAGATCAACTCCTTTGATATGATATCTATGATTATTATGTTCCTCTGAGAATTGTAGTATTCTCTCAATCTATTTATACCACAATTAACCGGAAACGGCAACTATTGTCAGAAAAATAACACAAAAAACTGAATAATAATTCATCGATATTCAGGGATACGATTTTCGTTATATTATATGGAATTTATGGGTGCACCCAAGGATATATTTGTGCAGTTCGTGTTTTTTTTGCTGTGCAAACAAAAGAAACTGTAAAAAATAACCAATTATTCCTTGTATGAATACATAGAATTTAGTATGATATAGTTATTGTTAATGATAAAACTGGTTCCCACTTCGGTGAGATGTGGTATGGGAGGCGTATTATGAACGATCGCTTATTCTTACATGATAAGACGGTGGTGGGAAATCCGTATGCCCATTATCTTCGGTTTACGGTCTACATGTTCTTATTCTGGCTGCTGATAAGCCAAACTTTTACTGTGAAATTTATCGTTATGGGGCTTGCGGCTTCCTTTGTGGTGTCCTGGGTATGTACGCCCTTATTCATGATCCGCAATCATGATCAGACAAAGAAATATTTTGCGCTTGGTGTGCCGCTTATTCCGTTTGCCGTTTATGTGATCTGGCTGTTGAAGGAACTGGTCCTGGCGAATATCGATGTGGCTCAGGCGACATGGAAGAAATCGCTTCCCATTGAGCCGGAGATCATCCGCTTTCAGGTTGGGTTTGATAACCCGCTGGCCATTGCTCTTCTGGCGAACTCGATCACTCTGACACCCGGAACGATCACGCTGAATGTGGACCGGCAGGGCGTTTATGAGATCCACGCGCTGACTCCGGGAGCAGCGGAAGGGATCCGGAGCGGATCGATGATGAAGAAGGTAGCAAAGCTGTATAAAGAAGACGAGACATTCCGCTTGCTGGAGGGGTGACAGGTATGCGAACCGTATTGATATTGATCGTTGCAGCGCTTCTGGTCTGCATCATACTGATGATATTTAAAATAATAAAAGGGAAGTCGATCTATGACCGCATGAACGGACTGTCGGTCATGGGCGCGCATGTGATGATTGTGATCGTGATTTTCGGTTTTCTGGACGGACGGCCGGAGATGTATATCGATATAGCGATCGCCTATGCGATTCTTGGATTCGTGACGAATATCATTGTGGCAAAATATCTGGGAAGGAAGAGGGAAGAGGATGATTAGAGAAGTAATAGCCATCGTGTTTTTGCTGGCCGGCCTCGTGTTCTGCGTAACAACGATTGTCGGCATGTATCGTTTCCCGGACTTCTATGCGCGATGCCATGCGTCGGGAAACAGTGAGACCCTGGGACTTACGCTCATCTGCGTCGGGTTTATTATTTACAGCGGCCTGAGTCCGATTTCAATAAAACTGGTCATTGTTTTTCTGATCGTGTTTGCCTGCAATCCCGTGGGGGGCCATGTGCTGGCGCGTTCCGCGTACAGAAATGATTTTCCCATGACGCTGGCGCACAGAAAGGAGGAGAAGGATGCAGATACTGCTGATTGAGGCAATCCTCGTCCTGTTTCTGATCTGTGTGACAGTTGCCATCATGACGGACGCGGATATGTTTGCCTGCACGATTCTGTTTGGTGCTTTCAGTTTCTGCGCGGTGCTCACTTACCTGATTTTCGGATCTCCCGATGTCGCCTTTACCGAGGCTGTGATCGGAACGATGTCCACGGTCTTTTATGCGGTGGCTTTGCGGAAAGTGGATCGTAAGACCGTGCGGGGAAGGATCAAGCTTCGCGGAGCAAAGAAAGCCTTTGATGTACAAAGAAGGCGCAGGAGCATCCTTACTTTCGCGGTAATTCTGACGATTGCCGCGGGCTTCTGTTACTGCTCAAAGTACCTTCCGGCGATTGGAGATCCTGACTCACCGCCGAATACGCATGTGTCGAATTACTATATTGAACACAGTGAAGAAGATACGGCTTCCGCGAATGTTGTATCCGGCACACTGGCAGACTATCGTGGCTATGATACGATGTTTGAGACATCTGTTATGTTTGTGTCCGGGCTGGTCGTTACACTGATTCTGTATACCGGTGATAAGCAGCTGAAGGAAAAAAAGAGAAGATTTAATGAACAGGAGTCTGCGGATGACCGCGATGAAGGCTGAGCAGGCCTGATGATTCCGTGCAGAAGTGTGAGATGTTTATGATATGCGCAGAAGGGGAAGGGGGTTATTATGAGAAAGAAATTTGGAGGAATTGTTCTGGATGTATCGATCCGGATGATTATACCGTTTTCCATGATGTACGCTGTCTATGTACTGGCAGCAGGTGAATCCAGCCCCGGAGGCGGATTTCAGGCGGGGGCTGTACTCGCGCTCGGGATTGTATTTGCGAGGCTGCTGAAGGGAAAGGACGCTTCGTTTGTTATACCCGGCAGAATCGCAGTGGCTGTGGCGGGAATCGGCGCGTTTTTCTATGTATTCACCGGATGGCTCTCTCTGTTTCACGGGGGATATTTTCTGGAGTATGGGGAGATGCCGTTTGGCTTTCTGGAGTACGGACAGCTTCATGCACTTGGTATTTTCCTGATCGAATCGGGCGTCACCGTCTGTGTTATGCTGACGATCGTCGCGATTATGGAAGCCTTATTAAAGAGGGAGGACTTTGAAGATCATGATTGAGATGTTTCATGTATTCCTCGCTTCGAGGGGGATCTACTGCCTGGTGTTCATCTTGTTTTTCCTGGGAGTGGCCGGCATGATCCTGTGCAAAAACTATATGAAAAAAATGATGTGCATGAATATCATGCAGATTGCCGTGATCCTGTTTTTCCTGTGTTTCGCACAGAAGAACGGGGCAATGATCCCGATCATAAACGGGAGCAGTGAAGATGCGGCATCCTACATTAATCCGCTTCCTCATGCGCTGATGCTGACGGCGATCGTTGTAAGCCTGGGTACCACAGGGGTGGCGCTGGCTCTTTTGATGCGCTTAAAAGAGAGCTACGGAACGGTGGAAGAGGATGAGATACTGGGCGACACGGAGGAGAAAGACGAATGAATCTGATGCAGCATTTGCCGGTGCTGATCATAGTGATTCCTATGTCGGCAGCGCTTTTATGTACTTTCTTCAGTATGATCAATATGAAACTGGGCAAGGGACTGGTGGTTCTGGCTCTTTCTGCTTCTTTCGTGTGCAGTCTGCTCCTTTTGTTCCGGGTGCTTGCGTCACAGGACCAGACCATTCATTACGCAGTGGGCAGATGGGAGGCTCCGATCGGGATTGAATTCGTGGTGGATCCGATCAATGCCGTCATTGTATGCTTTATAACATTTATTGCAGCCTGTACATCCATCTACAGTATTGCATTTATCCGCGGCAAGCGGTGGCTCCAGTCCGGCGGCTACTATGCGCTGATCGGCCTGCTTACGATCGGTCTTTGCGGTATGACGCTGACCGGAGATGTCTTCAATCTCTATGTATTTCTGGAGATTTCGTCCCTGTCCTGTTACGGACTGGTAGCGATGGGCGGGAAGCGCTCTGTGCTGGCTGCCTTCCGGTATCTTCTGATCGGTACGATCGGCGCATCCTTCTATCTGGTGGGCATCGGTATCCTTTATTCCATGACCGGAAGTCTGAACATGGCGGATATCGGAGCAATCCTTCACAATGGAGTCAATGATCCGCTGATGATCCTGGCATGCGCATCTCTTGTGAGCGCTTTTGGCATCAAGATGGCCATTTTCCCGTTCCACATGTGGCAGCCGGATGCCTATTCCTATGCCTATCCTGCAGCCTCCCCGCTGATTTCCGGAGCGATGAGCAAAGTGCCGGCTCTGGCAATGATCCGGTTTTTCTTTTTTATTCTGGGAGGAACAACGTGGGTCGTAGATGATATGACGAAAATCATCGGTGTCCTGGGAGCGCTGAGCATGATCTTCGGCTCGATGATGGCACTTGCGCAGGTGGATTTCCGGCGTATGCTGGCGTATTCGAGTATTGCGCAGCTTGGTTATGTGGCGCTGGGCATCGGCATCGGAAACGCATATGGTCTGTCCGGATCCGTGCTTCATATATTGAATCATATCTTTATGAAGGGCGGCCTGTTCTTTGCGATCGGCGCGATCCAGTACCGGCTCGGTATCGTGGATATCCGCCAGTTCGGACAGCTGCACAAAAAGATGCCGCTCACCTGCTTTACGATCGTGATCGGCGCGCTGGCTATGGTGGGAATTCCCCCGACGGGCGGATTTTTCAGTAAATGGTATCTGATGCTCGGCGCGAATGAGCAGCATCAGTATGTATATCTTATCGTCCTGATCATAAGCAGTCTGCTGAACGCGATCTATTTCCTGCGCGTATTGGAAAAGATTTTTATTTCCCCGCCGGCAAAGAGCGTTGTGGACCATAAAAAGGAAGGCAGTATTCTGGAAGCCCCGCCAACCATGCTGATCCCCGTGGTCATTTTCGGTATTGGCATGATTGCAATGGGTGTGATGAACGGACAGTTGGTTCAGATTATAAAAGTTACATTACAGGGGGTGCTTTGATATGATTCTGACGGATATCCGGCCAATAATAGCAGTAGCCATCCCCATGTTCATCTGTTTTCTCGTGCTTGTGTTCGGTAAATGGCCGAATCTGCGTGAATCATTTACCGTGGCAGGATCTGCCGCAGCAGCGGTTACGGTTTTTTCCATGGTTCCGGGGGTTCGCGCGGGGAACGTTTATGAATGGATCCTGTGCCCGGTGACAGACACGATGAGTTTTGCTCTCCGGGTAGATTATGCCGGCATGCTTTTCGCATGTGTTTCTTCTTTCCTGTATGTCATGGTCGGCATTTACGCCATCGGATATATGCGCGGACACCATGAAGAAAATCAGACCGGATTTTATGCATTTTTCGCGGTCTGTATCTGCTCGGCGCTGGGGATTGCCTTTTCCGCGAATCTGCTGACGTTTTTTGTGTTTTTCGAGATGCTGACAATAGCAACATGGCCGCTCGTGTTCCATGAACGCGATGATGCGGCTAAGTTTTCCGGAAGAAAATACCTGATCTATACACTGGTGCCGGGGCAGTTTTTCCTTCTCGGAATTGTACTGACGTACAGCATCAGCGGTTCGCTGGATTTCGCCGCGGGCGGATATCTGAACACATCCATGGCCGGGTCGGGTGCCCTGGCGGGACTGTTCTTCCTGCTGGTGGGAGCAGGCGCTGTGAAAGCCGGCATGATGCCGCTGCATGGCTGGCTCCCTTCCGCGATGGTTGCGCCGACTCCGGTCAGTGCCCTGCTTCATGCGGTGGCTGTTGTAAAAGCCGGTGCATTTTGTGTGATCCGTATCATCGGTTATGTGTACGGGCCCGGGCTTCTGAAGGAAATCAGGGCTGCAGAATGGCTTGGCTGGATCGCAGTGGCTACCATCATTGCTTCATCGCTGATTGCCATGAGCCAGGATAACCTGAAACGAAGGCTGGCGTATTCTACGATCGGTCAGCTGTCCTATGTCATCCTTGGAGCCTGTATGCTGACGCCGATGGGCATGAAGGGAGCTTTGTTCCATATCGTGGCACATGCTTTGATGAAAATTACACTCTTTATGTGTGCCGGCGCCGTGATCGTCACTGCTCACAGAGAAAATATCAGTGATATGCGCGGAATCGGCCGGCAGATGCCGGTGACATTCGGCTGTTTTACAGCCGCTTCCTTCGGAATCATCGGGCTTCCTTTTATTGTGGGATTCGTAAGTAAATGGAATCTTGCCCAGGGAGCTATGGAGGCCGGGAGACCTTCTTATATTGCCGTATTGCTGATCAGCGCGATGCTTGGCGTCGGATATCTGATTCCGGTGACCTATATCGCCTTTTTCAGCAGGAATAAGAACGGGGAGTTCACAAAGTTCAAAGAAGCGGATCTGCGGATGCTGATTCCTTTGTGCATTACGGCAGGACTTTCCATACTGCTGGGAATCTTTCCGGATTTTGGTGTACACCTGTATGAACTGGCCGGTCTGGCAGCGCAGGCCATGTGTCAATAGGGAGGACAGTTATGAATGCGAAGACCAAGAAAAAACTGTATATGGTATTACTGATTGTTCTTGCGGTCTCTCTGGTGCTGTGGTATTTCGCGGAAGGAGTACATGAGCTGGGGGCTTATATTGTGCTGGGATTCGCAGGAGCCTGGGTTACGATTTTTCTCGGAAAGATTCTTCTTCCGAAATGGCTGGCCAGAAATGAAGATTATTATGAAAAGCACAACAGGCCGGATCTGTACGGAGACGGAGGGGCAGAAAAGACGGACGGAGGTGAGCAGCATGTCAAGTAGTATTCATCCGGGTATTTTTCTGATATTTGCAGGGATTATCACGGCTGCGGTACCGAAGAAAGTCCGCCGTGTTTTGCTGGTGCTGTGTCCGGCCGCGGCACTTCTGGCCGCGCTTTGCATTCCGGTCGGAATACAGCTCGTTTTTTCCTTTGCCGGTAATTACAATTTTGTATATCTGCAGCTGACACAGCAGAATTATATATTTCTGGTGGTCTTTGCCATGACTGCTCTCGTAAACGGGATTTATGCGGCTCAAAATGACAGCCGTCTGGAAGCTTTTGCTTCTATGGGCTATGCCGGATCTGCCCTGGGCGTTACTCTGGCAGGTGACTGGCTGACACTTCTTCTCTTCTGGGAGCTGATGGCGGTGACATCGCTTTTCCTGATCTGGGGCCAGAAACGAAAAGAAGCCACTGCGGCAGGGTTCCGTTATATTCTGATGCATATGTTCGGCGGCAGTTTGCTCCTTTTTGGCATAGCGTTAGAGACCGCAAAAGGAAATTATCTGATTGCAAATCTGACAGCAGGTCCTCATGATGCCGCATTCTGGCTGATTTTTGCGGGCGTTGCTGTGAATGCGGCTTTTGTCCCGCTGCATGCATGGGTACCCGATGCCTATCCGCAGAGTTCGGTGACGGGAGGAAACTACTTGTGCGCGTTTACCACAAAAGTGGCAATCCTGTGTCTGGCCAGAGTGTTTGCAGGGTTTGATTTCCTTCTCATCGCAGGCCTGATCATGATTTTTTACGGTGCCATTTTTGCGCTGATGGAAAATGACATGCGCCGTCTGCTGTCGTACCATATTATCAGTCAGCTTGGGTATATGGTGACCGACTTAAGCTTTCAGGGGACAACTGCAGTCAGTGCGGCCGGCGCACTGGCGGCAGGAAATGTGATTTACAAATCGCTGCTGTTTATGTGTGCCGGTGCTGTCATGTATGCTACAGGAAAGCGGAAAATCAGCGAACTGGGCGGACTGGCAAGGAAGATGCCGCTGACCTGCGTTGTATTTTTCATCGCGGCCTTTTCGATCGCCGGCGCACCGCCTTTTGCGGGATTTACTTTAAAATCGCTCTCCATCCTGACGGCGCAGGAAGCCGGAAATCATCTGGTGGTTTGGCTCATGGTTGCCGGGAATATCCTGACAGTCATGTCGATTGCATTCAAGATGGGATATTTTGTCTTCTTCGGAAAAGAGCGTGCGGATGTTGAAGTAGGACGGGTGCCCCTCAATATGAAGATCGCCATGCTGATCGGCGCCGCAAACTGTATATGGATCGGTTTCCTGCCGCAGTTTGTGTACCGGCGGTTCATGCCGTATCCGGTCGACTACCATCCGTATCATCTGGGGCATATCCTGGAGTATGTGATGCTGATCACTTCGGTGCTGATCGCCTTTCTGATGTATCTGGATAAAATGGCGCCGCACGATACCATCACACTGGATGTTGACTGGTTCCTGAGAAGACCATTTAAGAGAGCCGTTTATGCCATATCGTGGGGAGTCTGCGCCCTGCAGTATATTTGTGCGAACCTGGGGCGTGAACTGTACCACTGGATACAGGTCATTACTCATCATCCTTATAAAATACTCCGGAGAAAACCCTTCGGAGGAGTGGACGAAAAAGTATCCGGAACCGATTATCAGGGAGATGCATACCGGATCATCATCGGAGACGGAATGCTGCAGATCCTGATCGTGGTCATCATCCTGGCGCTTGTCATTATTATTGAGCATCTGACATAAAAGAGAATATTTTGGGACACCTGTTTTCCTATAATCAGGACATGAAAAACAAGTTGACTGTGTTCTGACAGGAAAGTGAGGGCTCCGAAATGAAAGGTTATACGACACAGGGCGGTTACATGGGATATGTTGACGGCGGATATATGTTATTCGCGTGTGAAGAAGATTACAGAGAATACCTGGCAGACTGATGTGACCGCGCTCGGCGCGAGCGTCTCACAAGCGAGACGTTATTTTAAAGACATCGGATCTCCTGAGACAAAAAAGAATTGCCAATCCTTTCACAAGCATATATAATACAGAAAGAATTATTCCCATTCTGAAACGATTGCAGAGAACGGGAATGGAATGGTGAAAGGCAGGATGCACATGAGAAAAGTAGTAAAGTTTGGCGGAAGCTCCCTTGCGAGCGCAGAGCAGTTCAGAAAGGTCGGAGACATCATCAGGGCAGATAAGGACAGAAGATTTGTGGTTCCGTCTGCGCCCGGCAAACGGTTTGACGGTGATACAAAAGTGACAGATATGCTGTATGACTGCTATGCATCGGTGGAACTTGGGGAGGATTTTTCGGAAAAGTTAGCGAAAATCAAAGAGCGTTATGATGAGATTATCCGGGGATTGGATCTGGATTATTCACTGGATGAAGAGTTTGAGATCATGGCCCAAAAGCTGAAAGAAGGAGCCGGTGTGGATTACGCGGCTTCCAGAGGCGAATACATGAACGGAAAAGTGCTGGCCGCTTATCTGGGTTATGAGTTTATCGATTCCGCGACGGTCATCCGCTTTGATGAGGATGGTCAGTTTGACGCGGAGCTGACGAACCGCATGCTGGCAAAGAAGCTTGAGTCCTGTGAAAATGCAGTCATCCCCGGTTTTTACGGCGCATTTGCCGACGGGACGATCAATACATTCTCCCGCGGAGGGTCTGATATTACGGGATCCATTGTAGCAAGAGCCATGAAGGCGGATCTGTACGAGAACTGGACAGATGTATCCGGATTCCTGGTGACAGACCCAAGAATCGTTGAGAACCCGGAGGCGGTCGATATGATTACATATCGGGAGCTGCGCGAGCTGTCCTATATGGGGGCTTCGGTGCTTCACGAGGAGGCCATCTTCCCCGTACGAAAGGCCGGCATTCCGATCAATATCAAGAATACGAATCATCCGGAGGATCCGGGAACCATGATCGTTGCCACGACGAGCCGCAAGTCCCGGTTTACGATTACGGGAATCGCCGGGAAAAAAGGATTTGTTGCGGTTACGATTGACAAGGATCTGATGAATTCCGAGATCGGATTCTGCCGTAAAGTGCTGAGTGTATTTGAGGAAAATCATATTTCCATTGAGCATATGCCGTCCGGAATCGATACGATGTGTATCCTGGTACATCAGGATGAGTTCCAGGAGCATGAACAGGTCATCCTTTCCGGCATTCAGCGCGCGGTAGAGCCGGATACGATTTCCGTTGATGCTGATCTGGCCCTGATCGCAGTTGTTGGGAGAGATATGCGGCAGACACGCGGTACTGCGGGGCGGATCTTCTCGGCGCTGGCACATTCGAAAATCAATTGCCGTATGATTGATCAGGGGTCGAGCGAGCTGAATATTATTATCGGCGTCGCGAATGATGATTTTGAAAAAGCGATCAAGGCAATTTATGATATTTTTATCCTGACGCAGCTTTAAGGGAAAAACATGAGATCGAATTATAAATTTATCATATCTTATGACGGCTCCAGATATTACGGATGGGAGCATCAGCCGACCACAGAGCTTACGATCCAGGGGAAACTGGAGACGGTTCTGGAGCGTATGACAGGAGAACCGGTGGAAGTGATCGGAGCCGGGCGGACAGATGCGGGCGTACATGCAAAAGCAATGGTTGCCAACGCCCGTCTGGAAACAGATCTTTCTGAAGAAGAGATCCTGGATTATATGAACCGGTACCTCCCGGACGATATCGGAATCCGTCAGGTGCGAAAGGCATCAGAGCGGTTTCACAGCCGGTATAATGCGATTGGAAAGACATACCGCTATACTTGCTATATAGATCGTACAAAGCCGGTCTTTGACCGGAAATATGTCTATATTCCGGAGGAAGAACCGGATATCGCAAGTATGCGCCTGGCAGCAGAGTTTCTGACCGGGACACATGATTTTGCAAGCTTCTGCAGCAATCCGCGCATGAAGAAGTCGACGGTCCGCAAGGTGGATCAGATCACGATCGCCAAAAAGGGACCGTATCTGACGTTTACTTATCACGGTACAGGATTTTTGCAGCACATGGTGCGTATCCTTACCGGAACCCTGCTGGAAGTGGGGTATGGGAAACGTACGCCGCAGAGTATGGAGCAGCTGCTCGAAGCCAGAAAACGCGCGCTGGCCGGATTTACGGCGCCCGCAAAAGGGCTGTGTCTGATGAAAGTAGATTATGATTGATGACCGGAAGAAACAGGGGTTTTCAGCATGAAGATATATGAAAAGGACAGTTATCAAAGAAGGAATACGACTGTCGTGACGGCCAGTGAGACCGTGGAAGGAAAGCATTACATTACATTGGCGGATACGATCTTTTTCCCGGAGGAAGGCGGCCAGTATGCGGATACCGGATGGATCCGGCTGACCGATCCGGACCAGACAGAGGGACCGGAGGAAAAAATCCGGCTTGCAGACGGTCAGATCCTGCAGGGAGAGATCCGGTATCTGGTCGACAGGGATATCCCTGCGGGGACAAAGGTCGCGTGTGAACTGGACTGGGAGCCGCGTTTCATGCGCATGCAGCAGCATACCGGCGAACATATCCTGACCGGCGTGATCCATAATCATTTCGGGTACAACAATGTGGGATTTCATCTGAGTGATGATTCATTTGTGACGCTTGATCTGGATGGCATGTTGACGGCAGAGCAGATTTCTCAGATGGAACTTCGCGCGAATGAAGCAATCTATGCGAATTTGCCTGTCATGGCGCAGTATCCTTCGAAGGAAGCACTTTCTGCGATCGAATACCGAAGCAAGATCGAGATTGAGGGTCAGGTCCGACTGATCGTGATCGGAGATGAAAAGAATCCGGTTGATGTGTGTGCCTGCTGCGCGCCCCATGTGAGCCGCACGGGAGAGGTGGGACTGATCAAGGTCATTCACTTCCAGAATTATAAAGGCGGAACAAGGCTTTCCATTCTGTGCGGGAAGAGAGCGCTTCAGTATTTTCAGGCGCAGACACAGATCATGACACAGCTGTCGCAGACTTTTTCCACATCTATGGAAAAGGTCACTGCCTGCGTACAGAATACACTGGAAGAACTGTCCAATCTAAAGTATAAGGCAGCGGAATGGAAGCAGAGGGAACTGGAGAACAGAATCCGGGCTCTCCCTGAGGGAGAAAATGCCTGTCTCTTCACCGATGCAGATGTTTCCGGTGCCACGGCAAAGAACTGCTTCAATACACTGGCAGCAGGCCGGCCCGGATATGTGGGATTGTTCATGGGTGATGATGAAAACGGTTACCGGTTCCATGCCGGAAGCACAGCGCTGGATTCCCGTGCACTGATGAAACGCATGAAAGAGGAACTGAATGCAAAAGGCGGCGGTTCCCGGGAAATGGTGCAGGGAAAACTGAACGCGGCCCGGACAGAAATCGAGCAATTCTTCGGTACATTATCCAACACATAAAAAAGCCCCGGCATGATCGGAAGATCTGCCGGAGTTTTTTTATCTCAGTGGGAGATTGGACCCCACTGAGATAAACGCTTCGCGTCTAGATTTCAATCAGTTCATACTGATCCGTCCCGAGCCCGATTTTTACGGCGTGCTCAATACAGCTTTTCCAGTTGGTATCCGGATGATTATAGTGGAAATAATCGTGTTCATGGCCGTCATCAGCCTGCTTCATATTTTCTGCCAGGCGGCTGTCTGCCAGAGGCGTCTGGGCATTGCACAGATCGGCACATGCCTGATCCAGAGCAACCGGGTCGAAGCTTGCAAGCATGCCCACGTTCGGGATGATCGGGCGGTCATTCTCCGCGTGACAGTCACAGAACGGAGATACATCACAGATCAGGGAAATATGAAAACAGGGTTTGTCTTTGCAGATTGCCCAGGCATATTCTGCTATTTTGCAGTTCAGAATATCATTCGAACAATCTCTGCCGGAAGTGGTAGCATCCTTCGGACAGACACCGATACAGCGGCCGCATCCTACACACTTGTCTTCATCAATAACAGCTTTTCCCTCACTGATGGAAATGGCATCATGAGCGCAGACTTTGATGCACATGCCGCAGCCGATACATTTTGACCGTCTGACATGAGCCTTCCCGGCGCTGTGCTGTTCCATCTTGCCGGCTCTCGATCCGCCGCCCATGCCGATATTCTTTAAGGCGCCGCCGAATCCGGCCTGTTCATGTCCTTTAAAATGTGTCAGAGAGATCAGAATATCCGCGTCCATGAGCGCGCGGCCGATCTTGGCTTCCTTCACATACGTTCCGTCAATCGGAACCAGGACTTCGTCCGTGCCCTTCAGCCCGTCGGCGATAATCACATGACAGCCTGTCGCATAAGGGTTGAAGCCGTTTAAAAATGCATTGTCCAGATGATCGATCGCATTTTTTCTGCTGCCCACATAAAGCGTGTTGCAATCCGTAAGGAAAGGCTTTCCTCCCAGTTCTTTTACAATATCGCCAACGACTTTTGCATAATTCGGTCTCAGGAAAGCGAGGTTTCCGTATTCACCAAAATGCATCTTGATTGCCGCGTACTTATCCTGAAAATCAATTTGCGAAATGCCGGCCGTGCGTACAAGCCGGTTCAGTTTCTGCATGAGGTTTTCGGTAAATGACGTGCGGAAATCCGTGAAAAAAACTTTTGATTTTTCCATGTCAGGTCCCTCCTGGTTGTAATATTTGCCAGATAGAAAAAGCCTTCTGATAAACATTATTATAGCATTCCGGAGGGAAGCGGGGCAAGTTCTTTTGAGAGATACTGCGTTCAGCAGCGGACTGCAGATCTGCTTGAGTTTTTCGAGAAAACGTGGTACGATTTGAGCGGTCTTTTTACCGAAAAGGGGGAGATTTATTTTATGTCAGTTTTTATCGGAAATCACTTATCTTCATCAAAAGGATTTTATGCGATGGGAAAAGCGGCACTGGAACTGGGAGCGGACACCTTCGCTTTTTTTACGCGCAATCCGCGCGGAGGCTCCGCAAAAGCAATCGACGCGCGGGATGTCGGACAACTGCGTACGCTGCTGGAAGAGAACCGGTTCGGGCCTCTGGTCGCCCATGCGCCCTATACGATGAACGTCTGCGCTGCCAGAGAAGAGGTTCTGACCTTTTCGGCCGGGATCCTGAAAGAAGATCTGGAACGCATGGAGAATCTTCCGGGGAATTATTATAATTTTCATCCCGGTTCACACGTGGGTCAGGGGGCGGAAAAAGCAATCCCCATGATCGCCCGCGCAGTCAACGAGGCTTTGCGTCCGGAGCATCATACGATGGTCCTTCTGGAAACCATGGCCGGAAAAGGCAGTGAAGTGGGAAGAAACTTTAGCGAGCTGAAAGCGATTCTGGATCTGATCTGTATGAAGGAGAAGGTGGGCGTGTGTCTTGATACCTGCCACATCTGGGACGGCGGTTATGATCTGTCGGATCTGGATTCCGTTCTGGACGAATTTGACCGTGTGATCGGACTTGACCGCTTAAAGGCGATTCATCTGAATGACAGCAAGAATGTCTGCGGAGCAGGAAAAGACCGGCATGAAAAACTGGGAGAGGGAGAAATCGGCACGGAGCGTCTCAGACGGGTGGCGGCACATCCGCTCCTGCAGGGAAAGCCGTTTATTCTTGAAACTCCGAATGATGATGCCGGTTATAAAAAAGAAATTGCAATGGTGCGGGAATGGAGCACTGCTTATGAATAAAACGATTGTTTTTACGGGGGACAGTATTACAGACTGCAATCATATGTTTGATGCGGAAGGCCTGGGGGAAGGGTATGTGCGCATGATTCAGAAGACCCTCCCGGAGGATAAGATTGTTAACCGGGGGTATGACGGATATACGGCATCGATGGTTTCTCGTGTGTGGGATGAAATCTGTATCCGGTATCAGCCGGATCTGGTCACCCTCCTGGTCGGAGTCAATGACCTGAGCGCGTATCTTTGCGGCGGCGGATACGGTGCCGCAGGGTTCCGGGAGCAGGTCGAACGGATCCTTCAGAAGACCAGGGAAGAGACTGACGCAAAAATCATCCTGATGGAACCGTTTTTGTTTCCCTGGCCGGCAGAGTACCGGAACTGGATGGAGCCGCTGGCGGATTTTCGCCGGCAGGTCAGGGAACTTTCAAAATGGTACGAGACGGGATTTGTTTCTCTTTGGGATATTTTTCAGAACGCACAGGAGCAGATCCCGGCAGAGAAGCTGACCGTGGACGGGATCCATCTGACAGAGCTCGGACACGGGATTCTGGCGGAAGCCTGGATGCGGGAGTATGGCGCGTCTGAAAATGTGTGACGGGATGATAGAGGAGTGAGAAATTATGAGAAAGAAAACGATTATTTTTGACCTGGACGGCACGTTGATGGATTCATTGCAGGATCTTACGCTCAGTGTCAATTATTGCATGGCGAAATACGGCGGTCCGCAGTATACAGACGAGGAGATTAAAGAAAAAGTCGGCAGAGGCATTTACGTACTGATTGAAAAATCCCTTCCGGGCGGCAGAAGCAATCCGGACTACGATGCCTGCGTGGGTGAATTCGCGCCCTATTATCAGGAGCACATGTTTGATCATTCCTGCGCATTTCCGGGAATCCCGGAGGTCCTGGAGGCTTTGAAGAACAAAGGCTGCCATCTGGCAATTGTGTCGAATAAGTTCGATGCGGCGGTGAAGGAAATCAGCGGGCGTTTTTTCGGCGATCTGATAGAGGTTGCAATTGGGGAGGCGGAAAAACAGGGCATCCGCAAGAAACCTGCTCCGGACACGGTTTTTGAAGCCATGAAACAGCTCGGTTCGGAAGCGGAGGATTGTGTCTATGTCGGAGATTCCGAAGTGGATCTGCAGACAGCCGCAAACGCGCATATTCCATGTATTTCCGTGACATGGGGATACAAGAGCGAACAGTTCCTGAAAGAGAATGGGGCAAAGACAATTGTTTCCGAGCCCGCCGGATTGCTGGAGGTTCTGTGCTGATCCCGCCGTGAGGCAGCGTATGGAAGATTTGTGTTTAGAAACAGAGTGAGGCATTTATGAAATATTTTCTGATGTGTGCAGCTTTGCTGGCCTGCACCTATATTCTTTCGTCTCTTGTCATCAGAGGCATTGCGAAAGCAAAAAAGAATCATCTTATCACGACGAAAAAAAGAAGAATGGCCAGGATCCTGCTGTGGCTGGCGCTGCTTGTCCTCTGCGCAGTTGGCTATCTTGGCGTATATAACCACAGTGATCCGGAAGCAAAAGAATACCTGAACCGCCCGGGAGAGGTATCTGTCACGCAGATAAAAGACGGGTATGTATTTGACGGACCAGGAAACGGAACGGCACTGATCTTTTACCCCGGCGCCAAGGTGGCAACAGAAGCCTATGTCCCCCTGCTGTATCATCTGGCAGAGGAAGGCATGGATACGTTTCTGATCGATATGCCTTTTCATATGGCCTTTTTCCACAGCAATGCCGCAAAGGAGATCATCGGAACTTATGATTACAGCCGGTGGATTCTTGGCGGGCATTCCCTTGGAGGCGTCGCGGCCGCACTTTATGCAAATGCCAATCCGGACCAGGTGGACGGACTGGCGCTGCTGGCAGCTTACCCGACGAAAAAGCTGGATGACAACCTTTCTTTCCTGTCTGTATACGGGAGCCGGGATACGGTGCTGAACAGGGACGCGTATGAAAAAAGCAAAGCAAACTGGCCGGCGGATGGAAAAGAAGTCTGCATCGAAGGCGGAAATCATGCACAGTTCGGCAACTACGGTTTCCAGAAGGGCGACAGTGCCGCTTCTGTTTCCGCAAAAGAACAGCAGCAGGAGACCATCCGGGCTGTTCTGGACATGTTTTTGCAGGACGCGAATGACCGGAAGTCCTGAGCCGCAGCGAAAAGCGTGAGCTGAGCAACAAAAAATGTGAGATTTTCAATAAAAAATATTGACATGAAAAAGTCGATGTACTATAATGTTTCAGTCTGACAAGAGAGATTTGTGTTGTCAAAAAGCAGACGGGTGGGACCGCCTGCAGGGCCGCAGAAGCAAGGGTTCTCCACAAGCCCCGGTGACTGGCCGGCCTGTGATCATACAGATCCGTTGTCTGTACAGAAAGAACCGCAGGCAGAGAGTATCCGGACATTTACTTTTTGCAAAGGTTCAGATCGGAATGGAACCACAGGTATTCCATGTTGTTCGCGTCCCTGAGGACAGGGATGCCGGAAAGAAACAAGGAGGAAATATTCAATGAATACATTTATGGCTAGTCCAGACAAAGTTGATAGAAAATGGTATGTAGTTGATGCTACAGGATATACATTAGGCCGCTTATCTTCAGAAGTAGCCAAGATTTTAAGAGGCAAGAACAAACCGATCTTCACACCGCATATCGATACAGGTGACTATGTGATCATCGTAAATGCAGAGAAGATCAAAGTAACAGGCAAGAAGCTGACACAGAAGATTTATTATCATCACTCCGATTATGTGGGCGGCATGAAAGAGACGACTCTGAAAGATATGCTCGCTACACATCCTGAGAGAGTTATCGAGCATGCAGTGAAGGGAATGCTCCCGAAGGGACCTCTTGGAAGAGATATGTACAAGAAGTTGTTCGTATATGTTGGACCGGATCACAAGCATGCTGCTCAGAAACCGGAAGCGATCACGTTTTAATCGGAGGAGGTAAAAAATCATGGCTAATAAAAATTATGGAACAGGAAGAAGAAAAAAATCCATCGCCAGAGTATATTTAGTACCCGGCACAGGTAAAATCACAATCAACAAGAGAGATATCGATGAGTATCTCGGTCTTGAGACATTAAAGGTTATCGTTCGTCAGCCCCTCGTTGCTACTGATACCGTTGACAAGTTCGACGTATTGGTCAATGTAAAAGGCGGCGGATACACAGGACAGGCAGGTGCAATCCGCCACGGAATCGCACGTGCACTCCTTACCGTAGATGAGGACTACAGACCGGTTCTGAAGAAAGCCGGCTACCTTACACGTGATCCTCGAATGAAAGAGCGTAAAAAATACGGCCTCAAAGCCGCACGTCGCGCACCTCAGTTCTCGAAGAGATAATCAGAATGCAATATTTTACCCTGGAAATGGCTTATTTCCGGGGTTTTTCTATTCGACCTGATTCACATGAAAGATACACTTGCACGCATTCCAGAAAAACGTTATATAAAACAGATATTAGAATGCATTTCCTGAGCAATCGGGATTTTAAGGGAGAACGAATAGTATGAATAGTATAAAAATGATTTTGTGCGGAAGCGTAGAAGAAAGTAGATCAAATCCAGAAGAAAAAGTTGGGGTTGTGTCTGTTGTTTTCGTTTCTTATGATGATGACAAAATAACGAAGAAGTTAGCGGGATTGCAAAAAGAAAATCCAAATAATTTTTATATGGAGTACTCAACACCACTAGATACAGATTTGACACAATTAGAGCACTATCCATCTATTGAAATTTCAAAAGAAGATTTACAAGAATAAAAAGTAATATGAGGTTGACATATTCAAGTTTGTGATGGGCAATGATAGTAATAGAATGGTTAGACGTTTTGGAACAAAGGGAGCAAATGAAAAGTACAAATAAATCCCAAATGTGATTGAATCTTGGGAGAAAAATCAAGTACGCCTCGGGCGTACTTGCGGCGGCACACGAAGCAGTAAGTCTTGAAGAAGATTTGCTGCTTTTTTTGTGTTCTACAAAACGAGGAAAAACGCTGTCATTGGAACAAGGAAACCTTAACCAGCATTCTCATAAGGCAGGAGTATTGCGGTGATGTTGTCAACTTCAAGAGCACAAAGCATTACAGAGATAAGCGAACACATGAAAAATCTTGAAAAGCTTCGAAATCTTCAAAAAAAGCCCTTGCATATCACGTAACGTGATATAGTATAGTGATGTCGGAGGTGGATAAAATGAACAATGTAATCAAAATTCTTTCGACGAACAAGGACTATCGAGTTGCCATTGCCGACACAAAAAAGATTGCAGAAAGAGAATTGGCTGGCTTTACAGGAGAGATTGCTGTCAGGGACTTTCTGGCACAATTTATTACGAATTGTGCGTTGCTTTCAGGAATAAACGATTTTGGCAGCAAGATAAGTGTTTCTCTCAGATTATCAGAAGAAGATTCTGCTTTCTGCTTGATTACAGGGCAAGCTCTGAGTTTGGAGTATTCTGGAACGCTTAATTTGCACCGAAAAAATCTTTCCGACTTATTCGACTGCAAATCAATTATGACGGTGACAACCGGAGACTGGCAAACAGGATTGCACACAGGAACGGTAGAAGCATATATTGACAACATTGATATGCTTTTCTCTCATTTCGCAATGCAGAGCGATCAGCTTCCAAGCCAATTTATAATAGCAAAGGAAGATAGGTCAAGAGGGATTCTCTTTCAGCCGCTTCCTTTTGCGGAACATGACACCATGCAAAAGGCCAGTCAGGAGCTGGCATATTTATCCGAGAAGTTGGAACAGGCTGATTGGGAAGATGTCCCAGCGCTGTACGCTCACCTTGGAAAAGTTGTTTCTCAAAGCAAGATAGAATAGGGGGATATAAAATGGATCAACACTTAAAAACCAAGGCTTTTGGCAAATTGACGGGTGTAAGTGTACGCACCTTGCAATACTATGATGAAATAGGGCTGCTGAAACCGGCATATATCAATGAATATGGACACAGGTTTTACGATGCGGAATCCTTCTCAAAGATGTTTGTTATCCTTTCCCTTAAAGAAATGGGGATGGAGTTGCAGGACATCAGCAAGTATCTCAACGGGGGAGGTTTTCAGCTCACCACATTTATCAAAGAGGAAAAACACAGGGTGGAACTTGCAATCAGTGATTTACAGATTCGATTGCTGCATTTATCTGAATTGGAGAGACAGGCGGCGTCACATGAGGATCTTACACCAGCCGTTCTTTCACTATTTTCTTTTCTTGCCGGAAATGATATGTCCTCTGGTGAAGTAAAGCAATATGTAGAAAGCGGCGCGAAGAAGCCCGGTTTCAATCTGAAGGAGTGGGATAACTTTATCAAGAACCTGAATGACTGTTGTGAGAAGGATTTACCCGCAACAGATAAAAGAGTAGTTGCATGTATAACGTTCTGGAAAGAAAAAGTAATTAAAACAAATGATGTGGACGATAAACTGATCAGACTTGCGGAAAGTTATTACCAGAAAAATCCGGAAGGCGGATTTGGGATAACACCACAGACCTATTCATATTTAACGAAGCGACTATGCGAACATAATGATTCACACTAAAACCAAATAATCCATACCGAAAAAGAGGTTTCCTCCCCAAAGGAAATCTCTTTTTTTATGCAACTCAAAGGAGGAATTATTTAGTTCAAATGGGTCTTATAACAGAGATAATTTCCAATGCATTCAAGTCCGCACGCCTTCGCAACTTTTTCATATTCCTCATCGCAAAAGAATGTCATTACTTTGCCCTTTCGGCGCCTGGCATCTGACAGCGCCGCCTGGAGCAATTCCTTAAACACTTCCGCATCGTAGACACCTTGATCAATGTCAATTCCGAATATTTCAAACCATCCATTATTGGCATCTACGTAATAGATGGCACCTTGAGGTTTTCCATCTTTCTCCTTTATGAAGATGACCCAGTTATCCAAATCGTCATATATTCTCTCGCAATTCCAGTACATATCGTCATCGGTCTGACCGTGAAGTATTTGAAAGAGTTTGTAGTTATCTTTTTTGATACGCACGATGTTTTCATTTTCCGGAAAGGGCCCTAAATGATCAAGAAACGAAGTATTGTTATAATCGTCCTCAATACATTCAAATCCTTGTCCGGCAAGAAAACTTACAGCTGGATGATTATCAGCAGGAAAACCCAAAAACAAGTCATATCCCGGGAATCTTTCTCTTGCAAAAGTAAAAAACTCTGAAAGAGCTTGTTCGGTTTCTTTGTTGATCAGAAAAAGACATGTATCGAGATAAAGGTCATCCGGAATCCAATAATAGTGAATCAATCCTTGTACTTCACCCTCAAGCTCAAACAGCAGCATCTGTTCAGTCTCCCGGTCAAATGCTTTCAGCGAGCGTTCGATAAACATCGCTTTCGTTTTAACGCCGTCACAATATGTCGGATATCCGGACTTCGTCACATCTAAAGCCAGAGCATAGGCAAAATCGACGTATTGATCAAATTCTTCTTTAGAACAGAAACGCAGCATTTTTCTTCTCCCAAAATTGTGATTTGTCAACATCTTATAAACCTGCAAAAACCTATTGCGTGTATCATTGTTTGGTTTATTTTTATTTATACAATCACTATACAAACACTTTGCTAATGCAATCTACAATCGGTAAATAGAATGCCGCATATCAGTGCCTTATCATAGCCCGAAATTCCGCACAAATACATACTTTTTACTCCTGCTAAAACCTTATCACCGAGGCAGGTAAGGGTTTTATATTACCTGACCAGAACCCCGCTTCTAATCGTCCACATAGCGTGTTTTGGGATTGCTGCACCGGCACCTTTTTCTGTTGGGATTCAGCCGACGACAAATGTCGTGACCGTCATAACGACACACCCGATTCCCATGTGAATCAAAGACTGAATGGCTGATTGGTGTAAAGAAAATGTGAGTTAAATAAAAAAATGAGAGTAACCGATTTTTAA
>CAMNOU010000009.1 GCA_946546945.1 uncultured Lachnospiraceae bacterium
AAAGAAACCGGAATGACCATGGAAGATGAGGCTGTAAAGGTGTTTCTCTCAGCGGAGGGATGCGCCGATGAAGTAACGGATGAAATGAAGGCATTTCTCGACTATCTTGCCGGGAAGAAAGCGGAATCCGATTTTACTGAGAAACTGGATGCGGAAGTCAGAAAAGCCCGAGGACATAAACAATGGAGGCAGGAGTATAGATCAACAGGCTTGGCGGTTTTTGCTAAGCCTGTTGCTGTATTATAATCATACGTTTACGGATAGGTCGAAAATTGTTTTGGAACTTGCATTCTATGATGACTCTGTGTAAAATAGACTCAACACTGCAAAACAGGGGGAAGTCAGTATTTATGGCTGACAGAGGATTTGCTCTTCGTATTATTCAGAGAATCAATGCCGGCGATGCCGACAACCGGAACCGTTTTTTGAGATGGCTGTTTGCGGTCATACCGGATAAAATTGAGAACAGGACTGTCATCCGTTTTCTGGAGATGCTGCGTCGGTTTCAGCGTCAGAAGAAGATGGATTTTTCATCAAATCTGAAATGGAATCAGCAGAATTTTCCTGCGCATCTCGACGAAATCAAAAGAAAAAAGGGATATATTGAAGACCAGAACCGTTATACAGATCTGCATTTCGGTAAAGTAACAATGCAGTTTTCCGGCTGTGAAATCTTTGCGGTTTATAATGCCCTGAATGACTTGAGGAAAAGTCCGGAACCGGCTCTTCCTGAACTGATTGCTGCATTTGAAAAAGACGGAATGATTCTGGACGGAGGTCTCGGCACGTCTCCGCCGGCACTGCGTGACTATCTGGAAAAGTGTGGTTTTCGCACCGTTTTCACCACAAAGGAAGAAGAGTTTGACAGCCTGGCGGCCCGGAGTGACGGACTAATTCTCACGATTTATAATGACCGAAGCGATGTCAGCATGGCGGTCCATACGATTTATATTTCAAAACAAAACAACAGGTACACAGCACATAATACCTATTGCAGTGGAAAGGTACTCGGCCCTTATCGCTCGGTAAAGGAATTGCTGTTTCATATTAATGATGGGAAGGCAAAGGGGATTTGCATGATCGGACTGACGGCCGGATGCAGACCTGACCGCTCAGAAAAGTAGTAAGGGAAGAAAACATGACAGACAACAAGACATACTCCAAAAATGATATGGTCCGTGTCGGCTGCAATGACTGCGCCGGCTGTTTTAAATGCTGCTGTGATATGGGGCAGTCTGTGATTCTGGATCCGCTGGACATGCACCGCCTGAAATGCAGTCTGCATGCCGGATTTGAGGAACTGATGAAGAAAAATGTGGAACTGCACGTGGAGGACGGGCTTATCCTGCCGAATCTGAAGATGGATGAAAAAAGCGGACGCTGTTCTTTTCTGAATGAACAGGGACGCTGCAGTATTCATGCTTTCCGGCCGGGCATCTGCCGTTTATTCCCGCTGGGAAGAAACTACAGGGAAGGAAGGCTTGACTATTTTCTTCTGACAGATGTCTGTCCGGCAAAGAATAAATCAAAGGTGCGGGTCAGCAGATGGCTTGATACAGAGAATTTGACTGCTTACGAAAATTTCCTGATTGAATGGCATGGATTTACGAAAGAGCTGCGCGCAAAGCTTCAGCAGAACCAAGTGGATGAGGAATGGTGCCGCAAGGTGAATCTTCTTTTCCTGCAGATGTTTTATGTAAAAGATTATTTGGAGGAAGATTTTTTTGCTGAACTGTCCGGACGGATCCGGCAGATGAGGCAGATGCTGGAATAGAAAAGGAGAATGCATGGCAAAATCTTTATATATAGCAGAAAAACCGAGTGTTGCGCGGGAATTTGCCCGGGCACTGAAGGAGGATATGCGTTCGTACGACGGGTATCAGGAGTCGGAAAATGCCGTGATTACATGGTGCGTCGGCCACCTGGTTACAATGAGTTACCCGGAAGAATATGATATCAAATACAAAAAGTGGAGTCTTTCGACTTTGCCGTTTATTCCGGAGCAGTTCCGCTATGAGGTGATCCCGGCGGTGTCAAAACAGTTTCGAATCGTTTCCGGACTGCTGAACCGTCCCGATGTGGATACCATCTACATCTGTACTGATTCCGGGCGGGAAGGAGAATATATTTACCGTCTTGTGGATCAGATGGCGCATGTAGAGGGGAAGACCAGAAAAAGAGTGTGGATCGACTCCCAGACAGAGGAAGAGATTCTGCGCGGGATCCGCGAGGCAAAAGACTGGTCTGCCTATGATAATCTTTCGGAATCCGCCTATCTGCGTGCCAAGGAAGATTATTTGATGGGCATTAATTTTTCCAGACTTCTGACGTTAAAATACGGCAATACCATGGCGGCGTTTCTGAAAAAGAAATATGTGGTGATTTCGGTCGGCCGGGTGATGACCTGTGTCCTCGGCATGGTTGTGCGGAGAGAAAGAGAAATCCGTGAATTTGTAAAGACACCATTTTACCGTGTTTTAAATAAAATGGATTTCAACGGGCTGGATATTGAGGGAGAGTGGCGCGTGACGCCGGGATCGCGCTATGATACCGGAAAACTTCCCCCGAAGGATGCGAAGGGGAAAAAGGAAGAGCCGGCTGATTTTTCCGTATACGGGCATCCGAAACTTTATAAGGAAAACGGATTCCGGCAGAAAGCCGATGCGGAAGCGTTTATCGGAGAATTGCGTGCGATTCAGCCGCAGGAGGCGGCGGTTCAGTCGGTGGAGCGGAAGAAAGAAAAGAAGAACGCCCCTCTGTTATATAATCTTGCGGAACTTCAGAATGACTGTTCAAAAATGTTTAAGATCAGTCCGGATGAGACGCTGAAGGTTGTGCAGGAGCTGTATGAAAAGAAGCTCGTCACTTATCCGCGTACAGATGCCCGTGTGCTCTCCTCTGCTGTCGCAAAAGAAATCCACAAAAACATCGCCGGCCTGAAGGCGGTGGGCGCCGTGAAGAACTTTGCGGAGGAAATTCTGGAAAAGGGACTGCACACCAATATCGCGAAGACCCGCTACACCAATGATAAGATGATCACGGATCATTACGCGATTATTCCGACCGGACAGGGCTTTGGCGCCGTGCGAAGTTTAAGTCCGCTTTCCGTAAAAGTGTATGAGACGATTGTGCGGAGGTTTCTGGCCATTTTTTATGAACCTGCGGTATATCAGAAGGTAAATCTGGTTACGGGTATGGAAAATGAGCGGTTTTTCTCCTCTTTCAAAGTGCTGGCGGAGCCGGGATACTTAAAGGTCATGGAGTATTCGTTTCAGAAGAAGACCATAGAAAAGCAGGACGACAGAACGATTCTGGAACAGGTCTCGAAGCTCAAAAAGGGAATGACGCTTCCCGTGAACGGATTTGAGATCAAAGAGGGCGAGACTGCGCCGCCGAAACGGTATAATTCCGGGTCAATGATCCTGGCTATGGAGAACGCGGGGCAGCTGATTGAAGATGAGGAATTGCGGGCCCAGATCAAAGGAAGCGGCATTGGGACAAGTGCGACCCGGGCAGAGATCCTGAAAAAACTTGTAAATAACAAGTATCTGGCATTGAACAGCAAGACGCAGATCATCACGCCGACCCTTCTGGGCGAAATGATCTTCGATGTGGTCGGCGCTTCCATCAAATCTCTTCTGAACCCGGAGCTGACGGCAAGCTGGGAGAAGGGCCTGACTTATGTCGCCGAAGGATCGATCACGCCGGAGGAATACATGGGAAAATTAAACGGATTCATCACTTCCCGCACCGGAAATGTCATGAGGCTGAACAACCAGTATATGGTCAGAAATGCGTTTGACAAAGCCAGTGTTTTTTACAGGAAAAAAGAGGGAAGGAAAAAACAGGTTAAGGAAGACTAAATACTTTACTAAAATTTAAAAGTATGGCAAAATAAGTATGATGTAAAACCATAAAACAGATGATGTTTATAGAAAGGAGTTTTAGAATGATTTACACCAAGGAAGTACAAATGATGTGCCCTGTCGCTAAGGGTGCGAAGCATGATCCTGCTCCCATCCCGGAAGAGGGCAAGTGGGTACACTCCAAACAGATTTCAGATATCTCCGGTTTCACACACGGTGTGGGCTGGTGCGCTCCGCAGCAGGGAGCCTGCAAGCTGACGCTGAATGTGAAAGAAGGCATTATAGAGGAAGCACTTGTCGAGACCATCGGATGTTCCGGTATGACCCACTCAGCTGCTATGGCGGCAGAAATTTTACAGGGGAAAACCATTCTGGAAGCTTTAAATACAGATCTTGTCTGTGATGCGATCAATACGGCAATGCGTGAGCTGTTCCTGCAGATCGTTTACGGACGTACCCAGAGCGCATTTTCCGATGACGGACTTTCCATCGGCGCCGGCCTTGAGGATCTCGGGAAGGGACTTCGCTCACAGGTAGGTACCATGTACGGAACCAAAGAAAAAGGTGTCCGTTATCTGGAGATGGCAGAAGGTTATGTGACAGGTCTTGCTCTGGATGAAAATGATGAGGTGATCGGATATCAGTTTGTCAGCCTCGGAAAGATGACCGATTTCATTAAGAACGGTGACGAACCGAATGTTGCATGGGAGAAAGCAAAAGGACAATATGGTCGTGTTGCTGACGCAGTAAAGATCATCGATCCGAGAAAGGAGTAAGATACAATGGCATTATTTGAATCATATGAAAGAAGAATTGACCAGATCAATGCTGTGTTGAACAGCTATGGAATCGCATCCATTGAGGAAGCGGAGAAAATCACAAAAGATGCCGGTCTTGACGTATATAATCAGATTAAGGGGATTCAGCCGATCTGTTTTGAGAATGCTTGCTGGGCGTATACCGTCGGCGCAGCGATCGCGATTAAAAAAGGATGCCGGAAGGCTTCAGAAGCGGCAGCTGCCATCGGAGAGGGACTGCAGGCTTTCTGTATTCCGGGCTCTGTAGCGGACCACAGAAAAGTAGGTCTTGGCCATGGCAATCTCGGCAAGATGCTGCTGGAGGAGGAGACAGAGTGCTTCTGCTTCCTGGCAGGACATGAGTCCTTTGCGGCTGCAGAGGGCGCGATCGGTATTGCGGAAAAGGCAAACAAGGTACGTCAGAAACCGCTTCGTGTTATCCTGAACGGTCTCGGCAAGGATGCTGCGCAGATTATTTCCCGTATCAACGGCTTCACCTATGTGGAGACAAAATATGACTACAAAGAAGCAAAGCTGAATATTGTTTTTGAGAAACCGTATTCAAAAGGTCTGCGCGCAAGCGTAAAATGCTATGGCGCTGATGACGTACAGGAAGGCGTAGCGATCATGCATCACGAGAATGTTGGTGTATCCATCACAGGAAACTCTACGAATCCGACCCGTTTCCAGCATCCGGTAGCGGCGACATACAAAAAAGAGTGTATCGAACAGGGCAAGAAGTACTTCTCCGTGGCAAGCGGCGGCGGTACCGGACGTACCCTTCATCCGGACAATATGGCGGCTGGTCCTGCTTCCTACGGTATGACCGATACCCTGGGACGTATGCATTCCGACGCACAGTTCGCCGGATCCTCTTCTGTACCGGCTCACGTAGAGATGATGGGACTGATCGGTGCAGGAAATAACCCTATGGTCGGCATGACCGTAAGCGTAGCCGTTTCCGTTGAGGAAGCTGCGAAGGCAGGGAAGTTCTAAGAGAGAGGTTTGAATTGAGCGAGACGAAAGCGGAACGGCAAAAAGGTTCTGCAAAGATGGGAGAGATGCCCATTCACAGACTCTTTTTATCCATGTCCATACCACTGATTATTTCGATGCTGGTACAGTCTTTGTATAATATTGTAGACAGCATCTTTGTTGCAAAGATCAATGAGGATGCTCTGACGGCGGTCTCTCTGGTGGGACCGGTCATGAATCTGATGTTCGCGGTGGCAGCGGGTACCGGAGTCGGCTTTAACGCGATCATTTCCAGGCGTCTGGGACAGAAGGATCAGAAGGCAGCCAATGAGACGGCGAATAATGGCGTCTTTCTTCTGCTCATCAGCTATCTGGTGTTCCTGGTGATCGGGCTGACCTGCTCAAGGAGATTCCTGCTGATGCAGACAGATATTCCGAGTATCGTTGACTACGGGACGACTTACATGACCATCGTGATGTGTCTGAGTATCGGCATGTTCGGGCAGGTGACCATTGAAAAACTTCTGCAATCTACCGGGAGGACCTTTTTCACCATGATCACCCAGATGACAGGGGCCCTGATCAATATCCTGTTTGACTGGCTTCTGATCTTCGGAATCGGTCCTTTCCCGCAGATGGGAGTGGCCGGAGCCGCGCTCGCGACTATTTTCGGACAGTGTGAGGCAATGATCCTGGGATTGATTTTCAATTCAAAGTATAATGATGAAATCTCGTTCAGCCTGCGAATGATGAAACCGAACCCACGGCTGATCAAAGAAATCTACCGGATCGGTATTCCGTCTATTATCATGATCTCCATCGGATCTGTCATGACCTTTGCCATGAACAAGATCCTGATGGGATTTACATCGACCGCCGTGGCTATTTTCGGCGCGTACTTCAGATTACAGAGCATTGTATTCATGCCGAGCTTCGGCATGAACAATGCCATGATCCCGATCGTCGGATACAATTACGGCGCGGGAAATCTGAAGCGCATCTCGCAGGTCTACAGAATCGGCTGCTGTTATACGATGGCGGTGATGGTGATCGGGTTTGTTCTGTTCCAGGTCATCCCGGGCAGGCTGCTTCTGATGTTCAGCGCGTCGGAGAACATGCTGTCCATCGGTATCCCGGCGCTCCGGATCATGAGCTTCGTATTCCTTCTGGCCGGTGTTTCGGTCATGACCGGCGGGCTTTTTCAGGGAACGGGCAGGAGTATCTACAGCATGGTCGTATCATGTCTGCGGCAGCTCGTTGTATTGCTGCCGGCAGCGTTTCTCCTGGCAAGACTCGGGAATGTCAATTATGTATGGCTGGCGCTTCCGATTGCTGAAGTGGGCGGATTTCTGACGACCATGGTCTTTTTGAGAAGATTAAAGAGAATTATCAGAAAAGAATTTGAACAGGCATAAAAAAAGTGTACTTCCTGAAATCACCTGCTGTGTGAGCGTGTGGAAGTACACTTTGTTTTTATTTTAAAAGAAGATCCATAATCAGGGCGTAGACATCTTCGTTCTGTTCTGACCAGTTCGCGCAGATGGCCTGCGCCTGTTCTTTTGCTGCGGTATGCAGGGTCAGTTCCATGACAGTATCCTCTTTGTTCTTGATATGGCAGCTGACCAGATATCCTTTGCCGGGAGCCTTATAGTAATCGGCGAAGACAGAGGTTTCCTGTTTCAGTTCATAACGGTGTTCTTTAAAATACTGATCGATATCTTCCTTGATCCCGTCTGAAACCTTGTCATTAAAAAACTTCAGTGTCCATTCACCGTATTCCGTGATGCGGTAGCGGGTGTTGCTGTGCGTGGATTCTGCGGTGATCAGTTCAGATGACAGCAGATCAGAGAGGGTCTGCTGAATGGTAAAATAATCAGTATAGTCTTTATCCAGTATGAAATTGGTGATTTGTGTGTTGGTCAGCGGATATTCCAGTTTGTCCAGCATATACAGGATCATCACACGGTACATGGTATTCAGTTCGACCATCATTCATTTCCCTCGCTTTTATGAATATTTCCATTCGGATAGAGAATGCCCTGCCTGGTGCCCCGGTCGCGGAATCGTTTCTGTATGGTATTCAGCACCCGTTTTTTATCCGTGCTCCAGAGCGGAGCGATCAGCAGCTTTCGCGGCCCGTCTCCGGTGATGCGGTGAATGACCATGGATGGCGGAAGCCTTTCAAGACAGTCAACGATAAAGTCACAGTAATCTTCCATCTCAAATAAAGGGAAGGGATGTGCTTCATACCAGTCGGCCAGGTCGGTCCCCTTCAGAATATGGAGCAGCTGGAGTTTGATGCCCCGGATGCCGGAAGAAGCAGCATAATCGATTGTTTGCAGCATGTCCTCTCTGGATTCTCCCGGCAGGCCGAGAATAATATGAGAGATGACAGGGATACCGGCTGCCTGCAGTCTGTGCACCGCGGATTCATAACAGGAAAGAGAAAATTCCCTTCGGATGAAGGCTGCGGTGCGCTCATGGACTGTCTGCAGACCGAATTCGATCCAGACAGGCTTGATGCGGTTCAGCTCTGTAAGAAGTTCGAGAACTTCCGGAGGCAGGCAGTCCGGTCTGGTGGCAATCGAGAGAATGACAATGTCCGGGTGGGAGATTGCCTCCGTGAAAATCCTGCGCAGATAGGGGACAGGCGCATAAGTATTGGTATAGGCCTGAAAATAGGCAATGAACTTCCGGCATTTCGTCTTGCCGGCAAGCAGCTGCTTCCCCTGTTCAATCTGTTCCGTAATACACGAGGCGGCATCACCCGCAAATTCCCCGGAACCGCCGCGGCTGCAGAAGATACAGCCGCGAGTGCCTTTCGTGCCGTCCCGGTTCGGACAGGTCATACCGCCATTTAATGAGATCCGGTAAACTTTTTCTTTGTACTGTTCTTTCAGATACTGATCAAGTGAATAGTAAAACATTATCGGATATGTGCTTTGACAGCAGCAGCAACGGAGTCTGCAACACGCGGATCAAAGGCCTCCGGCATGATGAAGTCTTCGTTCAGCTCTTCGTCGCTTACGAGCGCGGCAATGGCTTCCGCGGCAGCAAGCTTCATCTCCTCCGTGATCTGTTCTGCCCGGCCCTCGAGAGCGCCTTTGAAGATGCCCGGAAAGGCAACTACATTATTGACCTGATTCGGGAAATCGCTCCGTCCCGTGCCGACCACTCTGGCGCCGGCTGCCTTTGCGATATCCGGCATGATCTCCGGTACCGGGTTGGCCATGGCAAAGATGATCGCATCTTTGTTCATGCTGCGCACCATGTCTGCGGTTACGCTGTCCGGTGCGGAAACACCGACAAAGATATCGGCTCCGACCAGCGCGTCGGCAAGTGTTCCTTTTTTATTTTCAAGATTGGTGACTTCGCACATCTGTTTTTTGATCCAGTTCAGGTTCGGGTTATCCCTGCTGATGATTCCTTTGCTGTCGCAGATGATGGCATGTTTGAATCCATAGCGCAGAAGCAGTTTGGTGATGGCGATTCCGGCGCTTCCCGCTCCGTTCACAACAATGCGGCAGTCCTCTTTTTTCTTGCCGGTCACCTTCAGGGCATTGATGATGCCGGCCAGCACTACGATGGCAGTACCGTGCTGATCATCATGAAATACAGGAATCTTCAGAATGGATTTTAATCTTTCTTCAATCTCAAAGCATCTGGGAGCCGAGATATCTTCCAGGTTGATTCCGCCGAATGTGGGGGCGATGGCGGTGACGGTTTTAATGATTTCCTCCGTATCCTGTGTATCGAGGACGATCGGTACGGCATTGACGTTGCCGAACGTTTTGAACAGGACACATTTTCCTTCCATGACCGGCATAGCGGCGAGCGGACCAATGTTGCCGAGACCGAGAACGGCGCTTCCGTCTGAAATAACAGCGACCGTGTTTGCCTTCATTGTATACTGATAGGCTGCTTCCGGATTTTTCGCAATCACCCGGCAGGGCTCTGCAACGCCGGGGGTATAGGCGATGGACAGGTCTTCCCGTGTATTCACCGGTGCTTTCGGTACCGTATCAAGCTTTCCGTTCCATTCTCTGTGCAGCTGTAATGCTCTTTCGTTCAGATCCATTTCTTTATCAGACTCCTTTATTTAAAATTTAACAGTACCATCATACCATTGATAAATATTCAAATCAAGAAAATAGTATTTTCTATTTTTTATAAATAAGTACTTCCTATTTTTGAGATTATGATGTATAATGCACCTATTAGAAATATTCTTGTTTGTCAAGTCTGACAGATTTTCCGCAGATAAACTTAGATTACCGGATTTTCTTCACTGTCAAATAATAATCAGCAAAGCATGAAAATTTCACGAAATGATCACAGAGAAAAAAATAGGAGGAATAGAATGAGAGAAAAGTATGAGAGCCTGTCTCTGTCAGTTCTGAAAGATCTGGCAAAAGCAAGGGGATTAAAAAAGGTGTCTGCCCTGAAAAAGGCGGATCTGATTGAACGTATGCTTCAGCAGGATGAATTAGACGCCCAGGCTCAGCAGAAAATAGAAAAAAATGAAGACAGAAAAGAACAGACGCGGTCTCAGAATGATGCGGAAAAAAAGGAAGAGACATCCAGAGCCCGTGAGTACCGGCCGAGGAAAACACAGGAGCCGGAGGCGAATCATCGCAGGAACTATGCACAGCCGGAGACTTCGGAGGAGGCAAAACCAAGACGGTTCCGCCATCCGGAGAAGCAGACGGATGAAATGATGGACGAACGGATGCGCACGGTGGATGACCGCACGGTGCAGCGGATGGAGGCAGAAGGCATTACGATGGCCGATCTGGACAGCGGGGAGCAGGCTGACGGGATTCTGGAAGTCATGCCTGACGGATATGGTTTTATCCGCTGTGATAATTATATGCCGGGCGATCAGGATGTCTATGTGTCCCCGACCCAGATCCGGCGCTTTAAACTGAAAACAGGGGATATCCTTGTCGGAAATAAGAGAGTCCGTTCACAGGGAGAAAAATTCAGCGCGCTGCTTTATATTACCTCCGTGAATGGCTACAGCCCTTCGGCGGCAGCCCAGAGAATCCCGTTTGAGGATCTGACTCCGATTTTCCCGAATCACAGACTGCATCTGGAAACGAATACGACGCGCACCTCCATGCGGATCATGGATCTTATTACTCCGGTCGGCAAGGGTCAGCGCGGTATGATCGTGGCACAGCCGAAGGCCGGAAAAACAACACTCTTAAAGGAAGTCGCGGCATCTGTGACGAAGAATCATCCGGAGATGCATCTGATTATTCTTCTGATTGATGAGCGCCCGGAGGAAGTTACCGATATCAAAGAAGCAATCGAAGGAAAAAATGTAGAAGTCATTTATTCGACCTTTGATGAATTGCCGGAACATCACAAACGCGTTTCGGAGATGGTCATAGAGCGCGCGAAGCGTCTGGTCGAGCACAAGAAGGACGTCATGATCCTGCTGGACAGCATTACCCGTCTTGCCCGGGCCTATAACCTGGTGGTACCGCCCAGCGGCCGTACACTTTCGGGAGGTCTGGATCCTGCGGCTCTGCATATGCCGAAAAGATTTTTCGGAGCTGCCAGAAACATGCGTGAGGGTGGCAGCCTGACCATCCTGGCCACAGCTCTGGTTGAAACAGGAAGCAGAATGGACGATGTGGTCTATGAGGAATTTAAGGGAACCGGAAATATGGAGCTGATTCTGGACCGCAAGCTCTCCGAAAGACGGATTTTCCCTGCGATTGACATTGTGAAATCCAGTACCCGAAGGGAAGACCTGCTTTTAGACAGAGAAGAGCAGGAAGCTGTCGATATCATGCGGCGCGCATTCAACGGAATGAAGTCCGATGAAGCAGTCGAGACCATCCTTCGTATGTTCCTGAAGACAAGATCGAACAGGGAATTTGTTCATCAGGTAAGGACCAGAAAATTCTTCTAAAAGTTGTTGCATTACTTTTCTCTGTATGATATAATATCTTCGCTGTGTATCAGTATGCACAGTTGAATTTGGTTCAGATGCCTTTTTCATGGAAGGCATAGTTATTAACAAGTTTATTGTTTTTCGACAGGCGCAAGCAGAATGACAAAGAGATTTGGTATGTGAGGTGAAAGAAATGAAAGCAGGAATCCATCCGGAGTATTATCAGGCTACCGTTACCTGTAACTGCGGGAACACATTTGTGACAGGCTCGACAAAGAAGGATATTCACGTTGAGATTTGCTCTAAGTGCCATCCGTTCTACACAGGTCAGCAGAAAGCTGCTCAGGCACGCGGACGTATTGATAAGTTCAACAGAAAATACGGCTTAAACAAATAGTTGAATGGTTACAAGTCAGCCTCCGGTCATTTTTTGTACTGGGGGCTGAATTTATAAGGAGAATATATGAAGTATTCAGGCATCGGCGGGCAGGCCGTCATGGAAGGCGTCATGATGAAGAACGGCGACAAATATGCGGTCGCTGTGCGCAAGCCCGATCACGAGATTGAAATCATGGTGAAGGAAAATAAGGCGTCCCTCTTCAGCGGGAAGTGGAACAAAGTTCCCATGGTGAGAGGTGTGCTGAGTTTTATAGATTCCCTGGTCGTCGGCATGTCGACTCTGATGTATTCCGCGTCCTTTTTTGAGGATGAGGAAGAGGAAGTAAAGACGGAAAAGGATGAAAAAAAGGAGAAGGCACTCATGAGCGGCGTCCTTGTTTTTTCGATTATTATTGCGGTCGCTGTTTTCATGATCCTTCCGTACTATTTATCGCAGCTTTTTCAACACTTTGTGACGGACAATGCCAATCTGGTGGCAATCTTTGAGGGTGTTTTAAGACTGGTAATTTTTATCGGCTATATTCTTCTGATTTCCCGGATGAAGGATATTCAGAGAGTGTTTATGTACCACGGGGCAGAGCATAAATGCATCAACTGCATTGAGCATGGTCTGGATCTGAATGTGGAGAACGTCAGGAAAAGTTCCAGAGAGCACAAACGCTGCGGGACCAGTTTTCTCGTTTTTGTTATCGTGATCAGCATTATCCTGTATCTTTTTATCAGAGTCGATTCGCATGTGATGCGTGTCGTGATCCGTCTGCTCCTGATCCCGGTTATTGCCGGCATTTCCTATGAGCTGCTGCGTGCGGCAGGAAGGACCGAAAACCGTGTGATCCAGATCTTAAGCAAACCCGGACTGTGGATGCAGTCCCTGACGGTTAAGGAGCCGGATGATGATATGATAGAGGTCGGCATTGCTTCCGTGGAAGCCGTGTTTGACTGGAAACCTTTTGTGGAACAGGTACGGGAACAGGAGGATGAAACCGGAAAGAAGGAGTCGGGGTATGACATACAGAGGGGCCAGACAAAAAGCGGCCGGGATGCTTCGGGAGGCAGGAATTGAGAATGAGACTGCGGAAAGCGGATTTCTTATGGAAGAGGCCTGCGGGGCGGATTTGAGTTTTTTTCTGCTTCATCAGATGGAGGAGATGCCCGAAGCAGATCAGCAGGCATTTTTTGAGCTCACAGAAAAACGGTGCCGGCGGATCCCGCTGCAGCATCTGACCGGGACACAGGAGTTCATGGGCCTGGCGTTCCGGGTAAATGAGCATGTGCTGATCCCCAGGCAGGATACGGAGCTGCTGGCAGAAGAGGCTCTGAAGGAAATCGCAGACCGCAAAAGGCAGGGCAGTCTGCCCGTTCGCAGGATTCTGGACATGTGTACCGGATCCGGATGCATCGCCGTGAGCCTGAAGCATTTTTGCCCGGAGGCGGAGATCACAGGGTGTGATGTTTCGGTGGAGGCATTGAAAATCGCAAAGGAAAATGCCGCAGATCATCATGCAGAAGTCTCCATGGTACAGAGCGATCTGTTTTCCTGTATCGGAGGAAACTATGATATGATTGTTTCCAATCCGCCGTATATCCCTTCCGGTGTGATCCCGGATCTGATGCCGGAAGTGCGTGATCACGAACCGAGGCTCGCTCTGGACGGCAGCGCGGACGGACTGCTGTTTTATAAAAAGATAATAAAGGAATCGGTCTCTCATCTGGAACCGGGCGGCATGCTGCTTTTTGAAATCGGATATGATCAGGGAAAGCAGGTTTCGGATCTGATGAGAGAACACGGTTTTACGGATATAGAGATCATCCCCGATCTGGCCGGGCTGGACCGGGTGGTAAAAGGAAGGAGAAGTTCAGATGTTTGATAAATTAGAGGATACACTGCTTCGGTTTGATGAGCTTTTAAGCCTGCTTAGCGAACCGGATGTGGCCAATGATCCGAAACGGTTTCAGAGGCTGATGAAGGAGCAGAGTGATCTGGCTCCCATCGTGGAGGCGTATAAGGAGTATAAGCAGTGCAAACAGAATATTGATGACAGCCTTTCCATGCTTCAGGAAGAGTCTGACGAAGAACTGCGTGAGCTGGCGAAGGAGGAGCTGAACGATTCCAGAGAGCGCCTCGCGCAGCTTGAGCAGGAGCTGAAGATCCTGCTGCTTCCGAAGGATCCGAATGATGACAAGAACGTCATTGTAGAGATCCGCGCCGGGGCAGGCGGCGATGAGGCTGCGCTGTTCGCGGCGGAGATTTACCGCATGTATGTCCATTATGCGGAGACCAGACGATGGAAGGTCGAAACGATGGATGTGGAGGAGATCGGCATCGGCGGCATGAAGTATGTCAGCTTCATGGTGACCGGGCAGGGCGCGTATTCTGTCCTGAAGTATGAATCCGGCGTACACCGTGTCCAGCGTGTCCCGGAGACAGAATCCGGCGGAAGGATTCATACATCGACGATTACGGTAGCCATCATGCCGGAAGCGGAAGAAGTAGATGTGCAGATCGATATGAACGACTGCAAATTTGACGTTTTCCGCGCATCCGGAAATGGCGGACAGTGTGTCAATACAACAGACTCTGCAGTCCGCCTGACACATATCCCGACCGGAATTGTGATTTCCTGCCAGGACGAGAAATCCCAGCTGAAAAATAAAGACAAGGCGCTGAAAGTACTGCGCGCGAAGTTATATGATCTGGAGCTGCAGAAAGCGCATGACGCGGAAGCGCAGGCAAGAAGAAGTCAGGTGGGGACCGGAGACCGGTCAGAGAAGATCCGCACCTATAATTTCCCGCAGGGCAGAGTGACAGATCACCGCATCAAGCTGACTCTGTATAAACTGGAGTCCATCATGAACGGCGATATTCAGGAAATCATCGATGCTCTGATCGCTGCAGATCAGGCGGCAAAGCTGGCGAATATGAGTGAGGATGTCGCATAGGATAAAATACATCAAAAGGAATGATTAAATTTAATCATTCCTTTTTTTGTGCTATCATGGTATAGTTGATTCTATGAATACAAAACAGAGGTGAGAAAGATGAATCATCAGAAATATGAAATTCCTTATTTTTTACCGCCCGGCATGACCTGGGACTGGGTGAAAAAAACAGAGATAGAGAAAGCTCCGCAGTGGTGCAGCGTTGATCTGCGGGACGGCAATCAGGCGCTGATCGAACCGATGGGACTTGAGGAGAAGATCGAGTTCTACCAGATGCTTTTAAAGGTCGGGTTCAAGATTATTGAAGTCGGGTTCCCGGCTGCCTCCGAGACGGAATATGAATTTTTAAGAACCATTATTGAGCGCGACATGATTCCGGATGATGTTACGATCCAGGTGCTGACGCAGGCGAGAGAACACATTATCAAAAAGACCTTTGAGGCAATCAAGGGTGTCAAGCATGCGATTGTCCATGTCTATAATTCCGTATCTGTCGCGCAGCGTGAGCAGGTATTCAAAAAAGATAAAGAGGAGATCAAACAGATCGCGGTCGACGGCGCGAAGCTTCTGATGGAGCTTGCGGCGGATGAGGAAGGGGATATCGCGTTTGAATACAGCCCGGAGAGCTTTACCGGTACAGAGATGGAGTATGCACTCGAAGTCTGCAATGCGGTCCTCGATGTCTGGAAACCGTCAAAGGATCATAAGGCCATCATCAACCTTCCGGCTACGGTCGAGAACGGGATGCCTCATGTCTTTGCGAATCAGGTAGAGTACATGCATAAGAATCTGCACTACCGGGATTCCGTGATCATATCGATCCATCCGCACAATGACCGGGGAACCGGTGTGGCGACGGCAGAACTCGGAGTCCTTGCCGGGGCAGACCGTGTGGAGGGTACTTTGTTCGGGAACGGGGAGAGAACCGGAAACGTGGATATCATGACGATCGCCATGAACATGTTCTCTCACGGATATGACCCCGAGCTTGATTTTTCCGATATGAATACGCTGACGTCCACCTATGAGAAACTGACACAGCTGTCTGTGTCTCCGAGGCATCCGTATGCCGGTCAGCTGGTATTTACGGCTTTCTCCGGTTCTCATCAGGACGCAATTGCAAAAGGTCTGGCCTGCAGAGAAGCCGATGCAGACGGGAAATGGAGCGTTCCGTATCTGCCCATTGACCCGCAGGATGTGGGACGCACCTATGATTCGGATGTGATCCGCATCAACAGTCAGTCCGGAAAGGGCGGCGTAAGCTATATCCTGAAGAATCACTTCGGCCTGATTCTGCCGGATCAGATGCGCGAAGAAGTTGGATACGCAGTCAAGCATGTTTCCGATGTCAACCACAAAGAGCTGTCTCCGAAGGAGATTTATGATGTTTTCCGCAGCAGATACTATCTGTTTGAGGATCATTTCAAAGTCAAGGCAGCCCATTTCCAGCAGATCCAGGGCATCCGCGCGGAAGTGACGATCAGCTGCGACGGAAAAGAGGATGTGGTCATCGCTTCCGGAAACGGACGTCTGGATGCAGTCAGCAACGCGATCAAGCAGTATTTCAATATCGAATATAAACTGCAGGTATACGAGGAGAGAGCGCTTTCCCAGGGATCTTCTTCTCAGGCCGCTTCTTATATCGGAATCCGTGACGGCAGCAGAGTGATGCACTGGGGCGTCGGTTTTGACGGAGATATTGTCAAGGCATCGATCCATGCGATTTCGGTTGCCGTAAACCGGCTGATGGAAGACGATCCAAAAAAAAACTGATCGTTGACACCCGCATGCGGGAAATCATGAATTACATGCAGACACACTATCGGACGGTGACTTTGCAGGAACTTGCTTCGCATTTTTTCCTTTCGGTACCTTATCTGTCTAAATATATCAAACAGAAATCAGGCAGGTCTTTCAGCGCGATCCTGACAGAAATCCGCATGCAGCATGCCTGCAATATGCTGAAGACAGAGGGCATCAATGTAGAGCAGATTGCAGAGAAAGCCGGGTATCCGAGTGTCGAACATTTCAGCCGGCAGTTCCGGAAAATCTTCGGAATGACGCCGGCCGCGTACAGAGCACAGAATTAAACGTCAGAGACAGGAAGTCCTGCAGATTCATATTCCGGGTGGGGATGAAGCTGCAGAACTTCTTTTGTTTGAGGAGAATCCTATGGCACTTACTTTCATTTACGGAAATTCCGGAAACGGCAAATCCGAATATATTTACAGCCGTGTGACCAGGCAGGCAGAAGCGGCGCCCTATCAGCGTTTTTTCGTGGTAGTGCCGGAACAGTTCACCATGCATACCCAAAAACGCCTGACAGAACATTCGGCAAACGGCGTGATCATGAATATTGATGTGGTGAGTTTTGAACGTCTGGCCTACCGTGTATTCGACGAGCTCGGCATTCATCCAGCCGTCATGGAAGAGACGGGGAAGAGTCTGGTTCTGCGGCGTATTGTGGCTGAACATGAAAAAGAACTGACCGTTCTGAAAGGCAATCTGAAAAAGATGAGCAGCATCGGGGAACTGAAATCCATGATTTCGGAATTGATGCAGTATGGAGTCACACCGGAGGAATTGGAGACCTTTATTGCCGGAATGGAAGAAGAATCTGCTCTCAAATATAAGATTTCGGATATTCTGTCCGTTTACCGGTCCTTCGAAAACTTTCTGCAGGATCATTATGTCACTGCGGAGAAGATTCCGGAACTTCTGATGGAAGCTGCGGATTCTTCTGCTCTTTTGAAGGATGCGGTCATGATTTTTGACGGCTATACCGGGTTTACGCCGGTCCAGCTGAAACTGCTGCAGCGGCTGATGCACCTTGTAAAGGAAATGTATGTGACTGTGACGCTGGATACCGGAGAGGATCTGTATAAAAAGCCGGAGATACAGGACTTATTCTTTATGAGCCATAAAATGGTCCGCGCGCTTGTTCATGCGGCCGCGGAGGCAGGCTTTGAACTCGCGGATCCGGTGATGATCAGCGAGAACAGATACAGCCGGCTGGCTGCGAATCCGGTACTCAAAAGTCTGGAGCAGAACCTGTTCCGGACCGTCTGGAAACCCTGGCACGGATCCTGTTCCGAACAGGTCCGGGTGTACTCAGCGGCATCTCCGAAGCAGGAGCTGCAGTTCGCGGCCGGCGAAATCGCCCAGCTTGTCCGCGGGGGCGGATACCGGTATCGGGATTTTGCGATTGTCAGCAGCAATGCAGAAGCCTATGAACGATATGCGAAAAGTATTTTTGATAAACTTCAGATTCCGTTTTTTGCGGATCAGAAACAGACCGTTCTCTATCATCCGCTGACCGAACTGATCCGCTCGGTTCTGGAGCTGATCGAGAAGGACTATTCCTGTGAAAGTGTATTCCGCTATCTGCGGACAGGACTGACCGGGTTTTCATATGACGAGATCGATCTGCTCGAAAATTACTGCATTGAAAAAGGAGTGCGCGGAGCGCGCAGGTGGGAGAAGCGTTTTCTGAAACCTTTCCGGGCGCACGGCAGAATAAAACCGGATGAGGAAGAACAGCAGGCACAGCTGACGCTGCTGAATCAGCTGCGGGAAAGACTGTGGCAGCAGACCAGTCCTATATACAGTGTTTTCCGGCAGAAAAATGTCACGGTCAAAGAAATGTCCGCGGAACTGTACCGTTTTCTGACCGGACTGTCAGCACAGGAACAGATGCAGGAAGGGCAGCGCCGGATGGAGGAGGCGAAGGAAGAGATTCTGGCCGATACGTACAGACAGATCTACCGGATCGTCATGGATCTTCTCGACAAAATGGTGAGCCTGCTCGGAGAGGAAGAACTGACGGTTCGGGATTACACAGATATTCTGGAAGCCGGCTTTTCCGCTGCAAAGGTCGGATCGATTCCGCCGGGAAACGATTGCGTGATTCTCGGGGATATCGAGAGAACAAGGCTGGACGGAATCAGGATTCTGTTTTTCCTGGGTGTAAATGACGGACAGATCCCGAAAAATACAGAGAAGGGAAGCCTGCTGTCGCCCTATGACCGCGAAGTGCTGGAGGAGCATTCGATTGAGCTGGCGCCGACACCGAGAGAACAGATTTTCATGCAGCGTTTTTATTTATATCTGAATATGACGAAACCGTCGGATGCATTGTATCTGACGTTTGCGAGGATGACGGCGGACGGCAAAACGGCGCGGCCTTCTTACCTGATCGGTACAATGCAGAAACTGTTCTCAGAGCTTGTCATCGAAGAACTGGATGCCGGCACACCGCCGGCTCCCGTCACCCCTGAAAGCAGCCTGGATTCCTGGCTGGCCGGGTTCCTCCTCGCCAGAAAGGGACAGGTCCTTCCGGAATGGAAGGCGCTGCATAAATGGCTGGGCAGCCAGCAGAAATGGGCCGGAGTGACGCAGCGGCTCTGGAATGCCGGTTTCGGGACGTATCAGGATGAAATTCTCGAACCGGATCTGGCCAGACTGTTGTATGGAACGGTTCTTACGAATTCCGTAACCAGACTGGAGCTTTTTGCGAAATGTGCATTCGCGCATTTCCTGGAGTACGGGCTGAAGCTTTCGGAGCGGAGAGAATTTACGTTTGAAAATGTGGACATGGGAAGCATGTTCCATGACATTTTGCAGAGATATTGCGAAAAACTGGAAAAAGCATACAGCTGGGAGTCGGTTACGGAACAACAGCAGGATGCTATTCTGGAGGAAGCGATGGAAGAGACGGTTCTTTCCATGCCCAATGAGGCCCTGCTGGAATCGGCGAGGAGCGCTTATATCCTGGAGCGGATCCGCAGAATTATGAAACGCAGCGTATGGGCGCTGACGGAACAGATCCGCCGCGGGGATTTCCGCCCGGAGGGATATGAGGTGGAATTTGTGCAGGTCAGCGAACTGGATGCAGGGCAGCTGATGCGCACAGTCGGGCGTGTGGACCGGATCGATACCTGGGAAAAAGAAGGGCGCACCTATGTCCGGGTCATTGATTATAAATCCGGGAAGACCAGATTCCAGCTGATACAGCTGTATTACGGCATGCAGCTGCAGCTGGTCGTTTACATGAATGCGGCTCTTGAAAAGTTAAAGAAGGAGAATCCGCAGACGGAGATGATTCCTGCCGGAATTTTCTACTATCATCTGGATGATCCGATGGTTGAGGACAGCGGAAAACCGCAGGAAGAAATTATGGAGGACATTCTTCGCGAGCTGCGCGTGAACGGTCTGGTCAGCCTGGATCAGGATGCATACCTGCATATGGACCGGGAACTTCCGGAAAAACGGACGTCCAGCGTGATTCCGGTTGCGCTGAATAAAGACATGTCTGTCAGCGGGCGCTCGGCATCGGCTGTGCCGGCCGCTGATTTCGGGGAATTATCGGACTATGTCAATAAGAAGATCCGGAATGCGGCAGAACAGATTCTGTCCGGAGACATTCGGGTACAGCCCTTTGAGCTGAGCGGCAGGACCGGATGTGATTACTGCTCCTACAGAAGTATCTGCGGGTTTGATCCCAGGATACCCGGGTATCAGTACAGAAAAAATGCGGAACTGAAGGATGACGAGATCTGGTTCCGGATCAAAAAGGAAAACGGGGAGGCATAAAACAGTTTATGTCAGAAAAAAGCAAAGACATTGCTATTCAAAACAATCAGACAGCACCGGTCTGGACGCCGGAACAGCTGGATGTGATCAGGTTGAGAGACCGCAGTATGCTGGTATCCGCGGCGGCCGGTTCTGGAAAAACAGCCGTGCTTGTGGAACGGATCATTTCCATGATTACAGATGAGACCCGTCCTGTGGATATCGATCAGCTGCTGGTGGTTACCTTTACAAATGCCGCCGCATCTGAGATGCGGGAAAGAGTATTCAAAGCGATCGAAAAGAAACTGGAGGAAGACCCTCAGAATGTGCATCTGCAGCGGCAGGCGACCCTGATTCATAATGCGCAGATTACAACGATCGACAGTTTCTGCCTCCATGTGATCCGCAATCATTTTCACAAGATTTCGCTGGAGCCCGGGTTCCGGATCGGCGACGAGGGAGAGCTGAAGCTTTTGCGGGAGGATGTCTGCGATAAGGTCCTGGAGTCTTTTTATGAGTCGAAAGACCCGCGGTTTCTTTCCTTCTCGGACAGTTATTCCACAGCCAGGAGTGATGCGGGGATCCGCGGCATGATCCTTCAGCTCTATGACTATTCCCAGAGTTATCCCTGGCCCGGCGAATGGCTTTCCGCATGTGCAAAGCAGTACAGGGCAGAGACCGAAGAAGAACTGGAACAGAAAGCGTGGGTGTCTGATTTCCTTGCTTATCTTCATATCAGGATGGAGGATATGCTCGCGCAGTACAAAGCGGTTTACCGGTATACGCTGGATGAGGACGGCCCGCAGATGTACGCAGAAACAGTCAGGGATGACCTTGGTCAGATGGAAAATCTCCTCTCGTGCAGGCATCTGTCGCAATGGCGGGAGCAGCTGCAGCAGATGGAATTCAAACGTCTGAGCGCTGCGCGCAAATACGCCGGGAGTGAGGATAAAAAGAACGCGGTCACGCAGATGCGGGACAGAGTAAAGAAACAGATCAAAACCCTGGAAAAAGACTATTTTTCGGTCAGTCCGCAAAGGCATCTGGAACTTCTGCAAAAGACTTCCGTGATGGCGGAAACGCTGGTGGAACTTACGCAGGCATTTGCGGAATGTTATGCGCGGGAAAAGGCGGAAAAGAATATTCTGGATTTCCACGATGTTGAGCATTTTGCGCTGAATGTGCTGGTCGATGCTGATACCAAACTTCCGACGGCAACGGCGCAGGAATATCAGAAGCAATTCAGAGAAATCATGATCGATGAGTACCAGGACAGTAATTATGTGCAGGAAGCGCTGCTGACCGCCGTTTCCGGTATTTTGGAGGGAAGGGAAAATCTCTTTATGGTCGGCGATGTAAAACAGAGTATTTACCGCTTCCGTCTGGCCCGGCCGGAGATCTTCATGGAGAAATATAACACCTTTACGCTGCGCACTTCCGAAAAAGATGACAGCCCAAAGCAGAGGATCGATCTGCACCGCAATTTCCGCAGCCGCGGGGAGGTCATCGGGATCGTGAATGATATTTTCGGCCGGATTATGGGCCGGGATCTCGGGAATGTAGAATACGATGCGCAGAGCGCGCTTTATCAGGGAGCCTCCTTTTGCGATGAAAAAGAGGGGGAGTGTTACGCGCCGGAATGCATCACGGTGGAACCGGATCCGTACAGCAATGATGACCGCATGACGGAAGCCCGGGTGGTCGCCGCGCGGATCCGGGAGCTGATCGACGGCGGTGAGATTCCCGGAAAACAGTACCGGGATGTGGTCATCCTTCTCCGTTCCCTGTCGGGGTGGGCGGAATCCTTTCAGAAGGTCTTTGACCAGGAAGGCATTCCGCTGATCGTTTCCTCCCGGACCGGTTATTTTTCCGCAAAGGAGGTGCAGACGGTTCTGGCATTTCTCCGGGTGATCGATAATCCAAGACAGGATATTCCGCTTGCGGCTGTCATGAGATCGCCGATCGGAGGATTCTCTCCCGCACAGCTGGCAAAAATCCGGGCAGACTGCCCGGACCGGCCTTTTTACGAATGTGTGAGAGAAAAAGAAGGCGGTTTCTGGGACATGCTTGCGTCCTTCCGGAAACGCGTCTCCTATACTCCGGTTCATCTGCTTTTGCAGCAGATCCTGGATGAGACAGGGTATCTGAATTATGTGACTGCGCTTCCCGGAGGGGAACAGAGGCGGGCCAATCTGGACATGCTTCTCGAAAAGGCAATCGCCTATGAACAGACGAGTTATCAGGGATTGTTCCATTTTGTCCGCTATATCGACCGGCTCATGAAGTATGATGTGGATTACGGGGAGGCGGAGATGCTGCAGGAACAGGAAAACGCCGTGCGGCTGATGACGATCCATAAAAGCAAAGGACTGGAATTCCCCATCGTCTTTGTCTCCGGTCTGGGCAAGAAATTTAATATGACAGATTCTTCCGGCAATATGATCTTTCATCCCGTGTACGGGTTCGGGCTGAAGTGGTTTGATCTGGAGCGCAGGACCAAATCAGATACGCTGATCCGGAAAATCTTTTCCATAGAGACCAAAAAAGAAAATCTGGGGGAGGAGCTTCGTGTTCTGTACGTTGCGCTCACCAGAGCAAAGGAAAAACTGATTCTGACCGGGATACGGAAGGGAGAGGAAGAGGCAGTCAGCAGAATAGAGGAACCTTATCAGAAACTGGATTTCACGTCACGTATGGACGCGAACTGCAGCTGGGACTGGATCCTGAAGGCACTGAATACATATGGGGAGAAATATCCTGTCATCAGCCGGACGTTTGAAGACCGTGCGGAGAGCGAGCAAAAGAAAAGACAGGGGCTGATGCAGGAAAGACAAGAACTGGAAAGGCAGCTGCAGGAAGTGGACAGCTCTCTTTATGAACAGCTCTGCAGCCAGCTGTCCCGGGAATATCCGTTTGATACAGAAACGGTTCTGAAGCAGAAAGTATCGGTATCGGAAATCAAGCACCGGGCGATGGAGGAATACCGGCAGCTTCTGGAACAGAACGACCGGGAGGAAATGTTCGCGAAGGAGATTCCAGTACCCTATGTGCCGGATTTCATCCGGAAGCAGGAGGTCAATCAGGGCGCATTGCGCGGAACGGCCGTCCACCGGTTCCTGGAATGCCTGGATTTTGCGGCTTTGTCCTGTGCGGAGTCCGCATCGGAAAGAGAGATGGTGTCTGCGCTGGAAACGGCGGCGGATGAACTGGTGAAAAACGGACGGATGTCAGAAGAGGAGAAGGCGCTTCTGAACATGCGAAAGATCAGCCGTTTTCTGGAATCTCCCACTGCAAAAAGAATGATGATGAGTGCGAAAAAGGGCCTGCTGACAAAAGAACAGCCGTTTGTCATGTCGGTTCCCGCGCAGAGAGTCTGGAAAGAATGCAAGACGGAGGAGCCGGTGCTGGTCCAGGGAATTATTGACGTCTTCTGGGAAGAAGAGGACGGCATCGTCCTTCTGGATTATAAAACGGACCGGGTGGATACTCCGCAGGAGCTTGCCGGAAGATACCGGGAGCAGCTCCTTTTGTACGCAGAAGCCATTGACCGCATGTTTGCGGAGAAAAAAGTGAAAGAGATCCTGATCTATTCCTTCGGGCTGGATCTGACCATTGATTTGTAATACCGGAAAGGGAGAGTTGAAACAATGAAAATTATTCTGGCCTCAGCGTCGGAAAGACGCAGAGAATTGTTGAATAAGATGGGATGGGAGTTCGAAGTGCTTCCGTCCGGAAAAGAAGAAAAAATCACAAAGGAAGAGCCCTGGGAGGCGGTCATGGAGCTTGCGGAACAGAAGGCATCAGATATTGCGGGACAAATCCGGGGAGATGCTCTTGTGATCGGCGCGGATACCATCGTGGTGCGAAACGGCCGGTTCATGGGAAAGCCGAAAGATAAAAAAGAAGCCGAACAGATGATCCGGGAATTATCCGGCGCCGCGCACCAGGTATATACGGGGGTCTGCCTCATCCGTGCGGGAAACGGCACGCCCGAAAAGAAAACCTTTTATGAGAAGACCGATGTCCTCTTTTATCCGATGACCGAACAGGAAATAAGGGATTATATCGCGACAGAAGAGCCGTTTGACAAAGCGGGGGCTTACGCGATCCAGGGAACCTGTGCAAAATATATCCAGGGGATCAGCGGTGATTACAACAATGTTGTCGGACTGCCGGTCGCGAGACTGTATCAGGAACTGAAAACCTGGGCATTCCGGAATTAGTTCTTGCGGGGAACAGAAAAGACAGGTATAATTTTCAGGAGAAAACAACAGGAAAAGAGGAAGTTGCCGAATGAACGAATATGATAAAATTGTGATTGATACTTTTCTGAAGAACCAGCTTCAGCTCTTCCCGGAAAAGGTGGCAGAGACTCCGGAGGAAGCCGAAGAGTTCCTGGAGATCTGTATGGCAGTCGTCTGCAGAAACAAAAAGGAAGTGCGCAGTTATTTTGAGGAGACAGGCGCGGACATCTGCGGAATGACGGCAGATGAGCTGGCCGCATCGGAAGAGGTCTTTGCCCTTCCGGACGGGCGCTATCTGATCGTGGATGCGTGAAAAGATACCTTGAGTGAGAGCGGGATAAAGAATATGAAAATGGAAAACAGAAAGAAAAAACACTGGAAAACAGGTAAGGCAGCGGTTGTCTGCCTGGCAGCTGCATTATGCGGCGTATGGCTTCTGGCCGGCTGCGGGCGGTCGGATCTTCCGTTTCACAAAGCGAAAAGCAGCGGAAGCAGTATTTTTGAGGTCGGGGGAGAAAAGTGCCCGGCCGCAGAGGGAAAGATCATACTGATGAATTACCAGAAGGAATACAGTTCGCTTTACGGGATGGACCTCTGGTCCGCGGATACGGCTGCCAGAGTAAAACTGGAGGAGTATGTCAGGAATATCACTCTTTCCAGACTTGCGGAAGTCTATACACTGGATATTATTGCCCAAAAGCGGGAACTGTCCCTTTCCGGTTCGGATAAAGGGAAGGCAGAGCAGGCTGCCAAAGAGTACTATCAGGGCCTGACGCAGGAGGAGAAGGATTATATCGGGGCGGATGAAGCAGACGTTGAAAGGCTTTTTGAACGCTATCTTCTTGCCGGAAAACTTTTTGAAGATGTGACCTCGGATGTCAACAGGGAAGTCAGTGACAATGAAGCCTGTGTCATGGAGGTGCAGCAGGTAAAGATCACGCAGAAAGAAGATGCGGATGAGATTTACGCAAAGCTCAGAGACGGGGCCGATCTCTATTCTCTTCCATCCGCGTATAAGGATGTGGATGTTGAGGACAGGACGATCACGCGCACGACCTTCGGACCGGATTATGAAGAGAACCTGTTTTCGATGGAGACAGGGCAGTACAGCGGAATCATCCGCATGGAAGACGGGTATTACATTTTCTACTGTGTCAACGCGTTCAATCCGGAGCTGACAGATAAGAACAAGGAGAATGTTCTTTCACAGCGCCTGCAGGATGCGCTGGAGGATGTCTATCTCTCCTATGCGGATCATCTGAGCTCCTCTGTGAATGAGAAAGAGTGGGATGAGATTGCAGCGGATCCGCAGCTTTCGCTGTCCGGCCCGTCCTTTATGGAAGTATACCGTTCATATTTCGGAAGCTTTGAATAGAACCAGGCTTGTGTATTTTGTATAAAATTAAATCCAAAACGAAAAACGGTTTATGGAATTTGCGATAGTTGATTGACATAAAAGAAAGAAGAGTGTATATTTTTACTAAAGGGTTCATTTTCGCCGGGCTGGATTATTTACTGAACGGCGGGACTCTTTTTAGCTTTTGGGTTTTAGCAAGTCACAGTTCGTATGGTATAGATGCTGCTACATCAGGAAGGGAGGAAAAATTTATGTATGCTATTATAGCCTTTATACCAATCATCATCACAGTTGTATTGATGGTCGCCTTTAACTGGCCGGCCAAGAGGGCTTTGCCGCTGGCATGGCTGCTGGCTCTCATCTTCGGAGTTGCTCTCTGGAAGATGAAGATCGTCAATGCGATTGCATTTACGATTACCGGTTTCTTAAGCGCATTCGAAGTTCTGGTGATCATTTTCGGGGCGATCCTGATCATGAACACTTTGAAGCGTTCCGGCGCGATGGATTCCATTAATCGTATGTTCACCGGTATTACACCGGATGCACGTTTGCAGGCAATCATCATCGGATTCGTATTCGGCGCGTTTATTGAAGGTGCTGCCGGATTCGGTACACCGGCCGCTCTGGCTGCTCCGCTGATGATCAGTGTGGGATTCCCGCCGCTTGCAGCAGCAATCGTAGCTCTTCAATTCAACTCTGTACCGGTGCCTTACGGTGCTGTAGGTACACCTACGAACACGGCGTTCACTACGGTTCAGGACGCTCTGACATCCTTGCCGGATCCGAACGTATGGCGTCTGTCCCTGACACAGTGGACAGCTGTTCCGATGGCAGTTGGTGCTTTCGTCATCATGATCATCGGTATCGCCATCATGTGCAAGCTGTTCGGACCTGAAAAGAAAATGTCTGACGTAGTGCCTGTAATCCCGTTCATTCTGTATGTCGGAATCGTATTTGATGTGATCTATCTGATCATCGCTACCTTTATCGGACCGGAGCTTACTTCACTTCTTGCTGCAGTTATTACTCTGTTCCTGGTTATGTTCACGACGAAGAAGGGATTCCTGGTTCCGAAGAAGGTCTGGACCTTCGGCGATCAGAGCAAATGGGACAAGACCTGGCTGAGCACAACAGAAGTGCCTGCTCCGAAGACTTCCAACATGTCTCTGATCAAAGCATGGATCCCGTACTTTATCATTGCGATCATCCTGGTCGTTACCCGTGTAAGCCAGAGAATGGCTGCCAACGCAGGTGTTTCCAACTGGGCGGATAAGTTAAAGACCCTGACGGTCGGAACCGGCGACAGCGGCGTTATTCTCGGACAGAACTGGAACTGGGCCATCGCATGGTCACCGGGTATCGTATTTATCATCGTTGCCTTCATTACCTTCGGCCTTCACGGCATGAAGGGCGATGCGATCAAGGGCGCGTTCAGGGATACCTTTAAGCAGATCACGGGTGCCGCGATCGCACTGTTCTTCGGTGTGGCTCTGGTAAATATCTTCCGCTATACCAATATTGACTCCGCGACCATGACGACCGTAGCAGATGCTGTGAAAGACTCCATGCTGCTGGTTATGGCAAAAGCTCTTGCAGCTCTTGCGGGCAAGGCATATATCGTGATCGCACCGTTTATCGGTGTGCTGGGTTCCTTCATGTCGGGATCCAATACCGTATCCAATACGCTGTTCTCATCTCTTCAGTTTGAAACAGCGAATCTGGTAGGCATGTCTACCGTATTCATCGTAGCACTGCAGAACATGGGCGGCGCGATCGGTAATATGGTATGTGTAAATAACGTAGTCGCTGCATGTGCGACGACAGGAACCAATGGAAACGAAGGAAAGATCATTCGTACGAACGCTGCACCTATGGTTATCTTCTGTATCCTGGTAGTGGTTGTTGTACTGGCATGCATGGGCATTGTCGGTGATCCGGTACCGCTGCAATAGTAGGAACCGAAAGGATCGTATATATTACAATTAATATATAATAACGAATCATAATGGAGGAGAAAATTATGGCAAGTTATAACACACTTACTCCGGAACTGATTGAACAGCTGAAAGCTGCAGCACCGGGACACATTTTAACGGGAGAGGATATCAACGAGGATTACGCGCGTGATGAGATGCCGATCTACGGCAAGCACATGCCGGATGCTGTCCTTATGGCTTCTTCCACAGAAGAGATCGCAGCATGTATGAAAATCTGCAACGAGAACCTGATCCCGGTTACACCGCGTGGAGCAGGCACCGGTCTGGTTGGCGGATGCGTGCCCATTCTGGGAGGACTTCTGATCGACACAACAAAGATGAAAGAGATCATCGGATACGATCTTGACAACTTCACAGTTACGATCCAGCCGGGTGTTCTTTTACAGGAACTGGCAGATGACTGCGCAAAACAGGGATATCTCTATCCCCCTGATCCGGGTGAAAAACTCGCGACAGTAGGCGGAAACGTATCCACAAATGCCGGCGGCATGCGTGCTGTTAAATACGGTTCTACCAGAGACTATGTACTGGCTATGAAAGTTGTTCTTCCTACCGGCGAGATCACCGAGATGGGAGCTTCTGTAAGCAAGACAAGTTCCGGATACAGCCTTCTGAATCTGATGATCGGAAGTGAAGGAACACTTGGTATTATCACAGAGCTGACATTAAAGATCATTCCGGCTCCGAAGAAAGTAATCAGCCTGATCATTCCGTTTGAAGATCTGGAGACAGCAATCTCAACGGTTCCTGTTATTAAGAAAGCAGGTCTCGGACCGCAGGCTCTGGAGTTCATGGAGCGTGAGATCGTTCTTTCCAGCGAGCGCTATATCGGACGTTCTGTATTCCCGCAGGAGATCGAGGGACAGGAGATCGGAGCATATCTGCTCGTAACCTTCGACGGCGAGGATGAAGACCAGCTGATGGAGCTTGTTGAGAAAGCCTGTGAACTGGTTCTGGATCAGGGCGCAATGGACGTTCTGGTTGCAGATACACCGGCAAGAATCCGCGACGCATGGGCAGCACGTTCCAGCTTCCTTGAGGCTATTGAAGCTGAGACCAAGCTTTTGGATGAGTGCGACGTCGTTGTTCCTGTTAACAAGATCGCTTCCTTCCTGACATTCGCAAAACAGTGCGGCGAGGAGTGCGGACTTGTGATCAAGAGTTTTGGACATGCGGGAGACGGAAACTTACATATTTATCAGTGCAGCAATGATCTGGAAGAGGCTGAGTTCAAGAAACGTGTAGACAACTACTTCAGCAAACTGTATGAAGAGGCTGTTGCCTGCGGCGGACTTGTATCCGGCGAGCACGGAATCGGACGCGGCAAGGTGAAATATCTGATTGATTCTGTCGGAGAGACCAATATGGCTCTGATGGAAGGCATCAAGAAGGTATTCGATCCGAACATGATTCTGAATCCTGGCAAAGTTTGCTACACAATGTAAATCGATAGGGTTATCCGCAGAAAGTCTTCCTGATCAGGAAAGGCTTTCTGCGGAATCTCAGATAAAAGAAAGGAGAGAATTGCAATGGGATATTTTGTTACTGAGGACGGAAAAGACCTCGTAAAAGACGTCAGACAGTTCTGCGAAAATGAGATGAAGGAGCAGGTATACGAAGCTGAGAAGCTGAGCTACTCCGAAGCAACAGAGGCTGAAGCCGATAAAATGATCAAAGGCATCCTGGAAGGCCTGAATGAGATGGGATTAAACATCCTGGCACTGCCGGAGGAACACGGCGGACCGGGACTTTGCAGAATCGACCGTGCTGCACTGGTTGAGGAGGTTGCAAAGTATGATGCAGGTGTTGCAATCACACTGATGGCAAATGAGCTTGCACTGGATTCCCTTGAAGTTGCAGGAAATCCTGAGCAGAAAGCACGCTGCTATGAGCTTATTGCAAATGGCGGATACGGCTGCTTCTGCCTGACCGAGCCAAACGCCGGCTGTGATGTTTCCAATGCATCCACAACAGCTGTAAAAGATGGTGATGACTACATCCTGAACGGAACAAAGTGCTTCATCACAAATGCACCGATCGCTGATTTCTTTGTTGTATATGCAATTACAAACAAGGAAGTTCCTGCAGCAAAGGGCGGCTATACCGCATTCCTGATCGAGAAAGGTACTCCGGGTCTTTCCGTTGGATCTATCGAGAATAAGATGGGTATCCGTCACAGCCACACAAGCGATGTTGTTCTTGAGGACGTACGCGTTCCTTCCAGCGCTATTCTCGGCGAAGTTGGAAAGGGCTTCCAGATTGCAATGCAGACACTGGATATCGCACGTGTATGGTGCGCGATCATCGCAGTTGGTATCGCACAGCGTGCTATTGATGAGTCAGCAGCTTATGTAAAACAGCGTGTACAGTTTGGAAAACCGCTTGCAAAGAATGAGGTAATCCAGTTCAAGATCGCTGATATGCAGATGAAGACAGAGTCCGCTCGTCAGATGTGTGCATACGCTCTGAACCTGATGGATCGCGGTGAGTCCTTCTCCGTTGCTGCAGCAGAAGCAAAATGCCTGTCCGGCGATGCTGCTATGGCCTGCGCACTGGAAGCAGTTCAGATTCATGGCGGTTATGGTTACAGCAGAGAGTATCCGGTTGAGAAGCTGATGCGTGATGCTAAGATCTATCAGATCTTTGAGGGAACCAACGAGATTCAGCGTCTGGTTATCGGAAGATCTACCATTGGCAGATAATTGATTGTTTATCTTTTCCATTCCCCGCGAATGATTTTCATTGGCGGGGAAGTATGGATTTTTGAGAAATCTCTGACAGGAGGAAATAGTTTTTATGGAAATACTGGTATGTATGAAACAGGTACCGGACGATTCAGTTGAAATCAGACTGAATGCTGCCGGTGAGCCGGATCTGTCCCAGGCAGATCCCCAGGGAAATGCGTTTGACACATATGCTTTGGAGCTGGCGGTTCGTTATATCGAAGAGAATGGCGGAAGTGTGACTGTTGTCACCGTAGGTCCCGAGGATAACAAGGTTTGCCTGAAGAATGCTCTGGCTGTAGGTGCTTCAAAGGCATTCCATATTTCAGATGACGGCATCGACAACGCAGATGCTTTTGTGACTGCAGGTCTTCTGGCTGCCGCAGTTGCAAAAATCGAAGAAGAGAACGGCGCTAAATTTGATGTTATTCTCTGCGGTAAAGAGTCCACAGATACAATTGGCAGTGAGGTCGGAGAAATCCTTGCTGAAAAACTTGGTCTTCCTTTCGTGACCAACATTGTTGAGATCAAAGAGGCAGACGGAAAAGTTACTTCCAAAAAAGAGCTGGATGCAGGTTATATGATGGTTGAGACTGCGCTCCCTTCCATCTTTACGGTATCAAAACCGGATTATGATCCCCGTTATCCGACCATTAAGAGCAAACTGGCTGCAAGAAAGGTACAGATCCCTTCTGTTGCGTCAGGAGAGCTTGCGCTCAAAGATGGCGATCTGAATGCAAAGGTAGCTTATCTCGGATACATTGAGCCTCCGAAGCGTGAAGCCGGTGTTAAGATTCAGGAAGATGAAGTTGCTGACGCTGTAGCGAAAGCATTTGAAATTATGGCAGCAGACAAGGTACTGTAAGGAGGGAGAGAACATTATGAAAGCATTGGTTTATATCGAAACAAAAGATGGCTCTCCGATTGGTGCAAGCCTGGAACTTCTGAGCGCGGCAAAAGAGATCGGCGCAGAAGCAGACGCAGTTTGCGTTGCTTCAAAAGAAGGAGTGCCTGATGAGGATGTTGTTTGCGAGGCAATCGCGAAAAAAGCTGCGGAAGGCGGTTACGGACTGGTTCTTGTATCTGCTACAACACTTGGAAAAATTGTTGCTCCGCGCATCGCTACCCGTATCGGCGGCGGTTCTGTGAATGACGCAATCTCTATCGCAGAAGACGGCGGAAAGATCACGGTTGTTCGTCCTGTTTACGGCGGTACCGCACAGGAGAAGATGGAGGTTACAGCTCCTGTTGCTGTGATCAGCATCCGTGGTGGCAGCTATCCTGCACCCGAAGCGGCACCGGAGATTACGGAGATCGCAGCAGCTGACGGCGCTGAGAGCCTGATGGCTAAGATCGTTGAAGTAATTGCAGAGGCCGGCGAGGCAGTTAATCTTGAAGATGCAAAAGTGATTGTTTCCGGCGGACGCGGAATGGGTTCGGAGGAAGACTTCCAGCTTTGCGCACAGCTTGCGGAAGTACTTGGCGGCGTAGTAGGCGCGACAAGACCGGCAATCGAGAGCGGCTGGATCAACCGTACACATCAGGTAGGACAGTCCGGTAAAATCGTTGCTCCGGATCTTTATATCGCATGCGGTATCTCCGGCGCGACACAGCACATTTCAGGAATGTCAGCAAGTAAATATATCATCGCCATCAATAAAGATGAGGATGCACCGATCTTCTCAGTAGCTGATATCGGTATCGTTGCGGACGTTAAGCAGGTGCTTCCGCTGATGATCGATGAATTCAAAAAGAGAAAAGACTGATAATTAACTGATTAAAAATGAAGGAGCAAGTAGTATGAATATTTTAGTTTGTGTAAAACAGGTACCGGATACCACAGAAATCAAGATTGATCCGGTAACAAATACACTGATCCGTAAGGGTGTTCCTTCCATCCTGAATCCGTTCGACGGGTATGCGATGGAAGCGGCAGCTCGTATCAAAGATGCTGATCCTGATACAAAGATCGTAGTTGTTTCCATGGGACCGGAGCAGGCAAAGGCAGTCATCACCGAGTGTTTCGCAATCGGAGCAGATAAAGGATATCTGGTATCCGGACGTGAATTCGGCGGATCTGATACATTGGCTACAAGCTACATCATCAAGAGTGCGATTGAGAAAATCGAAGAGACAGAAGGCAAATTCGATGCTATCTTCTGCGGCAAGCAGGCGATCGACGGTGATACTGCACAGGTTGGACCGGAGATTGCTGAATGGCTTGGACTCCCTCAGGTTACTTATGCCCTGGAAGCATTCAAAGAAGGCGATAAGCTGCGCATCAACAAAGAGACAGAGGAAGGCGTGCTCGTAGTAGAGATTCAGACCCCGTGCCTGATTACATTTACAAAACCGGCATGGGATCCCAGATATCCGACCATCAAGAGCAAACTGGCTGCAAGAAAGAAAGAGATTCCGGTTCTCGGAGTACCCGAGCTTCCCGAGATCGATCTGTCAAAAGCAGGCCTGAAAGGCTCACCGACACGTGTAAAGAAAACTTTTGTTCCTCAGAAAAAGACAGGCGGTATCAAGATTCAGGAAGAGACAGGCGATCTGGCTGCGAAGAAACTGTTTGGTCTTTTGAACGATGCAAATATTATTTAATGAGCGGAGGTTAGTAGAATGGAAGCAAAAACAAAAGATTTATGGGTATTTGTCGAGACAAACCCGGACGGCTCCGCGAAAAATGTTGGTCTGGAGCTTTTAACACCCGGACGTGAGATTGCCGAAAAACAGGGCGGAAAGCTTGTTGCTGTCATCATTGGCTGTCAGACAGAAGCTGCTCAGAAAGATGCTTCTGAGCTCGGAGCAGATCAGATTATTGTTGTAGATGGTCCTGAATTCAAGGAATATACAACAGACGCATATGCAATCGCACTGGTTGAATTAGTTGAGAAATATGGCCCGACCTCTATGCTGATCGGCGCTACGAACAACGGAAGAGATTTAGGACCCCGTGTTTCCAGCCGCCTGCAGACAGGTCTGACCGCAGACTGTACAGGTCTGGATGTTGATGAAGAGTCCGGAAATGTTGCATGGACACGTCCCGCATTCGGCGGTAACCTGATGGCAACAATTCTCTGCCCGGATCACAGACCTCAGATCGGTACCGTTCGTCCCGGTGTATTTAAGAAGGGTACACCCGGAGAAGCAAAAGCTGAGATCGTTAAAGAGGACATTCATGTTGACGAAAGCCAGATTCGCGTAAAAGTGATCGAGCTTATCCGTGACATGGATGCAGGCAGTGTTGATCTGGAAGGCGCAGATATTATCGTAGCCGGCGGCCGCGGAGTTGGCGGAGCGGAAGGATTTGCCCCGATCAGAGAACTGGCTGAGGTGCTTGGCGCTACAGTAGGAGCTTCCCGTGCAGCGGTAGATTCCGGATGGATCTCACATGCTCATCAGGTTGGACAGACAGGAAAGACGGTAGGACCGAAGCTTTATATCGCATGCGGTATCTCCGGCGCAATCCAGCATGCTGCAGGTATCAGCAGCTCTGACTGCATCGTTGCCATCAACAAAGACCCGGATGCAGCTATCTTTGATATTGCTGATTATGGTATTGTCGGAGATCTGTTTGAGGTTCTGCCTGTTCTTACTGAAGAGATTAAAAAAGCAAGAGCATAAAGCACAGATATGCTTTAGGGGGTATGATTAGCATGAAAACTGTTAAATTCTTCTATGATCAGACTACATACGATCTCGAAGTACCTGAGGATACTCCGGTACTGACATCGCGTGTAGATGAACTGGCAAGTGATGAGGACGGAATTGAAATCGTCAGAAAAGCGATGGAGAATCCCATTGACAGCCCGCGCCTTTGCGAGCTGGCTAAGGGAAAACCGGATTGCGTTATCATTATCAGTGATCATACGAGACCGGTTCCGAGCAAGGATATTCTGCCAAACATGATCCGCGAATTGAAAGAAGGCAATCCGGATATTAAGATCACTCTTCTTGTTGCGACAGGATTCCATCGCCCGACAACAATCGAAGAACTTCGTACAAAGCTGGGGGATGAGCTTTACGAAGAATTCAAAGATCGTATCATCGTTCATGACGCGCATGATCCGTCTACCAATGTGAAGGTCGGTGTACTTCCTTCCGGCCCGGATTGTATCCTGGACAAGGCTGCCATGAATGCATCTTTGCTGGTTGCAGAAGGCTTTATTGAGCCGCATTTCTTTGCAGGATTTTCCGGAGGAAGAAAGAGTATTCTTCCCGGCATCGCAGATGCAGTTACCGTTATGGGCAACCATTGCTCGAAGTTTATCGATGATCCGCATTCCAGGACAGGTATTCTGGACGGTAATCCGATGCATGTGGATATGCTTGCCGCAGCGAAGATGTCTAAGCTGGCGTATATCGTCAACGTAGTCATTGACGAGAACAAGAAAACAGTTGCTGCTTTTGCAGGTAACTATGAGACAGCACACCGCAAAGGCTGTGATTTCATCGGCGAATATGTATGCGTGAAACCGCAGTATGCAGATATCGTTATCACAACAAATGGCGGTTACCCGCTGGATCAGAATGCTTATCAGTCACCGAAGGGAATGTCCGCCGGTGAAGCAACTGTAAAAGACGGCGGAGTGATCATTATGCTTGGTTCCTGCAAAGATGGTACCGGCGGTGATTTCTTCTATCACATCATAGCTGATGAGCCGGACATTGAGACGGCTTACCAGAAATTCCTGGCTACTCCTCAGGAGGAGACCAGACCGGATCAGTGGTGTTCTCAGATCCTTGCGAGAATTGTACGCAAGTACAAGGTAATCTTTGTTGCAGATCCTTCTCAGAAAGATATGATCGAGGGATTGAAGATGACCTATGCACCGGATCTGAATACCGCTTACGCAATGGCACGTGAAATCAAGGGAGCAGACGCATCTTTGACCTGCATCCCGAATGGTATTTCCGTTGTTGTTCGTGAGTAATCAAAAACAAACAGAATATATAGTTTAGATGTACTATGTCATGAGTCAGGGCGGGACATTCACACAAGTCAGTGCGAATGTCCCGTCCTTTTATAATCAAGTACGCATCAGGCGTACTTGCCGCGGTGCGTATTCCTCTTGCGCGCCTGCGATCCGCCGGAGGCTTCAATCTTCAGCGCAGGTATGAAACCCATGCTGAAGACGAAAATGTTAATTTGGCGCATTCCTCTCACGACTAAAGTCACGAGAATCCTGCGCTGAATATTGATTCGACTTTTTGTATGATGTATAATATAGAGGTATATAAAATTACTATCAGGGGAAGAGGGAGGATTTTTTATGGAATTCAATAAACCATCCGAAGAAATGATTGAAAAGCTCAGGGAGGCTGTTCCCGGCCGGGTGTATACCGGGGAGGATATCAATGAGGATTTTACGCATGATGAGTATGATGTTCACGGACATTTCATGCCGGATGCAGTTGTTACGGTGAAGACAACGGAGGAAGTATCTGCCGTATGCAGACTTTGTTATGAATATGAGGTTCCGTTTGTTCCGAGAGGGGCAGGAACAGGACTTTCCGGCGGATGTGTGCCGACGGCCGGAGGAATTGTGATCGATATGCAGCGGATGAATGAGATCATTGCTGTAGATCTGGATAATCTTGTGATCCGCGCCCAGGCCGGAGCATTGATCGATGATGTGCAGAAAGCATGTCTTTCCAAGGGAATGATGTATCCGCCTGATCCGGGCGAGAAGTTTGCGACATTGGGCGGAAATGTGGCAACAAATGCCGGCGGTATGCGTGCCTGCAAATACGGAAGTACCAGAGACTGGGTTCTGGCAATGACTGTCGTAATGCCGAATGGTGACATCATGCGTTTCGGAGCCGAAGTCAGCAAGAATTGCTCCGGATACAGTCTGATGAATCTGATCAGCGGATCAGAGGGAACTCTCGGAATTATCACAGAGCTCAGTATGCGGATCGCGCCGAATCCGAAGGGCACCATCAGCCTTCTTGCACCGTTCGCGGATGTAGATACCTGTATTTCCTGCGTCAGCAAAGTGAAGGCGGCCAACCTGAATCCGCAGGCTCTGGAGTTCATGGATCGTGACAATGTGAAATCCATTGAACAGTACCTGGATAAAAAGGTATATCCCGATAAAATAGAAGGAGAAGAAGTCGGAGCCTATCTTCTGGTCAACTTCGAAGTATTCAGTGAGGAGGAGGCAGACAGCATTATGGAACATGCTGCTGAGGTTTTCCTGGAGAACGGAGCGATGGATGTCATCGTATTTGATACTCCTGCAGCACTGAAAAATGCATGGCAGGTGCGCGGATCTGCACTGGAGGCAATTCTGGAGCAGTTTACACTGACCGATGAATGTGATGTAGTCGTTCCCATCAGCAATCTTGCGGAACTGATTAAATACTGTGCATCTCTTCAGGATGAGACAGGTGTTGCGATCCGTCTGACCGGTCATGCCGGCGACGGAAATGTGCATGTCAGCCTTTGCGCAAATGATATGACACAGGAGGAATTTGAAGAACACTGTGAGAAGTGTTTTGATCTGATTTATGCAAAAGGTAAGGAACTGGAAGGACTTGTCAGCGGTGAGCACGGAATCGGAAACTGCCGCATCGACCGTCTGGAGCAGTTTGTCGGAAAAGAACAGATGGATCTGATGGTCGCAATTAAGAAAGCATGTGATCCGAAGATGCTGCTGAATCCGGGCAAGGTATGTTATTCCCTCTAAAAGAAAGAAGAGGATAGTATGTCGAAGCATTTTACACGGGAGGAATATGAGCTTCTGTGCCGCATTGCTGATTTCGGCATAGAGACAGCAAAAAAGCAGGACAAAAGGGAACGATATAAGAAAACAGCTGCCCGTCTGGCCAGTGATTTTTCCTGGTATTCGGAAAATGATGACACAGAACTGGAACTGGAAGGCGCTGTTAAGAAAAACCTGACCGAAGGGATCAGCGCGCTGCAGCTGGCAATGAGGAACGACTATGAGATCATGCAGTCGGTCTATGAGATTGATCAGGAGAAAGCTGCCGGTTATTTCCGGCATACCGGCAGCTTTGATCCGGAAATGCTGAAAGCGCTGAAGAAAAAGCTGAAGAGAGAGCAGACGGTGCCGTCCCGAAAGATGTATATCTCTGATCTGCATTTTTTCCATGAAAGCCTGAATTACCAGATGGACAACCGGGGATTTGCGGATTCACGTGAGATGAATGAGTATATGATCAGGCAGTGGAACAGCAAGGTCACGCAGAAGGATGAGATCTATATCCTTGGAGATCTTTCGGTCGGAAAAGGAAAAGAGACCAGTGAAATTCTGGAAAAGATGCATGGTAAGCTCTATCTGATCGAGGGAAATCATGATAAATTTCTGGGAGACCGATCCTTTGATACGGCCCGCTTTGAATGGATCAGATCTTATGCGGAGATCCGTGATCACAAACGAAAGGTAGTGCTTTCTCATTATCCTGTGTTTTGTTATGTCGGACAGTACCGGAGAATCAATCAGGTTCCGGATACCTATATGCTGTACGGACATGTGCATGATACGCTGGATGAAGCGCTGGTCAACCGCTTCATCCGGATTACCAGAAACACGAAGCGCATGACAAAATACAGTGATAAGCCCGAACCGATCCCGTGTAATATGATCAATTGTTTTTGCATGTATTCGGATTATATGCCGCTGACACTGGATGAATGGATCGTGCTCGATGAAAAAAGGCGGGAACGAATGAATCATTCGGAAGGAGATTGGGATGAAGATCAAAGGAGTAAACCTGGGGAACTGGCTGGTCCTGGAAAAATGGATGAGTCCGGCCCTGTTTGAGGGAACGACCGCGGAAGACGAGCATGATCTTCCGGGACAATTGTCAAAGGAAGTCTATGAGGCGAGAATAAAAATCCACCGGTCGGAATACATTTCCGAGGGTGATTTTGTGCGGATCAGGGCGATGGGAATGAACACGGTGCGCATACCGGTGCCGTTTTTCATTTTCGGAGATGTTGAGCCCTACATCGGTTGTATTGAAGAACTGGATAAGGCATTCAACTGGGCAGAGCGGTACGGACTGAAGATTCTGATCGACCTGCATACGGTTCCCGGCGGACAGAACGGATTTGACAATGGAGGATGGTGCGGCGTATGTACCTGGTCGCAGGACCCTGAAAAAGTGGAATGGACGATCCGGCTTCTGGAGAAACTGGCACAGCGGTATGGCAGCCGTACCGGTCTGTTCGGGATCCAGCCGGTCAATGAACCGATCACAGAAGAGATATGGAATCTGATGGATGTGCCGAACCGTTATCCGGCGGCAGATCCGGCGCTGGCAGAAAAGAGCAGACCGAATACCTGGGAATTTCTGGAAGACTTTTATCTTCGGGTGTATGAACGCCTCAGAAAGATTCTTCCGGAGGATAAGGCCATCGTACTTCATGATGGATTTGACAGTTATCACTGGAAAGGATTCATGCAGGACGACAAGTATAAAAATGTCTGGCTGGACACCCATCTGTATCTGATGATGGCGGAAGCTTCCGGATGTGAGCAGACTCCGCAGGAATATGTGAACTACATTTTCACCAACTATCAAAAACAGATCCGGGAAATGGAAAAGTATTTTCCTGTCCTCTGCGGAGAATGGTGCCTGTTCAATTCTCTTTGTGTCGGGGCAGATACAAACGGAGGACGTACGGTGCTCCACGGAGAAGACGGAATGTCATCGGAGACGGTCAGTGATGAGGAAAAGAAAAATATCTACCGGCTCCTTGCAGATGCGCAGTTAGAGGCCTGGCGGAGCGGGCACGGGTATTTTTACTGGAGTTATAAACTGCTGACCGATACGGTCAATACAAACGGCTGGATCGGCTGGGATGCCTGGGATTTTGGCAGATGCCATGATTTGGGCTGGATACAGATCTGAGCATAAAAAAGGCGGAGAGTTTTCTCCGCCTTCTTTCTGCCATAGGAGATTGCGATTCCCTATGTCAGAAAAAGTGCTGCTGATTATTCTGCCTGATTGGCAAGCACCATCATGATCTCATTGCTGCGGGATACAAAGGCTGCCATTGCTTCTGGATCCAGCGGCTGGTTGGACAGCATAGCCAGATCATAGAGCTGTTTGCAGAAGACAGGAACATGAGCATCATCTTTGTGATCCAGAATGAACTGAACCAGTTTGTTGTTGATATTCAGAGTCAGTGTTTCGCTGCCCCCGAACATATTCGGATCCATGCCGCCGATGCTGTACATCTTCATCATATCCTGCATACGTCTGCCTTCCTCGGAGAGTGTGATCACCGAAGAAATGGAGGCATCTTTCAGTTTTTCCACCTTGACATCCAGATTCTCTTTTTCAAGAGCCTTGCGGAAGGTTTCGGTCAGGCTGTCCAGTGCCGTTTTCAGGTCTTCCTCGGAGACATCTTCCTTTAATGCATCGGTCAGGTCGGCATCAATACGCATGAATTTGTAATGCTGATTGCGCTGCTCGAGCTGCGTGATGAAGGAAGTATCGATGTTGTGGTTCAGGATCACTGCGTTCATGTCGGATTCTTTGAACATGCGGATGTACTGGCCCTGCTGGTTGACATCGGTAACGTAATAGATGGTCTTGCGGGTATCCTTCTCCTCAGCATTTTCCTCTTCTTTTTTCTCTTCACCGGCTGCCTCTGCCTCAGCGGCTGTGTCTGTTTCGGTCTTTTCCTCCTCTTCCTTCAGAAGTTCCGGAAGAGTAAGATACTTGCCGCTGATATCCTTGAAGAGGATATAATCATTCATCCGGTCACAGAATTTCGTATCTTTTAAGCAGCCGAACTTGATGAACGGACTGATATCATCCCAGTATTTCTCATAGTTCTCTTTCTCGGTCTTGCACATGCCGGAAAGTTTGTCAGCAACCTTCTTGGAGATGTATTCGGAAATCTTCTTAACAAATCCATCGTTCTGAAGGGCGCTTCTGGATACATTCAACGGAAGATCCGGACAGTCGATGACACCCTTTAAGAGCATCAGGAACTCCGGAATGACTTCCTTGATATTATCAGCAATAAATACCTGATTGTTGTAAAGTTTGATGGTTCCCTCAATAGAATCATATTCCATGTTGATCTTCGGGAAGTACAGGATGCCCTTTAAGTTGAACGGGTAGTCCATATTCAGATGGATCCAGAAGAGCGGCTCCTTGTAATCATTGAACGTCGTGCGGTAGAATTTCTTATAATCCTCGTCTGTGCACTCGTTGGGATGTTTAGTCCAGAGCGGATGTGTCTCGTTGAGCGGAACGGGACGCTTCAGGATTTTTACCTTTTCTGTACGTGGAGAAACCTCCACGATCTCCTTTTCGCCGTTCTCGTTTTCTTTTTCCTCTGTCTTGGCTTCTTCAATGATCGTTTCAATGACGACATCCTTGTCGGTTTTTTCCTCCACGGGGATCGTCTCATACTGAGGTTCCGCGTTCTCATTCACCAGATAGATCTCGGTCGGCATGAAAGAGCAGTATTTGGTGAGGACTTCTCTTGCGCGGTATTCATTGGCGAACTCCAGGCAGTCCTCGTTCAGAAACAGAGTGATCTCAGTACCGACCGTGGTTTTTGTCCCGTCGGTCATATCAAATTCGGTACCGCCGTCGCAGCTCCAGTGTACCGGAACAGCGCCTTCCTTATAGGAGAGAGAATCGATCTGCACCTCATCCGCTACCATGAATGCAGAATAGAAGCCCAGTCCGAAATGACCGATGATCTGATCTTCATTCGCTTTGTCTTTATACTTTTCGAGGAAGTCGGCAGCGCCGGAGAACGCGATCTGGTTGATGTATTCCTCGACCTCATCCGCGGTCATGCCGAGTCCGTTATCAATGACCTTAATGGTCTTATCTGTCGCATTAACGCGGACCTCAACCTTTGGTTCATAATCATCCGGAAGGGAGTACTCGCCCATCATATCCAGCTTTTTCAGCTTGGTGATGGCATCACAGCCGTTTGAGACGAGCTCGCGGTAAAAGATATCGTGGTCAGAATATAACCACTTTTTTATGATCGGAAAAATATTTTCACTGTTGATGGAAAGACTTCCATGTTTGTTGCCCATTGTCTATCACTCCTTTACATAATCAGATTTCATGCGTCTGCATGAAATCACTATAACTACTATAATACCGGAAAGGAGAAAAGTCAATAAAAAATCAGCACTCTTTTCAAACGAGTGCTAACAGGTTTTTGCAGAGTCTCATACGCTTCCTGAATTGCAAAAGAAAGACGCAAAATACAGATTAGAACTATGATTTTTGAGAAAAAAGGTGTATGCTAGACAGGAGCAGGGCTTGTTCCTGCCGGATGGACTGCAGGAAAAAAATGAATGAACAGGAAAGGTTTTAAAAAAATGGATAAACAGAGTGTTACAGACAGATTTTTAAGATATATTGCAGTGGACACACAGTCCGCGGAGGACTCCGATACCTTCCCGAGCACAGAGAAGCAGAAGAATCTCGGGCGTATGCTGGCAGAAGAACTGCGCAGCATGGGTGCGGACCGGGTCGTTTTTGATGACCGGTACGGGTATGTCTATGCAATGATACCGGCTACCGATGCAGGAAATAAGGAAACACTGGGGCTGATCGCGCATATGGATACGGCTCCGGAGACATCGGGAAAGAATGTGAAGCCCCATTTTGTTGAGAATTATCAGGGGCAGGATATCGTACTGAATGAAGAGCAGCACATTGTGCTGTCTCCGAAAGTGTATCCGGAGATGAATCATTATACCGGAAAGACACTCATTGTCACGGATGGCACGACCCTTCTCGGGGGAGATGACAAGGCCGGAGTGGCGGAAATCATGACACTGGCAGATACGCTGCTGTCCGATCCGTCCATCCCGCATGGCAGAATCGCCATCGCCTTTACCCCGGATGAAGAGGTCGGATGCGGAGTGGATCATTTTGATACAGAGCAATTTGGCGCAGACTATGCCTTCACCGTAGACGGAGGAGCCATTGGTGAGCTTGAGTATGAAAATTTTAACGCGGCGTCAGCAGATGTAACGGTGTATGGCGTGACCGTACACCCCGGAGAGGCAAAGGGAAAGATGAAAAACGCTTCCCTGATTGCCATGGAGTTTGCCGGGATGATGCCGGAAGAACAGCGGCCGGAGTGCACGGAAGGATATGAGGGATTCCTTCATCTCTCCGATATGAGCGGAAAAGTGGAGGAGGCCAGACTTTCCTACATTATCAGAGACCACGACAGATCCGAATTCGAGCAGAAAAAAGAACTGTTTCACCAGGCAGCCCGGGAGCTGAATCAGAAGTACGGTGAAAATACAGTCACTGTTGACATTCGCGACAGTTACTATAATATGAAAGAAAAGATCGAGCCGGACTATATGTTTCTGATCGAACGGGCAAAAACCGCCATGGAGAAAGTCGGAATCGTCCCGAAGATCCAGCCGATCCGCGGAGGCACAGATGGCGCGAGACTTTCGTTTATGGGGCTGCCGTGCCCGAATCTCTGTGCGGGCGGACACAATTTCCACGGAAGATATGAGTATATCTGCAAAGAATCCATGGAGACGATTGTCCGGATGCTGATTGAACTGTCAAAGACAGTCTGAGGGGAAAAGAAAGGAAAAGACGATTATGCAGGCGAGAGTGGCTGTGATGAGCATTATTGTGGAAAACAGTGAAGAGGTGGACCGTTTGAATGGGATCCTTCACAATTACGGGGAGTATATCATCGGGAGAATGGGTCTGCCCTACCGGAAGAGAAATATCAATATCATCAGTATTTCTGTGGATGCACCGCAGGATATCATATCCGCGATGAGCGGTAAGATCGGGGCGCTGAAGGGCGTGAGCGTAAAAACCGCTTATTCCAGCAAAATATACGAAGATTAGGAGAGTATTTATGCAATATCGTAAAGGCAAAGACGGAACAGAACTATCAGTACTGGCATATGGGTGTATGCGCTTTACGAAGACAAATGGCAGGATCGACCTGGACAAGGCGGAAAAGGAACTGATGGAAGCCGTACGTCTTGGCGTCAATTATTTTGATACTGCCTATATCTATCCGGGGAGCGAGGCAGCCATCGGGGAGATCTTTGAAAAGAATCACTGCAGGGAACAGATCTATATTGCCGATAAACTGCCGCATTATCTGATCCGCTCCAGAGAAGGTCTGGAAAAGACTTTCCAGGAGCAGCTGCGAAGACTTCGTACGGATTATATTGACTATTATCTGATGCATATGCTGACCGACGTGGCTTCCTGGGAAAAACTGAAAAAGATCGGCATTGAAAGCTGGATCCGGGAGAAGCTTGATTCCGGTCAGATCCGCCATATTGGTTTTTCGTATCACGGAAGCGCGGATATGTTCTGCCGGCTGATCGATGCTTATGACTGGGATTTTTGCATGATCCAGTACAATTATCTGGATGAGCACAGCCAGGCCGGGCGGACAGGTGTGGAGCATGCCGCCCAAAAAGGAATTCCGGTGATGATCATGGAACCGCTGCGCGGAGGAAAACTGGTCAGCCTGCTGCCGGAAAAAGCGAAAAAGCTGATTGCGGAAAACCCCAGAGGTTATTCCGCAGCGGAATGGTCGTTTCGCTGGCTTTTTAACCAGCCGGAGATCACAGCGGTGCTTTCCGGCATGAATTCCATAGAGATGCTGCGTGAAAATGCGGCGATCGCGTGCGATGCGCAGCCGGGAGCTTTTACAGAAGAGGATTTTGCTCTGATCGCACAGGTGAAAGAGATCATTAATCAAAGTCTGAAGGTCGGGTGTACCGGATGCGGTTACTGCATGCCCTGCCCGCAGGGCGTTGATATCCCCGGCGCCTTCAGTGCGTGGAATTCATTTTATACGCAGGATAAAAAAACAGCCAGAAGAAGTTATATGCAATGTACGATTTTCCGGCATGACCCCAGCAGCGCCTCTTTGTGTATCGGCTGCGGAAAATGTGAACAGCACTGTCCGCAGCACATAGAGATCCGCAAAGAACTGCGCGGAGTCGTCAGGGATTTGGAGGATATCCCGTACAGAGGCTCCCGGACGCTCATCCGGCTGCTGCATCTCTGGTAATCAAAAGGATTTATTATGATAAAAGAAAGAAACCATCTGTTTGATAATATGAAGGCGCTTTTGATCTTTCTGGTTGTCCTGGGACATGTTCTCAGCAAGTTCGGGACAACACAGGAAGCGTCCGTTCTGTATAAAATCATATTCAGCTTCCATATGCCGGCATTCCTTTTCGTATCGGGCTTTTTTGCAAAGATCGACCCGAAAAGAGTGCTGGCAAAGCTGTTTCCGCTTTATATCGTTTTTCAAAGCCTGCAGTATCTGGAAATCTATCTGATCAGTCTTTTTACAGGCCATCCGAAAATTCCCCATGTTCAGTTCCTGAAACCGGAGTGGACCCTGTGGTATCTGATGGCGCTGATGGTCTTCCAGCTTCTTCTGCCTGTCTTTGACACGGACCGGCTGAAAAAACAGATCGTATTTTTGTGCACGGCACTTCTTCTGGGGCTCGCAGCCGGACTGACGCCGGACACAGACAACTTCATGGCCATGTCGAGAGTTTTTGTATTTTTATTCTTTTTCCTTCTCGGATATTATGAAAAGAAGAGCGGACTGCTGCGGGCATTTTTAAGGCAGGACCACCCGTCTCTTTCAAAAGCCGTCGCTGCCGCAGCGGGATTCCTGCTGGTGCTTTTCCTTTGTACGTATGGCAGGACGATTCCAGCCCGGTCGCTGTTCGGCACGGAAAGCTACTCGGATATCTATACCGTGCAGGGGCGTATCCTTGCCTGGATCCTGGCTTTTCTCTGGATTCTTGTGCTTCTGACATGGATACCGGATAAACGGCTGGCTCTGATCGGCACAGCCGGAAGAAATACGCTGCCGATCTATCTGTTCCATTCCCTTACGCTGCTGATCCTGGTGCGGACGCCGCTGCCCGGAATCATCAACGGCAATATGGCGGGAATCCTGATCCTGGCAGTCGTGATTACGGCCGGCCTGTCCTGGAGTGGATTTGACAGGATGCTGCGATGTATAAAAATACCTGTAAAATGAGATAAAAACCATTTTTCACTTTACATTCCATTTTGAAGTGATTATACTATTAAAGTATGTATAAAAATACAAAGGAGCAGAAAATGAAGAACGGGATAGAGATCAGATGGCATGGCCGGGGAGGGCAGGGTGCCAAGACGGCAGCCCTTTTACTGGCCGATGTTGCTTTTAAGACAGGAAAATACGTACAGGGTTTTCCGGAATACGGACCGGAACGCATGGGAGCGCCGATTACCGCCTTTAACCGGATCAGCGCGGATCCGATCCGGGTTCATTCCAATATTTATCATCCGGATTTTGTCGCGGTCGTAGATGAGACTCTTTTACATGCGGTGGATGTTACGGCCGGCCTGAAGGAAGACGGAGCGATCATTGTGAATACGGCAAAAACACCGGAAGAGATCATGCCTTCTCTGCGCGGCTATACGGGACGTGTCGTCACGGTAGATGCCCGCAGGATATCGGAAGAAGCGCTGGGAAAATATTTCCCGAATTCTCCGATGCTGGCTTCTGTAGTGGCTGTGACAAAGGTGATGAATAAAGATACCTTCCTGAATGAAATGCGGGCTTCCTATCAGCATAAGTTCGCAAAGAAACCGGAGGTCATCGAGGGCAATATGAAGGCGCTTGAAATGACGTTCAAAGCACTTGGAGAATAGAAGGAGATCCTGATGAGAACAGATATTACAAAGATCAATGAACAGACTCCCTATACCGGTCTGACTGAGGGAATGCAGATTTTTGCTTCGGGAACTTCCCGGCTTTTTAAGACCGGCGAATGGAGAAACGATACCCCGGTCTATCTTGCCGATCAGTGCAAACAATGTCTTTTATGTACTCCGGTATGCCCGGACAGCAGCATACCGGTGCGGGACGGGAAGCGTCTGGCGTTTGACCTGGATCACTGCAAGGGATGCGGGATCTGCGCAAAGGTATGTCCCTTTGGGGCGATACAGATGAAGGAGGGCGTTGAGTAATGGCAATCAAAGAACGTATGAGCGGCAACGAGGCAGTTGCCTGGGCGATCAGACAGATCAATCCGGATGTTATGCCCGCCTTTCCGATCACTCCGTCTACGGAGATTCCGCAGATGGTTTCCACCTATATTGCAAACGGAGAAATCGATACGGAGTTTATTCCCGTCGAGAGTGAACACTCTGCGATGAGCGCCTGCATCGGCTCGGAGGCAGCGGGAGCAAGAACGATCACGGCAACATCGTCTGCCGGCCTCGCCCTGATGTGGGAGGAACTGCTTCTGGCGGCTTCCAACAGGATGCCGATCGTGCTGACGCTGGTAAACCGGACATTGTCCGGGCCAATCAATATTAACTGTGATCACACAGACGGCATGGGTGCCAGAGATACCGGATGGATCCAGATTTATGCGGAGAACAATCAGGAGGTATATGATAATCTGCTGCAGGCATACCGGATCGCGGAGCATAAAGATGTCCGCCTTCCGGTCATGATCTGTCAGGATGGGTTTATCACCAGCCATGCGGTAGAGAATATCGAACTGATGGAAGATGAGGCGGTGCGGGCCTTTGTCGGAGAATATGAACCGGAAGAATTCATGCTCAACCCCGGCAAACCGGTCTCCGTTGGCCCCTATTCCATCACGAATTATGTGATGGAAGCCCGGAAAAATCAACGGACGGCAATCGAGAATGCCGGACAGGTCATCCTGGACGTGGCAAAAGAATATGCACAGATTTCCGGAAGAGAGTACGGGCTGTTTGAAGAATACCGTACAGATGATGCGGAGTATATCATGGTTCTGATCGGTTCTGCTGCCGGCACTGCAAAGGAGGCAGTGGATGAACTGCGGGAAGAAGGCGTGAAAGCCGGGGTTTTGAAGCTGCGTGTATTTCGTCCCTTCCCGGCGGAGGAGATCGCGAATGTGCTGAAAAACTGCAGAGCGGCGGCAATCCTTGACCGGTGTGAGAGCTATAATGGAAATGGCGGCCCCCTGGGGGAGGAAATCATGGCCGGACTGTATCGCGGACGGGTCGATATACAGGCAGTCAATTATATTTATGGTCTTGGCGGAAGAGATTTTACGACGGATGACGCAAAGCAGGTGTTTGCGGAACTGAAAGAATCCGTGCGGACAGGAAAAGAAATCAGACAGTTTCAGTATATTGGGCTTCGGACACAGGAGGTTTCTTAAAGATGGCTGAGAAATATAATTTTAAAGAAGTGATGAGCAAACCGGAACGTCTTGCGCCCGGCCACCGGATGTGCGCGGGATGCGGTGCGACCATTGCCGTCCGGGCAGTCCTTCGCGCTCTGCATGAGGGGGATCAGGCTGTAATCGGCAATGCGACCGGCTGTCTGGAGGTGTCCACCTTCATGTATCCCTATACATCCTGGGAGGACAGTTATATTCACAATGCCTTTGAAAATGCAGGGGCGACCTTAAGCGGCGTGGAGACTGCGTATAAGGCACTGCGAAAGAGAGGAAAGCTTCCGAAGGATCAGAACTTTAAGTTCATTACCTTCGGCGGAGACGGCGGCACCTATGATATCGGATTTCAATCCCTGTCCGGGGCTATGGAGCGGGGGCATGACATGGTCTATGTCTGCTATGATAACGGGGCCTATATGAATACCGGCATCCAGCGTTCTTCCGCGACGCCGAGATTCGCGGACACGACCACAACGCCTGTCGGCAGTCATTCTGCCGGAAAGATGCAGAGCCGGAAAGACCTGGCTTCGATCATTGCCGGGCATGATGTGGCCTATGTCGGACAGACGACGATGCTGGGGAACTTCTCTGATATTCACAGAAAATCAGAGAAGGCGATCTATACAGAGGGCGCATCTTTCCTGAACATTCTTGCGCCCTGTCCGAGAGGATGGCGCTATGATGCCTCGGAAGTTATGAAAATCTGTAAACTTGCCGTGGAAACCTGCTACTGGCCGCTGTTTGAAGTAGAACATGGAAAATGGCGTCTGACTTATGAGCCGAAGAAAAAACTTCCGGTTGAGGATTTCTTAAGAGAACAGGGAAGATTTAAACACCTGTTCAAACCTGGAAATGAAGAACTTATCGTTCAGTTTCAGGAAGAAGTAGACCGGCGCTGGGAAGATCTGCTGTACCGATGCGCACGCTGATCTTTCTCCGGCCTATATAAAGACCCCCCGGGCATTTTTGCCCGGGGGGGTCTTCTTTGTGCAAAAGGATTATTCCTCTGCTGTTTCTTCTTTCTCTTCTTTTTTCGGAAGATGGAAGCGGATCAGCAGGTCGTCCTGGTTTACGGAATCGCCGGCCTGTACATAGATCTTGTCGACGGTGCCGTCTACCTTGGAAAGGACTGTGGTCTCCATCTTCATGGCTTCGACGGTCATCAGAGGTGTGTTGACAGTAACAACATCGCCTTCCTTGACCAGGATCTTGCCTACAGTACCCGGAATAGAAGATCCGATGTGCGCAGGATTGTTCTTATCTGCCTTCAGCTTGCTGTCGGCTTTGATCTCAAGATTCTTGTCCAGAATCTTTACGGTACGAAGCATGCCGTTGACCGCAAAGGTCAGGATGCGCATACCGTTCACATCCGGTTCGGATTTCTCCAGATATTTAATCAGAAGCTGTTTGCCTTCGCCGATATTCAGATAGGTCTCCTCGTTCTTTCGCAGACCATAGAAGAATACATGGCTCTCAAGACGGGTGACGTCATTGTACATCTCAAAGTGCTCACAGTAGTCTTCATATACCTTCGGATAGAGGGCATAACTGATCGCTTTCTGGCGAAGGACTTCATCTGACTTGTCTCCATAGTGGAAGCGTTCGATCAGATGCTTTTTGATTGCCTCGAAATCGACCGGAGGCAGATGCTTGCCCGGACGGTCAGTCAGCGGCTCGATGTCCTTCAGGACGATCTTCTGAAGCTCTTTCGGGAATCCGCCGTACGGCTGTCCCATCATGCCCTGGAAGTAAGATACGACAGAGTCAGGATAGGAGAGTCCGGCACCCTTGGTCAGGATGTTTTCTTTGGTCAGACCGTTCTTGAACATGAAGATCGCAAGGTCGCCGACTGCCTTTGAGGTAGGCGTAACCTTTACGATGTTTCCGAGAAGGTCATTGGCATCCTTGTAGAGCGCTTTGATGGACTCGAATTCATCAGCTGAACCCATGCTGGTAACCTGTGCAAGCAGGTTGGAGTACTGGCCGCCGGGGATCTCATATTTGTAGATCTCAACATTCGGAGACTTCATATCGCTCTCAAACTGTTCATAGACTTTGCGGATGCGTCCGTAGTAACGGCTCAGTTCATCCAGCTCTTCGAAGTCCAGTCCGGTATCGCGCTCGCTTCCGCGGAGAGCCTCCACAACGGCATTCATGGAAGGCTGGCTGGTCAGAGACGCCATGGACTCGATCGCCAGATCGACAATATCCACGCCTGCCTCGGATGCCATCAGAACGGAGCTGACACCGTTTCCTGTGGAATCGTGCGTATGAAGATGTACCGGAATATGAAGTTCCTTCTTCAGGGCTGTTACCAGCTCTTTTGCAGCGCGCGGCTTCAGCAGACCTGCCATATCCTTGATCGCAAGGACATGTACGCCGAGTTTCTCAAGCTCCAGAGCCATCTTCACATAGTAATCCAGTGTATACTTGGTTTCCTTCGGGCTGGTGATATCTCCGGTATAGCAAATCGTACCTTCTACGATCTTATCTGTCTTCAGTGCTTCCTCAATGGGCATCTTCATATTCTCGACCCAGTTCAGACTGTCGAAGATACGGAAGACATCAATGCCGTGGTCAGCGGAAATCTGAATGAATTCTTTTACGACATTGTCCGGATAGTTGCTGTATCCGACTGCATTGGACGCGCGAAGCAGCATCTGGATCAGTGTATTCGGCATACGCTCTCTTAAGAGTTCCAGACGTTTCCACGGGGACTCTTTCAGGAAGCGGTAAGCGGTATCATAAGTCGCTCCGCCCCATGCTTCCACGGAGAAAGCGTTCTGCATGAATGCGTTGGTCGCGTATGCGGCGCCGCACAGATCCTTGCTTCTCATACGTGTGGCAATCAGAGACTGCTGGGCGTCACGCATGGTGGTATCGGTCACGTACAGTTTCTTCTCGCCGAGAATCTTCTGTGTAAAGTCTTTCGCACCGAGCTTCAGGAACTCATCGCGGGCTCCGTAAACCGGCTTGCTGGCGTCATAGACGGGAAGCACACGGTTCTCGAACTGAGGCTTCGATCCGCCGATGGCGGAGTTGATGATCCGGTCTCCCAGGAATTCGATGATCTTGGTCGCACGGTCCTGGCTGAAGCTGAGCTCGAACAGTTCCGGAGTTTCCTCGATAAAGGTCGTATAACATTTTCCGCTCTGGAAGGTCGGATGGTTGAGCACGTTTCTTAAGAACGGAATATTTGTCTTGACTCCGCGGATACGCATCTCGCGAAGGGCGCGCAGGGATTTGCGCACAGCTCCCTCAAAGGTACGGTCCAGGGAGATGGCTTTTACCAGGAGGCTGTCATAGAACGGGGATACAATACATCCCTGATATGCATTGCCTCCGTCGAGACGGATACCATTGCCGGAACCGGAACGGTATACTGTGATCTCGCCGGTATCCGGAAGGAAGTTGTTGGCCGGATCCTCTGTGGTAACACGTGTCTGGATCGAATAACCGATACATTTGATATCGTCCTGGGATTTGATGTTCACTTCGTCGGAATCGAGAGGATAGCCCTCTGCCACCAGAATCTGTGACTGCACCAGATCGATATTTGTAATCATCTCGGTGACGGTATGCTCGACCTGGATACGGGGATTCATCTCGATGAAATACGGGTTGTTGTTCTCGTCTACCAGGAATTCCAGTGTACCGGCATTGCGGTAACCGACGCTCTTGGACAGACGGATCGCGGAATCAAAGATGATTTTTCTGGTCTCGTCGGGAATCGTAAAGGCAGGCGCGTATTCAACGACTTTCTGGTGACGTCTCTGTACGGAACAGTCACGGTCGAAGAGATGTACAACATTGCCGTAATTATCGCCGAGTACCTGAACCTCGATATGCTTCGGGCCGCGCAGGTATTTCTCGATGAAGATCTTGTCATCACCGAATGCCTTTTTGGACTCGTTCTTTGCCTCCATGAACTCTTTCTCAAGATCCGCCATCTCATTGACGATACGCATGCCGCGTCCGCCGCCGCCGTTGCTGGCCTTGAGCATGACAGGGAAACCGACCATCGCAGCGACTTCTTTGGCCTTTTCCACATCCTTGATGGCATAGTCTACGCCGGGGATGATCGGTACATTTGCCTCGATGGCCATTTTCTTTGAAGAGATCTTGTCGCCCATGGCGTTCATGATCTTGCTGGAAGGGCCGATGAAAACAATGCCGTTTTTCTCACAGGCATCTACAAAATCCGGGTTCTCGGAAAGGAAACCGTAACCGGGATGGATCGCGTCGACATTGGCAGCAAGAGCAATCTTAATGATCGTATCGATGTCAAGATAGGCATCAATCGGGCCCTTCTGCGGGTTCAGCGGATAGGCTTCATCCGCCTTAGAGTGGAAGAGTGCATATTTATCTTCCTTGGAGAAAATACTGACCGTAGTGATACCAAGCTCATTACATGCGCGGAATACACGAATGGCGATCTCACCACGGTTTGCGACCAGTACTTTCCTGAATTTCCTGATCTGTACGTTGGTGCTCATGAATAATACTCCTTTCTGGTTGTGACAGGTATTTTGTCTGTGCCGACATAATAAAAAGCTATATAGTTTAGTATAGGGAATAAGATAAAGAATTGCAAGACCCAAAAGGTCAGAAATTGGAAGTATTATACGAAGTATATGAAAAATTACAGAGAAAATTTGTTAAAAATATCACAATACAGCTGCGGAGTTTTGCTGATTTGACGAATCGGCACATGAAAAGATGCCGGACGGATCTGTTAAAGATAAAGTAAAGGCCGCCGGTATTCCAGGACCGGTGCACGGCCTGACCGGGAGGACAGAATGTGCTGATACAGGGCGGACGCATGGATATTCAGATCTAGGAGTCTGCTGCGGACCGGTTCCAGGGCGTGGTCTGCCGCGGACAGACGTGTGATAACGGGGATCCGGCTCCTGCTTTGGACCGCATCGATCAATGGAGCTGCGCTTTTGCGGAATCCGAGGATTCTTGCATAAGGCGCGAAGGATACAGAGCCGGCTGCAAGGAAGTCTTCCTTTTGGATATTCAGAAGAAGATGGGTCAGGAATCTGTTTACAGATGTCATGGTCTGATTCCTGGTCTTCAGCAAAGCAGCGAACTGCGCCCAGTTCCGGTAATACTCCAGATGCCGGCGCGCCCGCCCGAACAGATCCCTGTTTTCCGGTTCATAGAGGGAGTGACGGCCTGTTTTTTCAAGAAGCGCATAATAAAGAACATCCGTGAAATGATCAGCAGACAGAAAGCCTCCGGTTTCGGAAGTGTCCGAAAGGAGGGCGAAGACAGATTCCGGTACGGCGCTGCGGATCAGAGAGAGATCCGGGGTGTCCGGGTTCAGTAATTGTTCACGGATTGCGGATGCCGAAGAAAAAGAGCCATGCAGACAGGTGTCGTGGTAATCATTTCGTCTGCGGCGGATCATGACCGGCTTCAGGGATGCGTTGCTGCGAATGATTGCCTTCAGATACTGAAGGGCCAGAATGTTGTTCGGAGAGGATAACAGCTTCCGGTTCTTAGTGCCTGTTGTTTTGAGCAGAGCATCCTGGACAGCATTCGGATAACTGCATCCTTTTTTCAGAGCACAGGATAGGGCTTCTTTGTATTCTTCTGTCTCATTTGCGAGCAGCAGCGCTGTTTCCTCAAGTGTGCCGAATTCTGATTCGGAAGCCTCACAGCCGAAGCTGAGGAAGTCAACGACCCCGAGACCGTCCAGCAGGCAGACGCCTCCTTCGGCAAACCCTTCCGCACTGGAGACTGCCGCGATCAGAGGCAGTTCAATGACCAGATCCGCGCCGTTTTCCAGAGCCATCTGTGCGCGGAGAAACTTATCGGCAGCCGCCGGGGCTCCGCGCTGGACGAAGTCCCCGCTCATGACAGCGATGACATAGTCTGCGCCCGTCTGCCTGCGGGTCTCTTCTATATGAAACTGATGACCGTTATGAAACGGATTATATTCTGCAATGATCCCTGCTGTTTTCATAAATACAAAAACTCCTGCTGCGTAAGAATCAGGCTTTTTCCGCCAGAAGATATAAGAGCTGTTCGGATTCTTCCCAGCCGAGACAGGGGTCCGTGATGGATTTTCCGTAGACGTGCTCACCGATTTTCTGATTTCCCGGTTCAATGTAGCTCTCGATCATTACCCCCTTGACCAGTTTGCGGATGGCGGGGGAGAGTTTCCGATTGTGCAGTACCTCATTCACAATGCGGATCTGTTCCTGATATTTTTTATTGGAATTAGAGTGGTTTGCGTCGATAATGCAGGCCGGGTTAGCCAGTTCCATCTGATCATACATCTGAGCAAGAAGCATGATGTCTTCATAGTGATAGTTCGGGTGAGCAATTCCGCGTTTATCGACTGCGCCGCGAAGGATCACATGCGCCATGGGGTTGCCGGTCGTATCCACTTCCCAGCCACGGTGTGTAAAGTGATGCGGATGCTGCGCCGCATAGACGGAATTCAGCATGACAGAGTAATCTCCGCTGGTCGGATTCTTCATGCCGCTTGCGACATCAAAGCCGCTGACCGTCAGCCGGTGCTGCTGATCCTCGACCGAGCGGGCGCCGATCGCCACATACGAAAGAAGATCATCAATATAGTCCCAGTTTTCCGGATACAGCATTTCGTCAGCAGCCGACAGGCCGGTTTCTTCGATGGCGCGCAGATGGAGCCTTCGCACGGCAATGAGCCCTGCGACCATATCCGGCTTCGCCTCAGGGTCCGGCTGTGTTGCAATCCCTTTATAGCCCTCACCGGTGGTCCGGGGCTTGTTGGTATAGATGCGGGGAATGATGATCAGCCTGTCCTTTGTCTGTTCATTGACTCTTGCCAGACGGTGAATATAATCCATGACCGGTTCTTCACTATCCGCGGAACAGGGGCCGATGATGACAAGAAATTTATCGGATTCTCCCTTTAACACGGCGTTGATCCCGGCATCCCTGTCCTGTTTCAGCGCTTTCAGGGATTCGGAAAGCGGAAATTCTGCCTTGATTTTTCCGGGAGTAGGCAGTTCGTTCTGGTAAATAAAACTCATTGTGGATACCTCCATTTTTCTATCAGATGGGAGATGAAAGCCTCAGGCAGATCATCGGAAATATTTTTTGCGGATGGCTTCTGCCGGCATTTCCTGACCGGTCCAGCACTGAAAAGAAGCGGCAGCCTGAAACAGAAGCATATACATGCCGTTGAACACTTTGCAGCCGCACTGTTTTGCGGTGCAAAGCAGTGCGGTTTCGCGGGGCTCATAAATGATATCGCTGACGATCAGGTCTTTCGGAAACTCCTTCAGATCTGGGAGCGGATTCTTGTGGATGTCAGGAGCCATGCCGACATTTGTTGCGTTCACCAGAATGGCCGAATCGTCAAGGCTTTTTCTCAATTGCGCGGAATCAGCCAGATCACAGACCTGCACCGGACAGTGTGTCTTCTCCCGGACCCGTGCGGCAAATTGCTCTGTCCTGTGAAAGGCTTCGGGACGGTTCCGGCGAAAGATGTCAATTGAAGAGACCCCGTCCAGTGCTGCCTGCGTAATGATCGCGCCCGCTGCTCCGCCGGCGCCGAGGATGGTCATTTTTTTCCCGATAATGTCGTAGCCGGCATCAGAAACGGAACGCATAAACCCGATGCCGTCTGTGGTATGGCCCGTCATATGACCGTCTTTGACAATAACGGTATTGCATGCTCCGGCTATGTCGGCCGCAGGCGTGCACGCGTCCATATATTCCAGAATCGCCTGTTTAAAGGGCATTGTGACATTGAGACCGCAGACGCCGATGGCGCGAAGACCATCGACCGCCTGTTTCAGGTCCCCGTCTTTCACATCAAAAGCCAGATATACATAGTCAAGCCCGAGCAGACGGAATGCCTCGTTATGGATCTGAGGTGAAATGCTGTGCGCGACCGGGCTGCCGAGCAGACCGGTCAGTTTTGTTCTTCCTGTGATTTCCATGCGCCTCTCCTTTTGCGGCAGGAACGCCGGAGCATTCCTGAGATGCCTGCAGAATAATAGTGCTCATGCCTTGCATCATTTATCTGATTATTATATACTAAAAAGAAAATAAATAAAGAGGTTTTTATACAAAAAAAGGAATGAATATGCAGCAATCATTTGAAATAAAGGGAATTATGATCGGAAAAGGGAGACCGGTGGTCTGTGTACCGGTCGTCGCGGCAGATGCGAAGTCAGTCGTTTCAAAAATCCGGGATCTTTGCGAACAGCAGGTCCGGATGATCGAATGGCGGGCGGATTGTTTTGAAGATGTGAAAAGACCGGAGTGTGTAAAAGCGGTTCTTGAAGAGATCCGTCCTTTTACAGAGAATACCGTGATCCTTTTTACATTCCGCACCAAACACCAGGGAGGCATGCTTTCTCTTCCGGAGAAGGATATCTTATATCTGAATACCGTGGCGGCAAAGAGCGGCTGTGTGGATATGATTGACCTGGAATTTTTCGAGGCATCCAGACCGCAGAAGGAGATCCGGAGATTTCAGGCGATGGGCGTCAAAGTAATCGCATCCCACCATGATTTTGAGGCGACGCCGGATGACTGTATCCTGCATATGCTGATGGATCAGATGCAGCAGGGCGGCGCGGATGTGGCAAAGCTTGCCATGATGCCGCAGACGATGGATGACGTGATCCGCCTGTTAAAACTGACCAATGATACAAAGCAAAAGTATCCGGACCTTCCCCTGGTCACGATGTCCATGGGGCCGATGGGGGTGATCAGCAGAATCGCCGGGGAAGCGTTCGGATCATGCATTACATTCGGAACAGACGGACAGGCGTCAGCGCCGGGGCAGCTTGAAAGGAAGCAGCTTTCTCAGATTCTGGATATCCTGCACAGTGCAAAAGAGGGAGAATGACGGAGCCGGTGACAGCCGGCCGGTCTTAGAGGGGGATGAGATGACAAGACATATGACAAGGCATATTTATCTGATCGGGTTTATGGGAACCGGGAAAAGCACCATTGCGCAGAGACTGAAAACAATCCTGCGCGCGGGAGAAATTGACATGGATGCCGCCATTGTAAAAGAAGCGGGTATGAGCATCCGCCGGATATTTGAAAAATACGGAGAGGACTATTTCCGGGATCTGGAGACAAAGATGCTGAAAACGATCAGCGGATACCGGCCGTCCGTCATTTCCTGCGGAGGGGGAACGGTCATGCGCCCGCAGAATGTGGAATTGATGAAGAAAAGCGGGATCATCGTACTGCTGACGGCAGAACCGGAAACGGTGTATGAACGAGTGAAAAACTCCAAAAACCGCCCCATCCTGAACGGACACATGCAGGTGGATTATATCGCGCAGCTGATGGAGAAGCGCCGGAGCGCTTATGAAGCGGCGTGTGATGTGCGTATTCCGACAGACAACCGGACACCGGATGAGATTGCACAGGAAGTGATGACTGCGGCATTACCTTTTTGATTTTTGCCTTGATTTTTCAAATGGGTTATGATAATATACTTTCTGATGTTTGTAAGCAACCGTAGTCTAACGGATAGAACGCAGGACTCCGACTCCTGTAATGTGGGTTCGATTCCCGCCGGTTGCACTATAAAAACCGCGGAAACCGATATTAATAATTGGTTTGAGCGGTTTTTTTGTTTTTCTGAAGAAAACAGAAACGATCATTGAGATCAAAGAAAAAACAGGAGAAAAGTTTATGGAAAGAGTAAAGGCATTTCTGAAAAAGAAGGATATTGAAATATCACTGAAACGGTATTTTATTGATGCGCTCGGAGCGATGGCGCTGGGATTGTTCTGTTCCCTTCTGATTGGTACGATCATCAATACGGTCGGGCAGCAATTCGGAATCCCCTATCTGGAAACGGTGGGAGGATTTGCCACCGCGATGGCGGGCCCGGCGATGGCAGTAGCGATCGGACATGCGCTGAAGTGTCCGCCGCTGGTCCTTTTTTCCCTGATTGCGGTCGGCGGAGCCGCGAACAGTATGGGCGGCGCCGGGGGACCTCTTGCGGTTCTCGTCATCGCTATTATTGCATCTGAATGCGGAAAAGCAGTTTCAAAAGAAACAAAGATCGATATTCTTGTGACTCCGGCCGTGACTATTTTTGCAGGGGTGATCCTTTCGACTCTGATCGCTCCGCCGATCGGACTGGCCGCATCGAAATTCGGCGGTCTGATCATGCATGCGACGGTTCTGAGACCGTTCTTTATGGGAGTGATCGTCTCGGTTCTTGTCGGAATTGCACTGACGCTTCCCATTTCCTCGGCGGCCATCTGTGCAGCGCTCGGCCTGACCGGACTCGCTGGAGGGGCCGCGGTGGCAGGCTGCTGTGCGCAGATGATCGGCTTTGCGATCATTTCCTTTAAGGAGAACCGCTGGGGAGGACTTGTCTCTCAGGGAATCGGGACTTCTATGCTGCAGATGGGAAATATTGTGAAAAATCCCCGCATCTGGATACCGTCAATTCTGACAAGCGCCATCACCGGCCCGGTCGCCACCTGTATTTTTCATCTCGAAATGAATGGCGCTCCGGTTTCTTCCGGTATGGGAACCTGCGGACTGGTCGGTCAGATCGGAGTGTATACCGGGTGGGTCGCTGACGGTAAGGCAATTACCGCTTTCGACTGGACCGGACTGATCCTGATCTGCTTTATCCTGCCGGGGATCTTAAGCTGGGTATTTTATAAAATAGAATACAGACTCGGATGGATCAAAGATGGAGACCTGAAGCTTCATTAGAAGATCCGGATCACATTCTTACCGCCTGGATCATATTGAGGACTCCGTTTCCGACCATGGATACGATCAGACCGGAAATAATATTGCCGGAGAAAACACTCAAAATGATGTTGCGCGGCTTCATATTGAAGACGCCGGCAATGATGGATCCCGTCCAGGTGCCTGTCCCCGGAATCGGAACAGCGACATAGGCGAAGATCGCCAGCGGGCCGAAGCGCCGGATCTTGCTGCTGTGTTTTTGCGTGATCTTATCCATCCATCCGGTGAAATGCTTCAGGAGATGCTTTCTCTTGCAGAAGCGGTAAAACCAGTTGGTGAAAAAGGCCAGGAAGATCAGGATGACACTGCTTCCCGCCAGAGCAGCAAAATAGGAAAGGCGGGGGTCCAGTCCCAGCGCGATGCCGAACGGGATGGCTCCCTTGATTTCAATTGCAGGTACCATAGATACCAGAAATGTATAAAATAATCTTCGAATAACAATCATATACCAGACTCCTGACTCTGTTGTTAGTTTGTGTCATTGACCCTAATATAATTCAGAAAATCCTAAATCGTCAAGGTGATTCATGGATTATTAAGAAACTAATAAGAAGAAGGTAAGAGAAGATGGGACGGCAGTGCAAAATGCATTCTTGCGAATTGTGACAGAGTATGTTATCATATTCTCCACGAATAAGAGACATTGATTGACGCTTTTCCAAATTGTTAAAGGAGCATTCTTATGTCAGATAACAAAGATACAAGAGATAATCTTACAGAAGATTATACAGATGAATATTCCAGAAAAATAAAAGAGATCGAAGAGCAGATCGAGAAGGAAGCCGCAGCGGAACAGAATCCTTCCGCGCAGCAGCCGGCTGGGGAAGAGACCGGGAAGGCTTCCGGGACGGAGGGATCCGGCGAATCACAGGATATTCTGGATGATATTGAGTTTATCTCCCAGGAGTCTGTGCGCGACCGGTCAAAGATGGCGAAAGGGCATGTCATTGAAGATGACATGGTCTCAGAAAAAAAGACAAAACGCCGCGGCGTTGATGTGGAAGAGGCAAAGAAGGAAAAATCCAGAAAGGTAGTTCGCAAGTTCCTTCCCCTGATCATCTTCCTGATCATTGTAGCGGTCGCTGCCGCATGTTTCCTCTTTTATTATCTCAAGGATCTGAGAGAGAAAAAGACAGAGGAAAACAGAGAACAGCCGGTTTCTTCACAGGAATACGAAAAAGACGGTTATGAAAAGATCAACGCTCTGGTTTCCAATTATTATGCATGTTATGCGCAGGGAGATACAGAGAAGATCCTTCAGTATGCCTACCCGATGTCTGATTCCGAAAAGAGCTACATCCAGATGTACTCGGAATTTGTGGAGGAATATCAGAATCTTGTCTGCTATACCAAAACCGGTGCGGATGACAAATCTTATATTGTATCCGCGGCGTTTGATGTGAAATACAGAGACGCAGAGACCGCTGCACCGGGCATGGACTTCTTCTATGTGCGGGAGAACGAGGACGGAAGCGTCTATATCGATAATGTCTACAGTGCGTACAATCAGCTTTATCAGGAGTTCACACTGGATCAGGATATCCTCAAGCTGATTACGGATTACGAGGCTGCAGACGATGTCATTGCGCTCCAGGCGGGAGTGCAGACCAAGTATGAGCAGGTACTTTCTCAGGATGAGAGCCTGAGCAATCTGGTCAGCGGCGCGCTCGACGGAGCGGTGTCCGCATGGAAGTCAGAGCATGAGGCTGAGATTGCGCAGAAAGCGCAGGAGGCTGCTGCGGCTGCGGGCGGAGAGGACCAGCAGACTGCGGAGACCGGACAGCCGGCAGAAGGGACAGAACAGCCTGCCCAGGAGGAGACGCCTGCTGCTGAGAATACAGGAGAGACGGAACAGAAGGCCTGGGTATATGCGACAGAGTCTGTCAATATCCGCTCCTCTGCAGATGAGAATTCAGAGATTCTGGCTTCGGTCATCAAAGGTTCGGAGGTTCGTCAGCTTGCAGTTACATCCAATGGCTGGAGCAAGGTCAAGACCGGTGAGATCGTGGGATACATCAAATCAGAATATCTTACAGATCAAAAGCCTGCTTCTTCTTCCTCCGGTACAGCCCTGACGGAAGGAAAGCAGATCAGGCTCAGCGCATCTGTCAACGTCCGGAAGTCCATGAGCGAGTCGTCAGAGCGTGTCGGACTGGCCTATGAGGGCGAGACGGTCACGGTGATTCAGAGCTACAGTGAAGGCTGGACGAAGGTGGAATGGAACGGCAAGACAGGATATATCAAAACCGATATCCTGGCCGGAATGTAAGGAATCGTAAAAGAAAGGCAGGGGACAGAGTCTGTTCCCTGTTTTTTTATGATATAGGAAATGAAACTCTTTGTTCTAAGAAAAAAGGAAGCAGTTTTATTATGAATGATCAGATACAGGGAGGAACCCGAATCAATAAATACCTCAGTGAAGCGGGCGTTTGTTCCAGAAGGGCTGCAGACCGTGAAATTGAAGCCGGACATGTGAAAATAGACGGCCGGGTCGCCGGAATCGGAGACCGCGTCCTGCCCGGACAGACTGTTTTTTACTGCGGGAAAGAAGTCAGACCGCAGTCGGAGGAAATCCTGATCGCTCTTCACAAGCCCGTGGGAATTGTATGTACTGCCGATCCCGGAGAACCGGATAATATCATCGACTTTGTAAATTATCCGAAGCGCATCTATCCGGTCGGGCGGCTTGACAAGGATTCGGAAGGGTTGATTCTGCTGACCAATCAGGGAGACCTGGTCAATAAGATCATGCGGGCAGGCAACTATCATGAAAAAGAATACCGTGTCACAGTCGACCGTGAGGTGACAGACGAATTCCTGAAGAAATTAAGGGACGGCGTCTGGCTGGAGGGCCTGCAGGTGACAACGCGAAAGTGCAGGGCGGATAAGACCGGACGCAATTCTTTCCGGATTATCCTGACCCAGGGGTATAACAGACAGATCCGGCGGATGTGTGAGGCGCTGGGATATCATGTGCGCAGACTTGTGCGCCTGCGGATCATGAATATCAGGCTCGGGGATTTAAAACCCGGAACCTGGCGGGATGTAACAGAAGAAGAGAAAGCAGAGCTCCTGAGGATGATCCGTCATTCCTACAGTGCGCCGAAAACAGGGAGGTCAGATGAATCAGAGACAGCGTTATGATGAACTGGTATCAGTCATAGATTATCATATGAATCGTTATTATAACGAAGATGCACCGGAAATCACAGATTATGAATACGATCAGCTCATGCTGGAGCTGAAACAGATGGAAAAGGAGCATCCGGAATGGATCACGCCGGAATCCCCGACGCAGAAGATCGGCGGTTCCACAAAGAGAGAGGCAGGCGTGGAAGTTGTTCACAACGTGCCGATGCTCAGCATCCGGGATGTTTTTACGAAGCAGGAGGTCGCAGACTGGATCAATGAGGTCCTGCGCATGCATCCGGATGCGGGATTTTGTGTGGAGGAAAAAATCGACGGTCTCAGCATGAGCCTGCGCTATCAGGATGGTGTGCTCGTGATGGCAGAAACCAGAGGAGACGGCCTGGTCGGGGAGGATGTCACGCAGAATGCACGGGTGATCCCCTCGGTAAAAAAGGAACTGGACGTTCCCGGATATCTGGAACTGCGGGGAGAAGTCTATATGGCGCATGCGGATTTTGACCGGTTTAATGAAGAACAGGAGGAGGCAGGGAAAAAGCCCGCCGCAAACCCGCGCAATCTGGCCGCCGGCACTCTGCGTCAGCTGGATTCGAAAATCGTAAGGAAACGAAAACTGAACATGTTCGTGTTCAATGTGCAGGACGCAAGAGATACCGGGACGGATCTGATGGCTTCCCACACCCGGGGATTGGGGGCGCTGGAAGAAAAAGGTGTTTCCACGGTCCGTCATACATTCTGCCGGAATGAAAAAGAAGTTCTGGAAGCCATTGACGCCATCGGTGAATCCAGAGGGCAGCTGGCTTATGATATTGACGGAGCTGTCGTCAAGATTGATCAGATTGCCTACCGGACGGATTTCCCGGCAGGAAGTAAATATTCGGCAGGGCACATCGCATACAAATATCCGCCGGAAGAAAAAGAGGTCATCATTGACAAAATCGAAGTTAATGTAGGCAGGACCGGGAAGATGACATTCCGGGCGATCTTCAGAGAGCCGGTGCGCCTCTGCGGGACGAATGTGCAGAAAGCGACACTGCACAATGCCGATTTTATTCAGAAAATGGGCATTTCGGAAGGATGCAGGGCGATCTGCCGGAAACAGGGAGAGATCATCCCGGCCATCGTCCGCGTCACACAGAAGACGCCGGATGCCTACTGCCCGCCGGCGGCATGTCCCGTCTGCGGCTCACATCTGGTCAGAGACCCGGATACCAGCGATATTTACTGTGTCAATCCATCCTGCCCGGCGCAGCTGAAACGGACGCTGGCCTATTTTGTCGGCAAGGATGCCATGGATATCAAATATTTCGGAAGTAAATATATCGACAGTCTGGCAGAGCTTGGGTATGTCAGGTCGATTCCGGACATCTATACCCTGCATGAACACAGAGATGAGCTGATCGAAAAGGGGATTCTGGGAAAAGAAAAGAATACAGATAAGATTCTTGCCGCGATCGAGGCATCCAAAAAGAATGATGCCGACCGGCTTCTGACCGGACTGGCGATCCGCAATGTCGGAAGGATCTCGGCGCGGCAGATCATGAAGCATTATGACAGCCTGTGGGATCTGGCGAACGCGGAAATGGAAGAACTGGTACAGTTGCCGGATGTCGGAGAAATTACGGCGAGAGCAATCTATGATTTCTGCCGGGATGAGAATAATCAGAAGATGCTCCGGCGTCTGACAGAACTGGGCGTAAATACGGAAGCGCCCAAAGAGAAAAAGCAGTCGGAAGCACTGGCCGGACTGACGATCGTGGTGACCGGTACGCTGGAACAGTTCGGGCGAAAAGAGATTGTCGCCTTTATTGAAGAGAACGGAGGCAAATGTACCGGCAGCGTAAGCAAGAAGACGAATTACCTGGTCGCCGGGGAAAACGCCGGTTCGAAACTGGACAAAGCCGTCAGTCTGGGAATCCCGGTCCTCACGGAGCAGGAATTGATCGACATGTGTAAAAAGTGAGAGAATTAATTGTTTTCAAAACAGCAATTCTTTGGTATACTAATAGAAGTTTCAAACAGTTGTTTTTATTGAAAGATTTATTAGATAACAGAGGAAATACAGGAGGATAGTTCATGGCTGAAGATAGAAAAGGAATCAGAATCAAATCAGATCCGTCAGGAGAAGTGCAGGTAGCCGAAGAAGTGGTAGCGATCATTGCCGGTCTGGCTGCGACAGAAGTGGAAGGTGTTGCCTCCATGTACGGGAATATTACAAAAGAGATCATAAGCCGTCTCGGCACGAAGAATCTGTCCAGAGGAGTGCGCATAGCCATTCAGGATAACAGTGTGACGGTTTATCTGGCTCTGAATATTGCTTACGGATTTTCTATTCCGGCTGTTTCACAGAAAGTTCAGGACAAGGTGAAAACAGCAATTGAAAATATGACAGGACTTACGGTCGCCGGCGTGAATGTCCGGATCGCGGAAGTCGATATGAAAGCAGAGTAATGCAGGACTTAAGATCAGGAACTTCAGGGTGTCATTGACACCCTGTTATTCTCCTGAAGGAATTTTTTCTCGTCGAAAAGGAGAGACACATGACTCGCAGAGAGATCAGAGAATGTATTTTTAAAATCCTGTTTCGCGCTGATTTTTACGGCAGAGAAGAACAGGAGGAGCAGCTTGCGCTGTCATTGGAGGAAATCGGAATGACAGATGAAAAGGACGCAGGCTACATATCCGCCAAAACAGAGGACATCCTGTGCCATCTGGATGAGATCGACGCGCTGATCAATGAGCGCGCGCAAAAGTGGAAGACGACACGCATGGCGAAGGCCGAACTGGCGATCATCAGGCTGGCTGTCTATGAGATGAAATATGAAGAGGAGATTCCGGTGTCTGTGGCTATCAATGAGGCCGTAGAGCTGGCAAAGATCTACGGAGCGGAGAACGGGGCCGGATTCGTCAACGGAGTGCTCGCAAAGCTGGCATGAAACGAAACATTTATTCAGTTGGACAAGTAAATGCATATATTAAGAATATGTTCGCGCAGGATTTTCTGATGAGCCGTATTTACGTTCGCGGTGAGGTATCAAACTGTAAATACCATTCCTCCGGACATATTTATTTTACGTTAAAGGATAAGACGGGGATCCTGCAGGCCGTGATGTTTTCCGGCTCCAGAAGAAACGGTCTGAAGTTCCGCATGAAAGAAGGGGACAATGTCATTGTCCTTGGCTCCGTGCGCGTCTATGAACGCGACGGAAAATATCAGATGTATGCGGAAGAGATTCTGTTAGAGGGCGCGGGGCTTTTATATCAGCAGTTCGAGGCACTGAAGCGTGAACTGGAGGAAATGGGCATGTTTGATCCCATTTACAAAAAGCCGGTTCCCAGATACGCTGCTGCGGTCGGGGTCGTCACCGCCATTACGGGGGCAGCGATTCGCGATATCCAGAATATTGCCTCGAGAAGAAATCCTTATGTGCAGCTCATCCTTTATCCCGCGCAGGTGCAGGGGGAAGGAGCAGCACAGTCTGTTGTGAACGGAATCCGCGCGCTGGAGCAAAGAGGCGTTGATGTGATCATCGTCGGAAGAGGCGGAGGTTCCATTGAGGATCTCTGGGCATTTAATGAAGAAATCGTAGCCAGAGCTATTTTTGAATGTGAAGTCCCGGTGATCTCAGCCGTAGGCCATGAAACGGACACGACCATCGCGGACTATGTCGCGGATCTTCGCGCGCCCACTCCTTCTGCTGCTGCGGAGCTGGCGGTCTTTGATATCAGGCAGGTGTTCGAACACATGGAAGAAAAAAGGCTTTCCTTTTACCGGGCACTTTCTGGTCAGGTGGAGAAAAAGAAAAACATTCTCCGGCAGTATCAGCTGAAGCTCAGAATTGCGGACCCGCGGAGCAGGCTGCTGGAGAACAGGCAGATCGCGCTGGATCATGAGGAACGTCTGCAGAGACGCATGGAGCAGATCCTGAAAGACAGGCGGCACAGACTGCAGCTTCTTGCTTCCGCTCTGGAAGGACAATCCCCGTTAAAGAAGCTGTCCGGCGGATACGCTTTTGTGACGGATCAGGATGGAAGACGGGTGACGCGGGCCGCAGAATTATCTCCGCAGGACAGGATCACAGCCTACCTGACGGATGGAAGCATTACAGCCAGAGTCGAAACCGTCAATCTGAAAGTAACCGGGAACGCAGAGCAAAGAGAGGGAAAGGGCAGAGCAGATGGAAGATGAAAAGAAAAAACAGGAGGGCTCACTGGAGGATAAGTTCCGTGAGCTGGATGAGATCCTTTCGAAAATGGAGAAGGAAGATATCTCGCTGGAAGATGCCTTTTCTCTTTATGAGACGGGGATGAAAAAAATCAGAGAATGCAATGAAAAACTTGACCTGGTGGAAAAGAGGATGCTGGTCATTGCCGGAGAGGGAAGAGAACTGACGGAGGATCAGGACTGACCGGGAAACCTCGCGGTTTAAGGATCCGGAAGGGAGAAAGATATGACAATAAAAGAGGAAATAGCACAGCATACCAGAGAAGTGGAAGATATTCTGATCCGGTATCTTCCGGAGAGCAGTGGCTTTCAGAAGTCTGTCATTGAGGCGATGAGATACAGCTTTCTGGCAGGCGGAAAGAGGCTGCGGCCAATGCTGATGCTGGAGACATGGCGTCTGTTCGGAGGCAAATCAGATGTCATTGAGCCTTTTATGGCAGCGATGGAAATGATCCATACCTATTCTCTGATCCACGACGATCTTCCTGCCATGGATAATGATGAGTATCGCCGGGGAAGAAAAACAGCGCATGTGGTCTATGGAGAAGCCATAGCCATCCTGGCAGGGGACGGATTGCTGAATTTTGCTTTTGAGACCGCTCTGTCCGCTTTTGACAGAGATCCGTCCAACCGGAACATTCCGAAAGCATTACAGATCCTGGCTAAGCATGCCGGTATCTATGGAATGATCGGAGGACAGACGGTCGATGTGGAATCTGAGGGAGAGGCTCTGGAGCAGAAAAAACTGGATTTCATCTATGAACTCAAAACCGGCGCCCTGATTGAAGCATCCATGCTGATCGGAGCTGTGCTGGCAGGAGCAGATGAAGAACAGCAGAGAATGGTTTCCCGGGCAGCACGGGATATCGGGCTGGCTTTTCAGATACAGGATGATATCCTGGATGTGACCGGTGACGAACAGGTTTTAGGAAAACCGGTCGGAAGCGACCTGAAAAACGAAAAGACGACCTATGTGACGATCCGCGGGCTCATGCAGGCGTCAGAGGATGTGGAGACCTTATCGGACCGCGCGATCAGGACGATGAAAGATCTTCCTGTCAAAAACGAATACCTGCTCCGCCTGCTGCAGGCTATGATCCACAGAGAAAAATAAAAAAAATACGATTGTCATGCACCGGAGGAATTATGGGTGTTTTAGATTTAATCAATAAGGAAAATGATATCAAAAACCTTTCGCCGCAGCAGTTGCCTGAACTCGCCTGGGAGATCAGGGAATTTCTGATCGGCAATGTCTCGAAAACAGGGGGACATCTTGCGTCCAATCTCGGGGCGGTGGAACTTACCATGGCGCTTCACCTGGTGCTGGATTTCCCGAAGGATAAGCTGATCTGGGATGTCGGGCACCAATCCTATACACACAAGATCCTTACCGGAAGAAAAGCCGGCTTTGAACGGATGCGCCAGCTTGACGGCATGAGCGGTTTCCCGAAGCGGACAGAGAGTGACTGCGACTGCTTCGATACCGGTCACAGCTCCACATCTGTTTCTGCGGGACTGGGATTTGCCAGAGCAAGAGACCTGATGGGGGAGGATTACAGTGTTGTTTCCGTAATCGGAGACGGCGCCCTGACAGGAGGGCTTGCTTATGAAGCCCTGAACAATGCAGCCAATCTGCAGACGAATTTTATCATTGTTCTGAATGACAACAAGATGTCGATTTCAGAAAATGTAGGAGGCCTGTCCCGGCATCTGGCGTCTCTGCGGACGGCGGAATCCTATCAGGAATTCAAAAGCGAAGTGCACAGTTCCCTGGAACGCATCCCCTACGGTGAGCGGGTCGCCAGACGGATCCACAAGACAAAAAGCGGCCTGAAGCAGCTTCTGATTCCGGGAATGATTTTTGAAAATATGGGGGTAACTTATCTCGGGCCGGTCAACGGACATAATCTGAATGATATGGTCCACATTTTTAACGAAGCAAAAAAGGTGAACGGAGCCGTAGTTGTCCATGTCCAGACGGACAAGGGACGGGGATACCGGCCGGCAGAGCTCAGACCGGATAAGTTTCACGGAACCGGACCTTTTGATGTAGAGACCGGACGTCTGATCAGCCCGAAGAAAAAACCGGATTACACAGATGTTTTTTCAACTGTCATGTGTAAAATCGCTGCCAGAAATGACAAAATCGTCGCCATCACGGCAGCGATGTCGGACGGAACCGGACTTCGCAGATTCCGCTCGGAATTTCCGGACCGGTTTTTTGATGTAGGAATCGCAGAGGGGCATGCGGTAACCTTTGCCGCGGGAATGGCCGCAAGCGGCCTTCATCCGGTTTTTGCGGTATACTCCTCCTTCCTGCAAAGGGGATTTGACCAGCTGGTCCATGATGTCTGTATGCAGAACCTGCCGGTCATTTTTGCCATTGACAGGGCCGGACTGGTGGGCGCAGACGGAGAGACGCATCAGGGCTTATTTGATCTGTCCTATCTTTCCATGATTCCGAATATGACGGTCATGGCGCCGAAAAATAAATGGGAACTGGCAGATATGCTGTGGTTCGCTTCCCGGTATGACGGACCGATCGCGCTTCGTTATCCGAGGGGAACCGCCTGTGATACGATGAAATCGTTCCGGGAACCTGTCTGTCACGGAAAAAGCGAGTGGCTGTTTGAGGAAGAAGAAATCGCCATTTTTGCGGTCGGAAATATGGTGGAGACGGCCATGCAGGTACGCGAACTGCTGAAAGCAAAGGGGCATTCCTGTTCCCTCGTGAATGTCCGTTTTGTGAAACCGATCGATACAGACAGTATCCGAAAGGCGGCATCTTCCCATACGCTGATCGTAACGATTGAGGAAAATATCATTCATGGCGGATTCGGAAGCTCCGTAGAGGAATTTCTGGAGAGAGAACTGCCGGGAACGAAGATCATGGTTTGCGGTATTGAAGACAGTTTTGTTCCGCACGGAGCCGTTCCGCTTCTTCGAAAACGCTACGGGCTGGATGCGGAATCACTGGCGATGCGGATAGAAGCAGGGAGAGAGCAATGAAAGAAAGACTGGATGTTCTGCTGGTAAAACGAAATCTTGCCCCTTCCAGGGAGAAGGCGAAAGCCCTGATCATGTCAGGGAATGTTTTTGTCGATCACCAGCGGGAGGATAAGGCCGGGACAACATTTGAGGAAACGGTTCAGATCGAGGTACACGGCAATGAGCTGCGTTATGTAAGCAGGGGCGGGCTGAAGCTGGAAAAAGCCATGCAGCGCTTCGGACTGGATCTGACCGGTAAAATCTGTATGGATATCGGCGCATCGACGGGCGGGTTTACGGACTGTATGCTCCAGAACGGAGCGGCAAAGGTCTATGCCGTTGACGTGGGTTACGGTCAGTTCGCCTGGAAACTGCGGCAGGATGAACGTGTTGTCTGTATGGAAAAAACCAATATACGGTATGTGACGCCGGAGGATATTGCAGACAGGCTGGATTTTGCTTCGGTCGATGTTTCCTTTATTTCTCTGACGAAAGTGCTTGGACCTGCAGGACTGTTGTTAAAAGACGGTGCGCAGATGGTATGTCTGATCAAGCCGCAGTTTGAAGCCGGCCGGGAAAAGGTCGGGAAAAAAGGGGTTGTGCGGGATCCGAAAGTCCATCTGGAGGTGATCGAACGGATCATCTCTTATGTGACGCAGAACGGGTTTGAAGTATTGCATCTGGATTATTCCCCCATCAAGGGACCGGAGGGCAATATTGAATATCTGATCCATATCCGCAAAATGGATACGGATACGAGTGCAGAAAGGATCGATGCAGAAGCTGTTGTACAGGCGGCCCATGCAGCGCTGGATGAATGAGATGAACCGTTTTTTTATTATCACAAACGAACAACGAGATTCGAATCTGTCCCTGACACATTCGATTCAGGATTATATTGCTGCAAAGGGCGGCAGCAGCTGTCTTTTTGTCAGCAATAAATCCGACTGGCATGAAAGACTGCTCTGCTCGATGAAGACAGATGATCTGGACGCGGACTGTATTCTGGTCATCGGGGGAGACGGTACACTGGTGCGGGCGGCCAGGGATCTGGCGCGGATCGATATTCCGCTGATCGGCGTCAATATGGGAACGCTCGGGTTCCTTTGCGAACTGGATTCCGTCAATGTGTTTGACGCGATCGACCTGCTTTTTCAGGATCAGTATGAAATCGAGAACCGCATGATGATAGAGGGGGTCGGGACAAAGGACGGCGCGGAAGTAATCACGACCGCCATGAACGATATTGTGATCCATCGCTGCGGCACAGCGCAGATGATCAATCTTGTCATCAGCGTCAACGGGGTCTATCTGACTACCTATAATGCGGATGGAGTCATTATCGCTACGCCGACCGGCTCGACCGGATACAGCATGTCTGCCGGCGGCCCGATCGTTGACCCCAAGGCAGAGCTCCTTCTGATTACTCCGATCAATCCGCATACGATCTCCGGACGGAGTATTGTTGTCGGAGCGGATGCGGAGATAGAAGTGATGCTTTCCAAACGCCGGCCGGAGCAGGATGAAGAAGCGGAAGTCAGTTTTGACGGGGACCGTTTTATGCGCATGCGTGTCGGTGACCGTTTTCACATAAAGAAATCTGAAGGTACTGCCCGGATCCTGAAGCAAAATCAGTTGAGTTTCCTTCAGATCTTAAGAAAAAAGATGCAGGAATACAGATAGGGAGTAGAACGATGAAAGAAAAACGTCATGCCAGAATACTGGAACTTATCCGTACACAGAATGTAGGTACGCAGGAAGAAATGTGTTCTCTGTTGAATCAGGCTGGCTACAAGGTGACACAGGCTACGGTATCCCGGGATATCAGAGAATTAAAGCTTACCAAAGTTTCGACCAATGACGGCCGTCAGAAATACATTTCTCTTACGGATACCGGGAACGGGATCAATGAAAAATATACACGTGTTTTTCAGGATGGAGTGGTCTCCATCGAGATGGCCCAGAATATTCTGGTTATTAAAACAGTCTCCGGAATGGCAATGGCTGTGGCTGCCGCCCTCGATTCCATGGACTGCAGGGAAATTGTGGGCAGCATAGCAGGAGATGATACGATTATGTGCGCTGTCCGTACGGTCGATGATACGGTCGCGCTGAGCAGACGGCTGAGGAAACTTTTGAACCGGAGCGAGACTTGAATAAAGAGGAGAGGAAATGTTACTTAGTCTTCATGTAAAAAACCTGGTTCTGATCGATGAGGCGGAAGTGTTTTTCGGCCCGGGACTGAATATTCTTTCCGGAGAGACGGGTGCGGGAAAGTCGATCATCATCGGTTCCGTCAATCTTGCACTGGGAGAGAAGGCCGCGAAGAGCATGATCCGGAAAAATGCGGATTATGCGCTGATCGAGCTGGTCTTTTCCGTTGATCAGCCGCATCAGATCGAGGCATTACATGCGCTGGATGTGTTCCCGGAGGAGGATACCGTGATTATGAGCAGAAAAATCATGGCATCGGGAAGAAGCATCTGCAAAATCAACTCCGAGACAGTATCCGCGGCTCTGATGCGAAAAGTGGCTTCTCTTCTGATCGATATTCACGGGCAGCATGAGCATCAGTCCCTTCTTGCGAAAAAGAATCATCTGAAATATCTGGATGCCTATGCGGCTGAACAGCTGGAAGACAGCCTGCCCGCACTCTCGTCCTGTTATCATACCTATGTGCAGGCGCAGAAGGCATTGGAAGATGCATCTATGGATGCGGAACAGCAGGCAAGAGAATTATCTTTCCTGCAATATGAAATAAAGGAAATAGAGGAGGCCGGTCTCCGGCCCGGGGAAGACGCGGAACTGGAGGCGGAGTATCACCGCCTGTCGCACGCGCAGAAAATTATGGAAGCCTGTGCGGAGGCCAGTGAGCTGTGCACAGACGGTGCGGAAAATGCCGCAGACCAGATTTCCAGAGCCGTCCGGGCGCTCGGCAGCGCAGCGGCCTATGATGAGACGGTGGACGGCCTGTCCGGCCAGCTGCAGGAAATCGAAAATCTGCTGAATGACTTCAACAGGGAATTGAGCCAGTATATACAGGAATTCGAATTTTCTGACGAAACATTTTCACAGATCGAGCAGAGACTGGATCAGATCAATCACCTGAAATCAAAATACGGCAAGACCATTGAGATTATTCTGGAGGAAAAAGATAAAAAAGAAAGACGGGCGGAGCAGCTGGAACATCTGGACGAATACCGTGCGGAGCTGGAAAAGACGGCTGCAGCTGCCAAAAAACAGCTGGACGAAATTTCCGGCAGAGTCTCCGCGATCCGGAAAGAACAGGCTGTGCACCTGACCGGAGAGATCACGGAAGCTCTGAGGGCTCTGAATTTTGCGGATGTCCGCTTCAAAATGGAATTCAGAGAACTGGACCATGATACAGCGAAAGGACGGGATGATGCCCGTTTCCTGATTTCTACGAATCCGGGAGAAGAAGAACGACCGCTCGATGAGATTGCATCCGGCGGAGAACTGTCGAGGATCATGCTTGCGATCAAGACGGTCCTGGCAGAAAATGATGAAATAGAAACGCTGATTTTTGATGAGATCGACAGCGGGATCAGCGGGCGTACCGCGCAGATGGTGGCGGAAAAAATCAAGTTGACGGCATCCAGTCATCAGATTATCTGCATCACACATCTTCCGCAGATTGCCGCCATGGCAGATCAGCATTTTCTGATTGAGAAAACATCGACGGATATGGAAACAATTTCCAGAATACGTCCTCTGGATAAAGAAGAAAGCATAAAAGAACTGGCGCGGATGCTTGGCGGCGTCAGCATTACACAGACAGTCATGAACAGTGCGCGGGAGATGAAAGAACTGGCAGATTCGGTAAGATAAGACAGACTGAAAAAAGCAAAATGATACATACTAGCAGAGTATTGTATTTTTGCTTTGAAAGGATTCTGTTATGCCGGAAAAAACAATTGCGGATGTTCTTACATTTTATGATCTGCACAGAAGGAAATTTTTGGTTCTCTATCTGTTTCTGTTCCTGGTTTTTGCGTGGGTGTCTCTGTCGGGAACGATACCGGATTCTATCTATGTGGAACAGGGAGAAGAGGTTCAGATCGGGAAATACCTGCCTGTGACCACTTCGTTGAGATCCGGGGAAAAAACCGTAGAATCTTTTGATATGTATGCTTCCGAAACGGCGAAGGTGCTGCCTGTGCGGTGCAGATTGCTGGGAGTGATTCCGGTGAAGGACGTCATGGTACACATCGTTCCGAAGGAGTCCGTGATTCCCGGAGGAGTGCCTGTCGGCATATATGTACAGACTAAAGGCGTGCTGGTCGTGGATACCGCGGATCCGGATCCGGACCACAGGCAGATTGCATCCCCTTCCCGGCATGTTCTGAAACGGGGGGATTATATCGTTGCCGTCAATCACGCTGCGATTGCACGAAAGGAACAGCTGGTTCATTCTGTTCAGTCCTCTCACGGGGAACCGCTTCTTCTGCGTGTCCTGCGCGGCGGCAAAGAAATGGAACTGTCCGTCCTTCCGGTCAGCTGCGGCAGGAAGGGCTACCGGATCGGTGCCTGGGTGAGAGATGATATGGCGGGGGTCGGCACCCTTACCTTTTTGAAGGAGGATTTATCCTTCGGGGCGCTCGGACACAGTATCTGTGACAGTGATACGCAAAGCGCAGTAGAACTGCAGAACGGGAAAGTATACAAGGTAGACATTATCGATGTCATCAAAGGAGAAAAAGGAAATCCCGGTGAACTGGTCGGACAGATACAGTATGATTCCGGCAATGAGATCGGCCGGATCAGGGAAAATACGGAAAACGGAGTATTCGGGAAACTGGATGCCATGCCGGTGTGGACGGACCGTTCGGGAGCCATGGAAATCTGTCATAAACAGGAAATCAGGGCAGGGAAAGCACAGATCCTTCTGGAACTGGACTCTGAGAGGAAGCTCTATGAAATAGAGATTGAATATACGGATATGACACCGGAAACACCGAACAAGGGAATCCGTTTCCGCGTCACCGATGAGGAACTGATCGCGAAGACAGGCGGGATCATCCAGGGACTGTCAGGGGCACCGATCATACAGAACCACAGAATCATTGGCGGGGTGACGCATGTCTTTGTGAATGATCCCCTGGAGGGATACGGGATTTTTATAGAGGATATGCTGGACCAGCTGACACCGGAAAAGACCTGAGGAAGGCCGGAACAGGAAACCGAACAGGAGCAAGAAGAGCAGAAAGGGGAAAAATGAATACAGAAAAGCTTATTCATCAGGAATATAAGGAACTGATCAGCAATGATCCGGAACAGAATAAAGAGGGCGCACTTGACCTGAAGGCAAATATGAAGCATTCACCCCTGTATTTTAAGGATGATTACCGGGCAAAGACGCTGCAGATCCCGAAGGTCTATTCGGAAGCAACCATCCGCCATTTTGAGCAGATCGTACAGACTGCCTATGGGATCTTTCAAAAGGTCATCCGGGAATATTTAAACTGCGCGGATTACCGCAGAAGCTTCCCTTTTTCAAAGGAACTGGAAGAGCTGATCTGTATTCCGAATTTATATGATAGTCTTCTTCCTATCGCCAGGTTTGATATCTTTTATCATGAGGATACGGGGGATTTTTATTTCTGTGAGATCAATACGGACGGGACGAGCGCAATGAACGAAGACCGCCTGCTTGGGGAGCTCCTGATCGACAATCCTGCCCATCAGGAGATGATCCGCCGTTACCGGATGGAGCAGTTTGAAATGTTCGACAGCTGGGTGGATACCTTCCTTGGTCTGTATGGGACCTACGAGAAACGAAGAGAGCATCCGAATGTCGCGATCGTGGATTTCCTTGACCGCGGGACTTTCCGTGAATTCCAGGAATTTGCGAGACATTTTCAGAAGGCTGGCGTGAACTGTGAAATCTGTGATATAAGAGAGTTCCGGTATGAAAACGGGGAGCTGATCTCTAAACGGGGACATCGGATCGACGCGATTTACCGCAGGGCGGTCACCAGCGATATCATGAAAGAGGCTGCGGATATTCAGCCTTTCTTAACGGCTGTTAAAGACAGTGCCGTATTTCTGGCCGGATCCTTCTGCACACAGATCATACATAATAAATGGCTGTTCTATATTTTACATCAGGAACGTACGCATCAGTTCCTGACGGAAGAGGAAATTGCATTTGTCAGGGCGCATATACCCGAAACAAAGCTGTTTGCGAAAGGTTCTTTTGAACTGCAGGAGGTGCTTGCAGACAAGGACTCCTATATCTTAAAGCCGCTCGATTCTTATGCGTCCAGCGGCGTTTACGCGGGCGTAGAATACACAGAAAAGGAATGGGAGGAGCTTGCAGGACGCGTTTATGAGACAGATTATATCTGTCAGAGATACTGTCCGCAGTACCAGACAGAAAACATCGACTTTGCATGGGGAGACGGCAGGTGGCATCCCTATATCAATATGGCCGGGCTGTATGTATACAACGGAAAATTTGCAGGAGTCTATTCCAGACAGGCAGAAGGGAGCGGAATTATTGCATCCCATCGGAATGAAAGAACAGTACCGACCTTTGTTTTAAAAGGGAAAATGACTGAAGAGAACGTCTGACAGATGTTCTCTTTTTTTGTGACATCGGAAATTGCGCGCCGGTCAGGATGGCTAACTTATTTATGATTATTGACTATTTTTGACAGATTATGCACTTTTTCCTGACTATAATAGTTCTATTCGCTGGATACATGCAGTCAGGAGGATGTTTATGCAAATAACCAATGTCGCAATTGCAGATGATAACGAGAATATGCTGCGCCTGTTAGCAGATATTGTCACTAGAGATGAAGAGCTTCATGTTGTTGGAACTGCAAAAAACGGAGAAGAAGTCTGTGATCTCATCAGAACGAAAGAACCGGATATCGTTTTATTAGACATTGTGATGCCCAAGCTGGACGGTCTGGGCGTGATGGACAGAATCAACAGAGATCAGTCTCTCAGAAAACATCCGTTCTTTATTATCGTGAGCGCAATCGGACAGCAGACGGTGACGGAGGACGCATTTCGGCTGGGCGCATCCTATTATATCATGAAACCCTTTGATAAAGAGGCCCTGGTGAGCAGAATCAAGATGGTCAGAGATTTCAATAAAACGAATACTGCGCAGATGCATATGATCAGCGGACCGGATTCTCAGCAAAAGAACAGCCCTCCGAATCTGGAGAGCATAGTGACGGATATGATCCATGAAATCGGTGTCCCGGCACACATTAAAGGGTATCAGTATCTCAGGGAAGCGATCATTATGTCGGTGAATGATATTGACATGCTGAATTCTATTACGAAGATTCTTTATCCGACGATCGCAAAAAAGTTTCAGACGACATCCAGCCGTGTCGAAAGGGCCATCCGGCACGCGATCGAGGTGGCATGGAGCCGCGGGAAAATGGATACGATCGATGAACTGTTCGGTTATACCATCCATAACGGAAAGGGAAAACCTACCAATTCTGAGTTTATTGCCCTGATTGCAGACAAGATTCGCCTGGATTATATGAAAAACAGGAAATAATGATGACACCTTATCCAAAAAACTGTAGTCGGCATCTAAAAAATATAGTATGATGGATAGAAAGAACTTTTACAGACTGGATGAGGAGGAAGTATGAAGAAAATATTGTTTGCGTTATCGGAGGTGGTTCCTTTTATCAAGACCGGAGGGCTTGCAGATGTAGCCGGCGCCCTGCCGAAGTATTATGATAAAAAGAAATATGATGTACGCGTGGTTCTGCCAAAATATCTTTGCATGAAGCAGGAGTATTCTGACCGGATGGAACTGATCGCGGAATGTCAGGTCCGGCTGAACTGGAGACTGCAGTATGCGGGGGTATACCGTCTGAAAGAAAACGGCGTGACCTTTTATTTCATAGATAATGAGTATTATTTTGCAGGACCGGCTCCTTATGGCGAGATCTATCAGGATGCCGAGAAGTTCGGTTTCTTCTCAAAGGCGGTTCTGACCATACTGCCTGTTATCGATTTCTGTCCGGATATCATACACTGTCATGACTGGCAGACCGGTCTTGTTCCGGTATTTCTGGAAGCACAGTTTCGAAACGACCCGTTCTATCGTCATATCCGAACGGTCTATACCATTCACAATCTGAAATTTCAGGGACGCTGGTTCATTGACGCGATCCGTGATGTCACCGGATTTGGCCCGGAATATTTTACGATCGGTACACTGGAAAGCTACGGACAGGCCAATCTGCTGAAGGGCGGTGTGGTTTTCTCTGATTATATCACAACGGTCAGTGAGACCTATGCGAATGAGATCCAGTCTCCGGACGGAGGGGAAGGACTGGACGGACTGATGCGTGCCAATGCGTACCGGCTGTCCGGCATTGTCAATGGGCTGGATTATGAGGTGCTGGATCCGAAAACAGATCCGTATCTTGCAAAGAAATATGACGGGGATATCCCGGCCTATAAGAAAGCCAACAAGGAGGATCTGCAAAAAACACTTGGCCTCGCGCAGAGAGAAGATGCTTTCCTGATCGGCATGGTATCCCGCCTCACAGACCAGAAAGGATTCGATCTGATCAACTATATGCTGGATGAGATCCTGGCAGATGAGCGTATTCAGATTGCAGTCCTGGGGACCGGTGAGCAAAGATATGAGGACATGTTCCGCTATTATGCTTCGAAATATCCGGGACGTGTCTCCGCAAATATCTATTATTCGGAGGAAACCGCGCAGAAAATCTACGGCGGCGCGGATGCATTCCTGATGCCTTCGCTCTTTGAGCCCTGCGGACTGAGTCAGCTGATGAGCCTGCGTTACGGTACGGTTCCCCTTGTCAGAGAGACCGGCGGTCTGAAGGACACGGTGGAACCCTATAATGAATTTGAGCATACAGGAACCGGATTCAGTTTTCACAATTACAATGCGCATGAAATGATGTATATGATCCGCTACGCATGCAAGATCTATTTTCAGTATCCAGAAGAATGGGCCGCCATTCGAGAGCGCGGAATGGCCATGGACTTCTCCTGGGCATCTTCTGCCAAAAAATATGAAGAACTCTATGACAGCCTGATTGAGGAAGAAGAAAAAAGAAAAGAAGAGGAAAAACGCCGCAAAGAAGAATACGAGCAGCTGGAACAGAAAAAGAAAGAGGAGGAAATGCTCCTGAAGATCCGCCTGGAACAGCAGGTGAAGAAAGAAATGCAGGAGGCAGAAGAAAAGGCAGCAGAAAAAAAGGCGGCAGAAAAAAAGGCGGCAGAAAAGAAGACAGCCGCAAAAAAAGACGGTGAAAAAGAAGACGGTAAAGAAAACGCAAAAGAGCGCGAAACCGGATTCTGAAAAATGATGAACAGGATACCGCATCTTACCGGAAACCCATGTAGGATGCGGTATTTTTTATGTCATAGGAAATTGCGATTTCCTATGACACAAAAAACGCTCCGCTAAGGATGCGCAGGTGCGCCTGTGTCCGTACCTGCCGCGGCTACAGCCGGATGGAGTCTTCTTCAAGGGAATAGTAGTATGCGTGGTCGGAAAGGACTTCGTCTTCATGCAGCTGTGTGCGGTTGACTTCCCGGACCATTTCGGACAGGTCGGAAAGGCTGCTGTCGTCTTTTGCGGGGATCAGGATGACTTCGTGGATACTGCTCGGGAGAATGTAAAGATCGGATTCTGATCTTTCAGCAAAGGATTTCAGTATGCCGCTGTAGAGCATGCAGGCAGCGCCAAACAGATTGTACTGGTTTGTAAGAACGTGCATCCGGACATCATCTTCCCCGGACAGGCATGGTCCGGACTTTCCTGCCGGATCCGACAGATCCCGAAGGATCTCATCCATGTTCTGAATCTTCGGACGGAGAGTACAGCAGGTGTTTCCGGTCGCGATCTGATACAGATCCTGTTCGGTAATCTTCCAGTATTCAAGATGAGACTTATGGATCAGGATCGTGGCGTTCCCGATGTCTTTATTAACGGCAATCAGAATGTAAAAGACAATGGCCAGATCCAGAAAACGGATATGGGGAATGTCACGGAGCTGTTCTTTGTTAAGCTCATAATTAATCAGCTTGAACATGATCTTTTCTCTGGTATTCTTAAAATCTGTAAAGAAACTGACATCAATGTTCTGCTTTGGCTTGTTTTGCTGATAGGCCAGCATGATCTGATGATAAATTTCCTGAAAACTGATTCCGTTTTCATAATGTTCGTAATAATAATTCAGATAGATGGTGGGCGAGATATTACAATGATTTTCCAGGATAACAAGACCGTCCAGCACATAGCCGTTATTTTTCTGAACAGATTGAATGGAAATATTTTTCGGGTCGGGAATGTCATTTGTCAGACGCTCCAGAATTACTTTTTTGAATGTTTCGTATTGCATAGAATGCGAAAAAGAACGGTAAAAGATATTTCGGACAAAAAGAATCATAACACATAACAGGTAAATATACAACCGGTTTTTGATGTAATAAAATCAGGTTGACAAGCGTGTCTGAAAAAAGTATCCTAAAGGATAGATTTTAAAGAGTGGAGAATGGATTTCATGACGACAGAAGAGAGGACGGCAGAGATTGAAAAGAGCATCATCAAGAAGTACCGGAAGCCGATCTGGAGAAAATTTACGAAGGCGATCAATGAATACGAACTGATCCGGGAAAATGACAGGATCGCAGTCTGCATCTCCGGCGGAAAGGATTCCATGCTGATGGCAAAGCTCTTTCAGGAACTGAAACGGCATGGCAAGATTCCGTTCGAGCTTGTGTTTCTGGTGATGAATCCGGGATATAATGAGGAAAACTGGGAGCTGATACAGGAAAACGCGAAGATACTGGGGATTCCGCTGAATGTTTTTGAGACGGATATCTTCAATATTGTAGAAGATGTGGACAGAAATCCCTGTTATCTGTGCGCAAGAATGCGCCGCGGTTATCTGTATTCCCATGCAAAGCAGCTGGGCTGCAACAAAATCGCGCTGGGGCATCATTTTGACGATGTGATCGAGACGGTGCTGATGGGCATGTTCTATGCCGGCAAGTTCGAGACGATGATGCCGAAGCTGCACAGTTCCAATTTTGAGGGGATGGAACTGATCCGGCCGATGTACATGATCCGTGAGGAGGATATCATAGCCTGGGCGGAATACAACGGGCTGCGCTTCATCCGGTGCGCCTGCCGTTTTACGGAGAACTGTGCGTCGGAAGATGTGGAACAGGATTCCAAGCGGGAAGAAATGAAAGAACTGATCCGCGAACTCAGAAAGAAAAGCGATCTGATTGAAAAGAATATATTCCGCAGCTTTCATAATGTGAATCTGAAAACAATTATCGGATATCATAAGGGAGATCTGGTTTATAATTTTCTGGATGATTACGATAAAGAATAGAGGAATGAGGAAGTATGAAATATAATAAGTATACCATCGAGACGACCACAGCCGCAGAAGATTTTATCAGCAGCATGCTGAGTGATCTTGGGATTGAAGGGGTGGAGATCGAAGACAATATCCCGCTCACGAGCGAGGATACCGCAAAAATGTTCATTGATTTTCTTCCGGAACTTCCGCCGGATGACGGCGTAAGTCATGTCAGTTTCTATCTGGACGCGTCGCAGGAACAGACCGATATCCTGCTGAGAGTCAGAAAAGAGCTGGAAGAACTGCGCAGTTTCGTGGAAGTGGGTGCAGGAACCATCGCGGTAAGTCAGACCGAGGATGCTGACTGGGCCAATAACTGGAAGGAATTTTTCCATGCGTTTACGATTGATGACCGGATTCTGATAAAACCGACCTGGGAGGATACCGATGTTTCGGATCAGGGAAAGATCCTCATTGAGATCGACCCGGGCATTTCCTTCGGTACCGGAAAACATGAGACGACACAGCTGTGCATCCGTCAGCTTCTGAAGTATTTAAAACCGGGTGACCATGTGCTGGATCTTGGCTGCGGCAGCGGGATCCTGTCGATCGTCAGCCTGAAGCTTGGCGCCGGCCATCTGGCAGGAACCGACGTGGATGAAGACTGTATTGCATCCACCCGTGAGAATTTTGCGGTCAATCACCTGGATTTTTCCAATGCGGAATTCTATGTCGGCAATCTGATTGATGATGAACAGCTGCAGGGAAGGCTTTGCACGGGCGGGTTTGATATCGTTGCTGCAAATATCCTGGCAGATGTCATCATTCCCATGGCGCCCCGGATCCCTTCCTGCCTGAAAGATGGCGGAATTTTCATTTCATCGGGAATCATTGATTTTAAGGAACAGGAAGTGCTGGAGGCGATCCGAAAGAGCGGACTGAAGGTCCTGGAAGTGACACATCAGGGAGAATGGGTATCGGTTACGGCACAAAAATAAAGCAAAAGAGAAGATATCAGGAAAGCGTTTATGTATCAGTTTTTTGTAGATGAGAATCAGGTCGGCAGAGACTTCATTACAATTACAGGAAGCGATGTCAACCATATGAAAAATGTCCTGCGCATGAAAGAGGGAGAGAAGATCCGTGTGAGCAGCAGCGCGGGACAGGATTATTACTGCAGAGTCACGGAGCTGACAGATGAGTTTGTGCAGGCGGATATTCTGGATGCATGCGCTCCGGACACAGAGCTGCCGTCAAAGATCTATCTGTTTCAGGCTCTTCCAAAAGGGGACCGGATGGAGTATGTCATCCAGAAGGCGGTAGAGCTGGGCGTCTATGAAATCATCCCTGTCTCCATGAGGTATTGTGTCGTGAAGCTGGATGAGAAAAAGGCCGCGGCAAAGGTGAAGCGGTGGCAGGCAATCAGCGAAAGCGCGGCAAAACAGTCCAAGCGGAGCCTGATTCCGAAGATCCATCCGGTCATGAAGTATACAGACGCGTTGACATATGCCAGAAATTGTGATATCAATATTGTGCCTTATGAGAATGAAGAGGGCATGGCCTCCACAGCTGAAATGCTGAAAAAGATCCGGCCGGGGAAATCCGTGAGCGTGATCATCGGACCGGAGGGAGGTTTTTCCGAGGAAGAGATCGAAGCAGTCAGAGAAGACATGGATATCATTTCTCTGGGAAGGCGGATCCTGCGGACAGATACGGCCGCCATCAGCACGATGTCGATGCTCATGCTGTATCTGGAGGGAATCTGACCCCGGCGTGCCTGACAAAAAGGAGTATGCGAAATGCAAGTTTATTTAGATAATTCGGCGACGACGGCCTGTTCCCCAAAAGCTGCGGATCTGGTCTGCCATCTGCTGACCGAAGATTTCGGGAACCCTTCTTCGATGCACCAGAAAGGGGTCGATGCGGAAAAGTATGTGAAAGAGTCGGCGTCCGCGATCGCAAAAACGCTGCGCTGCCAGGAAAAAGAGATTGTTTTCACATCAGGTGGGACAGAGTCCAATAATCTGGCGCTCATCGGAGCCGCGCTGGCTAATGCAAGAAGAGGAAAACATCTGATCACGACGGCGGTGGAACACCCGTCGGTAAAAAATACGATGCGTTTTCTGGAGGAGCAGGGATTTGAAGTTACCTGGATTCCGGTGGATCCATATGGTGTGATCCGCATGGATGATCTGAAAAATGCGCTGAGACAGGATACGATACTGGTTTCTGTCATGATGGTCAATAATGAAATCGGAGCTTTGCAGCCGGTTGAAGGGTGCGGCAAATACATCCATGACTATGATCCGAACATTATTTTCCATGTGGATGCCATCCAGGCATACGGGAAGTTTCATATTTATCCGAAACGGATGCAGATCGATCTGCTCTCGGCCAGTGCGCACAAGATTCACGGCCCCAAGGGAGTCGGTTTTCTGTATATCAAAGACCGGACGAAGATCCGGCCGGTTTCCTTCGGCGGAGACCAGCAAAGAGGGATGCGCTCTGGAACTGTCAATGCCCCCGGAATCGCCGGCATGGGCCGGGCGGCGAAGGAGATTTATGAAAATCTGGATGCAGATATAGAAAGAATGTATGAACTGAAGACTTACTTTACGGAAAAGCTGCAGCTTTTGGAGAATGTCAGGATCAATGGAAAAACCGGCCGTGACAGTGCGCCGCATATTGTCAGTGCCGGATTTGCAGGTGTTCGTTCCGAGGTGCTGCTGCATGCACTGGAGGACCGGGGGATCTATGTTTCCGCCGGCAGCGCATGCTCGTCGCATCATCCGTCTGCCGGAAATACACTGGCTGCCATGGGGCTGGATAAGGCGGGGCAGGAATCCGCGATCCGCTTCAGTTTCAGTGTTCATACCACGAAAGAAGAGCTGGATTATACACTCGGGCAGATTTCAGAACTGCTTCCTGTTCTGCGCAGGTACACACGTCGATGAACACTCTGTGAGTGAGAAGCATAAAGGAGAAAGGAAAAGAAAAATGTATCAGGCATTTTTGATTAAATACGGAGAAATCGGGATTAAAGGAAAAAACAGGCATGTCTTTGAGGATGCGCTTGTTCTTCAGATCAGCCATGCGTTGAAACCTGTCGACGGAGAATTTGAGGTGACCAAAGAACAGGGCCGCATTTATGTGACAGCAGAGGGGGATTTTGATTACGAAGAGACGGTGACAGCGCTCACGCGGGTATTTGGAATCGTCGGAATCTGCCCGATGGTGCAGGTGGAGGAAAACGGGATTGAACAGCTGGAAAAGGATGTCCTTGCCTTCCTGAACAGTGTCTATCCGGAAAAGAACCAGAGCTTCAAGGTTCAGACAAAGCGGGCAAAGAAGAGTTATCCGATGGATTCCATGGAGATCAACGCCCGTCTGGGAGAGTGTATCCTAGATGCGTTTCCGGACATGCGTGTAGACGTCCATGATCCGCAGATTCTGCTGCATGTGGAAATACGCAATAAAGTAAATATTTATTCCGAAATCATTCCGGGACCGGGCGGTATGCCGGTCGGAACGGCAGGGAAAGCCATGCTTCTTCTGTCCGGAGGGATTGACAGTCCGGTGGCCGGCTACATGATCGCAAAAAGAGGCGTGACGATCGAAGCTACTTATTTCCATGCGCCGCCCTATACCAGTGAACGGGCGAAACAAAAGGTCGTCGATCTTGCCCGGATCGTTGCCCGCTACAGCGGACCAATCAAACTGAATATTGTAAACTTTACGGATATCCAGATGTATATCTATGATAAATGTCCGCATGACGAGCTGACGATCATCATGCGCCGGTATATGATGAAAATTGCGGAACATTTTGCGAAGGAAGATCATTGTCTCGGGCTGATCACAGGAGAAAGCATCGGTCAGGTCGCAAGCCAGACCATGCAGTCGCTGGCGGCGACCAATGAAGTCTGCACACTGCCGGTCTACCGGCCGCTGATCGCATTTGATAAGAATGATATCATCGCAGTTTCTGAAAAAATCGATACCTATGAGACATCCATCCTGCCGTTTGAGGACTGCTGTACGATCTTTGTCGCCAAACATCCTGTGACAAAACCGAATGTCAATATTATCAAACGCTCCGAGAGAAATCTGAAGGAGAAGATTGATGAGCTGGTTCATACAGCGATCGAAACAGTGGAAACAGTCCTTGTGGAGGCATAAAAAAACTCCGATGAATTGCTTCATTCGGAGTTTTTGAAAACGAGGATTGACCTTTAAACCATATACGGTTTTAAGACTTCCATAACGGCGGATAATTCCCCGTCATCTTCGGTATGAATATTCAGGTCGATTTCTCTGGAAAGATCAAGGCTGAAGATTCCGAGCATCGACTTGGCATCGATGACATACCGTCCGGATACGAGATCAAAATCGCAGGGGAATGGGGATATATCCTTTACAAAACTTTTAACTTTATCGATTGAATTTAATGATACTTTAACTGTTTTCATTCATAGTCCTCCTTAACAAAAACTAAAAACCAAAAAATGTTTTTATAGATAATAACACAATTTATGGAAAAGTCAACAGGAGATTCCAATATGGACAGAATCATACGTAAAAGAGCCGCATTGCATAACCTCGGATGTAAAGTGAATTCCTATGAGACGGAGGCAATGCGTCAGATGCTGGAGCAGGCCGGCTATGAGATCGTTCCGTTTGATGCTGCCGCGGATCTGTATGTCATCAATACCTGTTCGGTTACCAATATAGCCGACAAAAAATCCCGGCAGATGATTCACCGGGCAAAGAAGAAGAATCCGGATGCCATCGTGGCCGCTGCCGGCTGTTATGTGCAGACATCTTATGAGCAGGCAAAGAAGGATGCGTCCATCGATATCATCATCGGAAACAATCAGAAAAATGAACTGCTGCGCATGATCGAAGATTTTGAGGCGGACCGTGAAGCACAGAAGATCCCGGACATCAATGCGCCGGGACAGCCTTATGAAGAGATGGTCGTGGAACATCCCGCAGAGCATACCAGAGCATTTTTAAAAGTGCAGGACGGGTGCAACCAGTTCTGCAGTTATTGTATCATTCCCTATGCCAGAGGACGCGTGCGCTCCCGGCGGATCGGGGACGTGCTGGACGAGTGCGGCAGACTGGCCGCGAACGGATACCGGGAAATCGTGCTGACCGGGATCCATCTTTCCTCTTATGGGATTGACTGCGGCAGCAGTCTTTCTGAGCTGATTGCCCGGATCCACGAGGTGGAAGGCGTAGAACGGATACGCCTGGGTTCTCTGGAGCCGCGCATCATTACGGAAGAATTTGTGCAGCTGATCCGCTCGCTGCCGAAAGTCTGCCCCCATTTTCATCTGTCTTTGCAGAGCGGAAGCGATTACGTGCTGAAACGCATGAACCGGCACTACACGACTGCGGAGTATCTGGAGAAATGCAGACTGCTGCGCAGATATTATGAACATCCCGCGATCACGACGGATATTATTGTCGGATTCCCGCAGGAAACGCAGGAGGAGTTTGAAGAGACGTGCGCCTTTGTAAAAGAGGTTTCTTTCTATGAAATCCACGTTTTCAAATACTCCAGACGGGACGGGACGGCAGCTGCGCGCATGCCGGGACAGATCACCGAAGCAGAGAAGAGCAGAAGAAGTCATATACTGAGCACTCTGGCACAGGAAGGGCGGGACGCGTTCCTTCAGTGGTACGAGGGGAAACAGGCAGAGGTTCTGTTTGAAGAGAAAATATGTGAGAATGGAGAGGAATACTGGGTAGGATTTACCCCGGAATATGTAAAAATCCGGTGCAAAAATGACGAATGCCTGCAAAACAGGATTTTGAAAGTTGATTTTTTACCGGATTTATATTAGAATAAAGTTTCAGGGAAACGATATCGGTTAATCATTGAATCCGGATGCAGAAAGTTCGGTTGTAGAAGAAGAGGTTACTGCGATGCAAGATTTGAGCAATACACAATATTTTAAAGTTCAGAAGGCACCGGAACTGAAGGTGGGCGATGTGCTTGAGATCGTATATAAGGCGATGCTGGAGAAAGGATACAATCCCATTAATCAGATCGTCGGATACATTATGTCCGGAGATCCCACGTACATTACCAGTTATAAGAATGCCCGCAGTCTCATCATGAAAGTGGAGCGGGATGAGCTTGTTGAAGAAGTATTAAAGGACTATGTAAAATCACACTCCTGGGAATGAGGTTATTCAGATGAGAATTATGGGCCTTGACTTCGGTTCCAAAACAGTAGGGGTTGCGATGAGCGACCCTTTGTTTCTGACTGCTCAGGGGATCGAGATCATTCGCAGAAAATCACCCGGAAAACTAAGACAGACACTTGCCCGCATTGAGGAACTGGCAGCTGAATATGAGGTCGCGAAGATCGTTCTCGGATACCCGAAAAACATGAACAATACCGAGGGAGAACGATGTGAGAAGACCTTGGAATTCAAAGAAATGCTTGAAAAAAGGACCGGCCTGGATGTCGTCCTTTCGGATGAGCGGCTTACGACGGTCATGGCGGATAAGGCTATGATCGAAGGCGGAATCCGCAGAGAAAACCGTAAAGAGTATGTAGACAAACTGGCTGCTGTTTTTATCCTGCAGAATTATCTGGATTCAGAGATGAACAGCCGGTAATTCAGATCAAATAAGAGAATATTATGGAAAAAATCGTTTTTACAGATCCCGAATCAAATGAAGAAATCAAATTATACGTTTTAGAGCAGACATGTATCAGCAATGTTACCTATCTTCTCGCCGCAGAGGAGGAGAAGGAGGATTCTGCCGCATACATTTTAAAAGAGATACAGACAGATGAGAATGATGTGATCTACAGCTTCGTGGAGGACGATGTGGAACTGAATGCCATATCAAAAGTGTTCGCGGAGATGCTGGATGATGTCAGCTTCGAATGTCAGTAAGACTTTCCTGCACAAAAGAATGAACGGAAAAAAGAAAGAAATCTGGAGGTGTAGTTTTTGAAAAAAATTAACAATTTAAAATTGCGCATCATCCCCCTTGGAGGTCTGGAGACCATCGGGATGAATATTACTGCCTTCGAATACGAAGACAGTATTATTGTTGTGGACTGCGGTCTAGCTTTTCCGGAGGATGATATGTACGGTATCGATCTTTGCGTGCCTGATATCACCTATCTGCAGGAGAATCTCGACCGGGTAAAGGGATTCTTTATAACGCACGGGCATGAAGATCATATCGGCGCGCTGCCCTATGTTCTGAGAGAAATTAATGTGCCGATCTATGCGACGAAGCTGACGATCGGCCTGATCGATCATAAACTTGAGGAACATAATATGCTTCAGAAGGTGAAGCGCAAAGTGGTCAAGTACGGACAGCATATCAATCTCGGTGCTTTCCGCGTGGAATTCGTGAAGACCAATCACAGTATCCAGGATGCAGCGGCTCTGGCGATCTACACGCCGGTAGGCATCGTTATGCATACGGGAGACTTTAAGGTGGATTATACCCCTGTCTACGGGGATGCCATTGATCTGCAGCGTTTTGGCGAGATCGGCAAAAAGGGCGTGCTGGCCGTGATGTGCGACAGTACCAATGCGGAAAGGCCCGGCATCACCATGACCGAGAAAAAGGTGGGAAAGACTTTCGAATCCATCTTTAACGATCATCACAAACAGAGAATCATTGTCGCTACCTTTGCATCGAATGTGGACCGTGTACAGCAGATTATTAATACGGCTTATAAGTTTGACAGGAAGGTCGTGGTGGAAGGACGAAGCATGGTCAATATTATTTCCATTGCTTCCGAACTCGGATACCTGAGCGTTCCCGAAAATACACTGATCGATATTGAGCAGATGAAGAACTATCCTGACGAAAAGATGGTCCTGATCACAACAGGAAGTCAGGGAGAACCGCTGGCTGCTCTTTCGCGTATGGCAAACGGAATTCACAGAAAAGTAAAGATTCAGCCGAATGATCTGATCGTATTCAGCTCAAATCCCATCCCGGGAAATGAAAAAGCGGTATCAAAGATTATCAATGAACTTTACAGACAGGATGCCGAAGTGATCTTCCAGGACACCCATGTTTCCGGACATGCCTGCCAGGAGGAGATCAAACTGATCTATTCCCTGCTTCAGCCAAAATTCTCAATTCCTGTACACGGAGAATTCCGGCACAGAAAAGCCCAGGCGCGCCTGGCAGCAGAGGTGGGAATACCGAAGGAGAATATCCTGATGATCTCATCCGGAGATGTGCTGGAACTGGATGAGAACAGTGCCTGTGTCGTCGGAAAAGTGCCGGCAGGTCCGGTGTTTGTGGACGGACTCGGAATCGGCGATGTGGGCAATATTGTGATGCGCGACCGTCAGCATCTGGCTGAGGATGGCATCATTATCGTGGTTATGACTCTGGAATCCGGCTGCGGGCAGCTTCTTGCAGGTCCGGACATTGTATCCAGGGGATTTGTATACGTCCGTGAATCCGAGAGCCTGATGGATGAGGCACAGCACATTGTTTATGATGCATTGTCCGATATTATGGGGCGGAAAGGGACAGACTGGGGCAAGATCAAGACAACCGTGAAAGATACCCTTTCGGATTACGTATGGAAAAAAACCAAACGCCGCCCGATGATCATCCCAATCATTATGGAAGTATAAGGCGGATGACTGGAAAGGATAAAAGAAGATGCCGTCAATAAAAAAAAGCATGGATGACTGGATCCGTGCTCTGCAAAGCTGTGATGAAGTCAAACATTTTCGTGATCTGTCAGAGCAGATCAGGACGGAGCCGCAGAAAGAAAAGAGGCTGTCGGAGTTCCGCAAAAAGAGTTATCAGCTCCAGATTTCGGATGGCGATATGGATGTGATCGGAGAATCCGAGCGTCTGCTGCATGATTACGAAGATCTTTTCCGGGATCCTCTGACTTCGGAGTATTTATCCGCGGAAGCGTCTCTGTTAAGGATGCTGCAGCAGGTAAACCGGAGAATGCTTGCGTGTCTGGATTTTTACGAGATCCCGGCAGAGGAAGAACCGAAAGAATGACGGTGGCACCATGATTGTAAATGAGAGATTTGTAACCTACATCAATTCGCTCAATCCCGGCAATACACCTTTTCTGGAGGAACTTGAAAGAAATGCGCGGGATGCGCGGGTCCCTGTGATCCGAAGAGAAACGCAGAGCCTGTTAAAGTTTTTCCTGTCCTTCTGCCGGCCGGGACGTATCCTTGAAGTCGGTACTGCGGTCGGGTTTTCCTCGCTTTTCATGGCAGAGTATGGCCCTGCGGATGCGCAGATCACGACGATTGAGAATTATGAGAAACGGATCCGGGAAGCCCGTGAGAATTTCCGCCTTGCCGGCATGCAGGAACGGATCCGGCTTCTGGAGGGAGATGCCGCGGATATCCTGAAAGGACTGGAAGGGCCGTATGATTTCATTTTTATGGATGCGGCCAAGGGGCAGTATATCCATTTCCTGGAAGATGTTTACCGTCTCCTGGCGCCGGGAGGACTTCTGGTCTCTGACAATGTGCTGCAGGACGGAGATGTCATAGAGTCCCGTTTCGCGGTCACAAGACGAAACAGGACCATTCATAAGCGGATGCGGGATTATCTTTATGAGCTGACGCATCATCCGGGACTGGTGACGGCTGTACTGCCGGTCGGTGACGGAGTGACCGTCAGTGTGAAACAGCAGAACAAAGATGCTGTCTTAAAAGAAAAAAGGATAGATGAGGATAAAAGATGAAACGTCCAGAATTACTGATTCCGGCGAGCAGCCTGGAAGTATTGAAGGTGGCCGTGGTTTTTGGAGCGGACGCTGTCTATATCGGCGGGGAAGCATTCGGCCTTCGCGCGAAAGCCAAAAACTTTTCCATGGATGAGATCCGTGAAGGAATTGCGTTTGCCCATGCGCACCATGTCAAAGTATATATTACCGCAAATATTCTGGCACACAATGAAGATCTTGCCGGAGTGCGCGCCTATTTTGAGGAGCTGAAGGAAATCGGGCCGGATGCCCTGATCATTTCGGATCCGGGAGTGTTTATGATTGCCAGGGAAGTCTGCCCGCAGATTGATATCCACATCAGTACGCAGGCAAACAATACCAATTACGGAACGTATCTTTTCTGGCATCAGCTCGGAGCAAAACGCGTTGTAACTGCCAGAGAGCTTTCTCTTGCGGAGTTAAAGGAAATCCGTGCGGCAATACCGGATGAACTTGAGATGGAGACCTTCATTCACGGAGCAATGTGCATTTCCTACTCCGGAAGATGTCTCTTAAGCAATTATCTGACGGGAAGAGATGCCAACCGGGGAGCCTGTACGCATCCGTGCAGATGGAAGTACGCGATTATGGAAGAGTCCAGGCCGGGGGAATATATGCCTGTCTATGAGAATGAACGGGGGACTTTCATTTTCAACTCAAAGGATCTGTGCATGATCGGCCATATTCCGGAGATGATCGATACCGGGGTAGACAGCTTCAAGGTAGAGGGACGGATGAAGAATGCGCTGTATGTAGCGACCGTCGCGCGTACCTATCGGAAGGCAATTGATGATTACCTGGAGGACCCGGAGCTTTACCGGAAAAATATGGACTGGTATCTGGATCAAATTTCAAACTGTACATACAGACAGTTCACGACCGGGTTCTTTTTCGGAAAACCGGATGCGGACGCCCAGATTTATGATAACAATACTTATGTAAAAGAGTACACATACCTCGGCGTGATCGGCGGCAAAGATGAAAACGGACTTTGCCGGATCGAACAGAGGAATAAATTTTCAGTGGGCGAAGAGATCGAGATCATGAAGCCGGACGGACAGAATCAGAAGACAATTGTCCGGAGTATTGTCAGTGAGGACGGAGAAAAAATGGAATCAGCGCCTCATCCGAAACAGGTGCTTTATGTGGATATCGGGCGCGAAGCAGAGATTTTTGATATTCTGCGAAGGAAAGAGGAGGACTAGGCTATGAATAAGGACCGCTATGTTGCTTATGTCGGAACATACACACACGGCAGCAGCGTCGGGATCCATATTTTTGACGTGGATACGGAGAACTGGTCGCTGGTCGAACGCAAGGTTGTTCCGATCAATAATCCCTCGGATGTATTGGTTTCCAACAACGGAAAGTATCTCTATGCGATCGCCGATCTCGGAGTAAATGCATATAAGATTCTGGAAGACGGCGATCTGGAGTTCCTGAACAGCCGGTGGACCGGCGGGATGCGCGGATGCTATCTGGAGACGGATCCGGAGGACCGGTATCTGTTTGTCGCAGGCTATCATGACGGAAGAGTATCCGTCATGCATTTGAAAGAGGACGGTTCTGTCGGCGAGATTGCAGACGGTATCTTCCACAAGGGAATCGGCCTGAGCATCACGGACCGCAGATCCATGCCGCATGTTACCTGTGTGAAAATGACCCCTGATTCCAAAGGCATCTTTGCGGTAGACAGCGGGCTTGATCAGGTAAAAGTGTATGATATTGATTATTCTACCGGAAAGCTCAGACTGAACGACATCATCCGGTGCGAGCTTGACAGCGGACCGCGGATGGTACGTGTCGACAACCAGAATAAGTTCCTTTATGTACTGGGAGAGATGAGCAACCGTGTCTGCGTTTATGAGGGAACGCCGGATAAGCTCAGCAAGGGAAAAGACCAGTTCGAATGTATACAGAAAATATCGACGGTAGAAGAGGGCGATGAACGCCTGGCTGCTGCTTCGGGCATCGAGTTTTCCAATGACGGGAAGCATCTGTTTGTGACCAATGCCGGGATCAACTCGGTGATCGTTTATGATGTCGACAGGACGACAGGTCTTCTTACAAAACTGTGTCATATCAAGAGCAGCGGAGATTATCCGAAAGCGATTGCCGTGATGCCGGATAATGAGCATTTTGTTGTGCTGAGCCACAATACAAATGAAATTTTTATGTATCATATGAATTATGAGAATAAATATTTTCTTATGAATGCAAAACCGATCCGTATTGAACAGCCGAACAGTATCTATATTCATAAATTATGATCTGATCCGTACAGTGGGGGAATGATCGATGGCATTTACACATTTGCATGTTCATACAGAATACAGTCTTCTGGATGGCTCGAATAAAATCACAGAATACGTTGACAGAGTGAAGGAGCTTGGAATGACAGCGGCCGCGATTACAGACCACGGTGTCATGTATGGAGTCATCGACTTTTACCGGGCGGCAAAAAAAGCGGGAATCAATCCGATCCTGGGCTGTGAGGTCTATGTTGCCAACGGTTCCCGGTTTGACAGAGAACCGGGGAGAGCCGAAGAGCGTTACTATCACCTTGTTTTGCTGGCGGAGAATAATACCGGTTACGCGAATCTGATGAAAATCGTTTCAAGAGGGTTTACGGAAGGATATTATTACAAGCCGCGTGTGGACATGGATCTTCTGGAAGAATACCATGAGGGGATCATAGCCCTTTCCGCATGCCTGGCCGGAGAAGTGCAGCGAAACCTTTCCCGGGGAATGTTTGAAGAAGCGCGGGAGGCTGCCTGCAGATATGAAAAGTGTTTCGGAAAAGGAAATTTTTTCCTGGAACTTCAGGATCACGGCATACCGGAACAGGCAATCGTAAACCAGAAACTGATGCAGCTGCATGAGGATACCGGGATCGATCTGGTCGTCACAAATGATGTGCATTATACCTATGCAGATGATGTGGAACCGCATGACATCCTGTTATGTCTGCAGACCGGGAAAAAGCTGAGCGACACAGACAGGATGCGGTATGAAGGCGGCCAGTACTATGTAAAGTCCGAAGAGGAGATGCGCGCCCTTTTTCCGTATATACCGGAGGCGCTGGACAATACGCAGAAAATTGCGGACCGCTGTCACGTGGAAATTGAATTCGGAGTGACAAAGCTTCCCAGATTTGATGTGCCGGAAGGCTATACTTCCTGGGAATATTTAAATAAATTATGCTATGACGGATTAAAAGAGCGCTACGATGCCGGAGAACTTCCGGAGCTTGAGAAAAAGCTGGCTTACGAACTGGGTGTGATCCGGGATATGGGGTACGTAGATTACTTCCTGATCGTATGGGATTTTATACGCTATGCGAGAGAACATGAGATCATGGTCGGACCCGGAAGAGGAAGCGCGGCAGGCAGTCTGGTGGCTTACACGCTGGGCATTACCAGGCTCGATCCGATCCGCTATAGTCTTATTTTTGAACGATTTTTAAATCCGGAACGGGTATCCATGCCGGATATCGACGTGGACTTCTGTTTTGAGAGACGCCAGGAAGTGATCGATTATGTAGTGCGCAAATACGGCAAGGACCGTGTAGTACAGATCGTCACGTTCGGTACGCTTGCTGCCCGCGGTGTGATCCGTGATGTGGGCCGGGTGATGGATCTGTCCTATGCGCTTTGCGATACGATCGCGAAGATGATCCCGAATGAACTCGGCATCACCATCGATAAGGCGCTGAAGATGAATCCGGAACTGCGGGGCCTGTATGAATCGGATCCGAAAATCACAAAGCTGATCGATATGGCAAAAAGGCTCGAAGGGCTACCGCGCCACACATCCATGCATGCGGCCGGCGTTGTGATCAGTCAGAAGGCAGTGGATGAATATGTGCCGCTTTCCAGGGCCGCGGATGGTTCTGTGACAACACAGTTCACCATGACGACGCTGGAAGAGCTCGGTCTGCTCAAAATGGACTTTCTGGGCCTTCGCACACTTACGGTGATCCAGGATGCGGTGCGCAATATTGAAATGACATCCGGTTTCAAACCGGATCTTGAAACCATCGATTACAATGATCCCGCAGTGCTTGCATCGCTTTCCACCGGAAAATGCGACGGAGTCTTTCAGCTGGAAAGCGCCGGGATGAAAAGCTTTATGAAAGAGCTGGTTCCCGAAAGTCTGGAGGATGTGATCGCAGGGATCTCTCTTTACCGTCCCGGACCGATGGATTTCATACCTGCCTATATCCGGGGCAAGAATCATCCGGATACCATTACCTATGACTGCCCGCAGCTGGAACCCATTCTGTCCCCGACTTACGGCTGTATCGTATATCAGGAACAGGTCATGCAGATCGTACGGGATCTGGCCGGGTATACACTGGGGCGGAGTGATCTGGTCCGGCGCGCCATGTCCAAGAAAAAAGGGGATGTCATGGCGAAAGAGAGGCAGAATTTTGTGTATGGCAATCCCGAAGAAGGCGTGCCGGGATGTATCGCCAACGGCATATCAGCGGAAGTAGCCAACAAAATCTTTGATGAGATGACGGATTTCGCCAAATATGCCTTCAACAAATCCCATGCGGCTGCCTATGCGGTCGTCTCTTATCAGACGGCCTGGCTGAAGTATTACTATCCGGTCGAATTCATGGCGGCTCTGATGACTTCCGTGATTGACAATTCCGCAAAGGTGTCCGAATATATCCAGGTCTGCCGTCAGATGGGGATCCGGGTCCTGCCTCCGGACATCAACGAAGGACTTGCGGGTTTCTCGGTTTCTTCCGGATCCATCCTTTACGGACTCTCTGCCATCAAAAGTATTGGAAGGCCTGTGATCGAGGCTGTCCTGCGGGAGAGAAACAGAGAAGGCCGGTTTACTTCGCTGCGTGATTTTCTGGAAAGAATGGCGAAGGAAAAGGTGAACCGCCGCGCAGTAGAGAATTTCATAAAGGCAGGTGCTTTTGACGGACTGGGCGGAAACCGCAGGCAGTTCATGATGGTCTATGAATCCATCATGGATTCGATCAGTCAGGAGAGGAAAAATACTCTGGACGGGCAGATGTCCCTGTTCGATCTGGTTCCGGAGGATGAAAAGGCCAGTTATGAGATCCGTCTGCCAAACGTGGAGGAATTCGACACAGAAGAATTGCTGGCCATGGAAAAAGAGGTGCTCAGCATTTATGTCAGCGGGCATCCTCTGCAGGAATATGAAGAAAAGTGGCGGAAGAATATTACACATTCCAGCGCGGACTTCATGCTGGATGAAGAAACCAATGAGGTGGCGGCAAAAGATGGCGAAAAGACCGTCATCGGCGGTATGATCGTCGGGAAGACGGTCAAATACACCAAAAACAATAAAGCAATGGCTTTTCTGACGATTGAAGATCTCTATGGAACCGTGGAAGTGATCGTGTTCCCCCGGGATTATGAAAAGTATAACCGTCTGATGAATGAGGATGAAAAAGTATTTGTCATCGGGCGGATTTCCGTTGAAGATGATAAAAACGGAAAAGTCATCTGTGAGAGGATCTGTTCTTTTGACGATACCAGACGGGAGCTCTGGCTGCAGTTCGAGACCATGGACCGGTATGAGGAAAAACGTACGGAAGTGTCGGAACTGCTCCGGGAATCGGACGGCAAAGATCAGGTCGTGATCTATATCGCAAAGGACCGGGTAATGAAGCGGCTCGGGATGAACAGAAGTGTCAATGCGGGACAGGAACTGACGGCCGCACTGACGCACCTTCTGGGAGAAAAAAACGTCAGAGTTTTGGAAAAGTCCATTGAAAAAACAGAGAAAAGATATTAGAATGTCTTTGATAATATGCGAATGACAGGAGGATCAGGCATGGCAAAGGAAGTACAGACAATCGGTGTGCTTACAAGCGGAGGAGACGCGCCGGGAATGAACGCGGCGATTCGTGCGGTTGTCCGGCAGGCGATTTTTAAAGGGAAAAAAGTAAAAGGAATCAAACGCGGTTATGCCGGGCTGATCGCGGAAGATATCGTGGATATGCAGGCCCGGGATGTTTCCGAAATCATTCAAAGAGGAGGAACCATTCTGCAGACAGCCCGCTGCCCGGAGTTCCGTACTGAGGAAGGACAGAAACTGGGGGCAGACGTATGCAGAAAGCACGGCATCGACGGCATCGTTGTCATCGGCGGCGACGGTTCTTTCCGCGGCGCGCAGAAGCTTGCCGCTCAGGGAATCAATACCATCGGGGTCCCCGGTACCATTGACCTGGATATCTCCTGTACAGAATATACGATCGGATTTGACACCGCTGTGAACACAGCCATGGAAGCGATCGACAAGATCCGTGATACGGCTTCTTCCCATGAACGCTGCAGTATCATTGAGGTCATGGGCCGCGGCGCCGGCTACATTGCCCTGTGGTGCGGCATAGCAAATGGCGCTGAGCAGGTGCTGATCCCTGAGAAATATACCTATGACGAACAGAAAATCGTCGATAATATTATTGCGAACCGAAAAAGAGGAAAAACGCACTATATTATCATCAATGCGGAAGGAATCGGTCATTCCACATCACTTGCCAGAAGAATCGAGGCGGCTACAGGCATGGAGACCCGCGCGACCATTCTCGGCCATATGCAGCGCGGCGGAAGCCCGACCTGCAAAGATCGTGTGTACGCGTCCACAATGGGAGGCATGGCGGTCGATCTTCTGTGCGAGGGCAAGAGCAACCGTGTCGTTGCCTATAAGGACGGACATTTTGTTGATTATGATATAGATGAAGCGCTGGCGATGACGAAAAATATTTCAGAGTATCAGTTTGCTCTGGGACGGAATCTGTCTATATAAGGATGTGAACATTGATTACAAGTACTTCAAATCCGCAGGTGAAAAACATTATGCTGCTTCTGAAAAAATCCAGAGCACGGTATCAGCAGCAGCTTTATGCAGTGGAAGGAATCCGCATGTTCCGGGAGGCACCGGAAGACCTGATCGACAGGATCTATGTGTCGGAATCCTTCCTGAAGACGGAAGCGCATCGAAAAGAACTGGAGGGACACACCTTTGAGGTGCTGTCTGATCCGGTCTTTTTGCGTGTTTCAGACACGAAGACGCCCCAGGGGATTCTCTGTCTGATGAAGATGCCGGATTATTCGCTGGAATCATTTCTGAAAGAGCCCGGAGGACTGTGGCTGATTCTGGAAAACATTCAGGATCCGGGAAATCTCGGGACCATGTTCCGGACAGGGGAAGGCGCGGGGATCCGGGGGATCATCATGGACGAACATACGGCGGATATTTATAATCCGAAGACAATCCGCTCGACCATGGGAGCGGTTTACCGGGTTCCTTTTTTTGTGACCGGCGATCTGGCAGAGACGATCCGGCATCTGAAAGATCATCAGATCAGGGTCTATGCTGCTCATTTAGAGGGAAGTGTATTTTATGATGAGCCGGATTACCGCCGGGGAACCGCTTTCCTGATCGGGAATGAGGGGAACGGGCTGACAGAACCGATCGCTGCTGCGGCAGACAGTTATGTAAAGATACCGATGGGAGGACAGCTGGAATCTCTGAACGCTGCCATGGCGGCAGGGATCCTGATGTATGAGGCGAACCGCCAGAGAAGGAGATGAGACATATGTTCCGGTTATGGGTAAAAGAGTTTAAGGATAACCGTATGCTTTGTGATACGACGATTTGCGACGACAGTGACGATACAAGGACCCATAAGATTTTCCGGGCTCTGGAAGAAGCCTGCTATCAGTTTGATCTCGGAAAGCCCCTGTGGCTGGATTCATCGGTCAGGGAATTTAAAAGACATGCGAAGGCGCGGTTTTATCAGGACAGTTTCATCGAGACTATCAACTTTGATTATCTGGAGATCCAGGTCATTGAAGAAGACTGAATTCTAAAAAAAATATGAAAACTTCATAAATGCGACAAAATCCGTACCGGTTATGATATACTCTATACGGTGACCATTAGAAATGAGGAGTATGATATTATGACGGAACAGAAAACAGAATTCAATGAAAGTATCTACGACTGGCAGAATATTATGTTCTTGTACAATGCAGCGATTAAAGAGGTCAGAACAAAGCTGGATATCATGAATGATGAGTTCCAGTTCATCTACCAGTATAATCCAATCGAATATATCAAATCCAGGATCAAGACGCCGGAAAGCATTGTCAATAAACTGAAACGGTACGGTTATGAGAGCACCATTCAGAACATGGTGGAATATGTGAATGACATTGCGGGGATCCGTGTCGTCTGCTCGTTTACCTCGGACATCTACCGGCTGGCGGAGATGATCGGAAAGCAGAAGGAATTTGAAATCTTTTACATTAAGGATTATATCAAACATCCGAAAGAAAGCGGATACCGGAGCTATCACATGCATATTAAAGTGCCGATCCAGACGACAAAAGGAGTGATTCCTACAAAGGTGGAGCTTCAGATCCGCACCATAGCGATGGATTTCTGGGCAAGCCTCGAGCATAAGATCTATTATAAATTTGAGGGGGAAGCCCCGGACTATATCAGTCAGGATCTGCGCAGCTGCGCAGCGATCGTTGCGAATCTGGATGAGAAGATGCTGTCGCTGAATGAAGCCATCATGCAGACGAAGGGAAGGGCAAAGAGGAACAAATCGGAGGAAATACATGAGTGCAATTAAAGATATCAACCTTGCTCCTTCAGGAGCGCTGAAAATAGACTGGGTCAGAAAAAACTGCCCCCTGCTCAGAAGCCTGGAGGAGGATTTTTCCAGGACCAGACCGTTTGAGGGCATCCGGATCGCCCTCTCCATTCACCTGGAGGCAAAGACCGCTTATCTGTGCAAGGTCCTTGCCAGCGGCGGAGCGGAAATGTTCATCACCGGAAGCAATCCTTTATCCACGCAGGATGATGTGGCTGCTGCGCTGGTCCGGGACGGGCTGAATGTTTATGCATGGTATGATTGTACCGCGGAAGAATATGACGCGAACATGGAGAAAGTACTGAGTCATAACTGCAATATTATCATCGATGACGGAGGCGATCTGGTACATATGCTTCACACATCCATGCGTGACCGGATACAGTATGTCATCGGAGGATGCGAGGAGACCACGACAGGGATCATCCGGCTGATCGCTATGGCGAAGAAGAATGAGCTGCAATTTCCCATGGTCATGGTCAATAACGCGGACTGCAAGCATCTGTTTGACAACCGTTACGGAACCGGTCAGTCTGTTTTTGACGGCATCAACCGGACGACGAATCTGATCGTTGCCGGGAAATATGTGGTCGTCGCCGGATACGGATGGTGCGGCAAAGGCGTGGCCATGCGCGCAAAAGGATTGGGAGCGAAGGTGATTGTGACGGAGATCGATCCGGTGAAAGCAATTGAAGCGGTGATGGACGGTTTTGAGGTCATGCCCATGAACGAGGCGGCCCGGATCGGCGACTTTTTTATCACGGTCACCGGCTGTGCAGGAGTGATTGATGAGGAAGATTTCCGTGTTATGAAAAACGGAGCGATTCTGTGCAACGCAGGTCATTTTGATGTCGAGATTGACATGAAGCGCTTAAGAGAGATTGCGATTTCCGCGATTGAGCAGCGCAAAAACATCACCGGCTATCAGATTTCTGAGGATTCCTGGATTTATGTGCTGGCCGAAGGCCGCCTGGTGAATCTGGCCGCGGGAGACGGTCACCCGGCTGAGATTATGGATATGAGTTTTGCGATTCAGGCGCTGAGCGCAAAATATCTTGTGGAAAATGCAGGGAATCTTTCGGAAAAACTGATTTCCGTTCCGCGCGAGGTGGATCTGGAGGTAGCGAATCGAAAGCTTTCTTTCCTCGGGGTATCGATCGATCAGCTGACGCCGGAACAGGAGAAGTATCTGAATTCTTCCAGTCTTGATATGTAATTTTGCAATAAGGATGATGAAATGAAAAAGAATCAAATCAAAGCAATGCGTCTGCTTGTCCTGGCAGGTGCATTGTCTTTATCCATCGCACTTTCCGGGTGCGGACATACGTCTTCAGAGGTGCTGGAATTGAAACAGCAGGGAATCACCAGGCTGGAACAGGGAGATTATGCCGGAGCAGCGGAAAGCTTTCAGAGCGCCCTGGATCTTTCCGGAAAACGCATCGGAGCGGAGGAGACAGATCTCAGTTATTATAAGGCACTGGCTCTGTATAAGGCCGGGGATGCACAGGGAGCGCTTTCCGTTTATACATCGTTGATGGAACAGGATGAGGACAACTGGGAACCCGCTTATCTCCGGGGAAACCTGTACCTGAAGGAAGGCAGGATCAAGGAGGCCGTTTCCGATTACAGGCAGGCGGTTCAGAAAAAAGGAGAGGATACCTCTTTGTATCTGAATCTCTATGAAAATCTGATGAACGCAGGAGAGCAGGAAGAGGCTTCCCGGTATCAGAATGCCCTGCTGTCCATGGATCTTTCCGGCGGATCAGACTATTACAATGCCGGCTATATGTATTATCTGATGAAAGATTACGGACAGGCCGAGACAAACCTGAATACGGCAAAAGAAAGCGGCCGCGATGAAGCGCTTCTGATGCTTGGACGGATCTATTCGGAGACGGACCGGAAGGAGGATGCAGAGGCAGCTTTCGCTTCTTACCGCGAAAAACATGCCGATGACGCGTCGGCTCTCAACGATCTGGCGGCGGCACTGATGTCTGTGAAGGATTACAGCGGCGCGGTTTCTGATCTCGAGAAAGCTCTGGAAATAGCAGAAGGAGATATCCGGCTTGCGATCCGGAAAAACCTGATTGCCGCCTGTGAATACAGCGGAGATTTCCGGAAAGCCTATGCGACTGCCAGAGAACTGGTATCGAAAACGAATGATGAAGAAATAGCAAGAGAGTATGAATTTCTGAGAACCAGGATATCCTATGAAAATCAGAGCTCAACTTCAAACAATCCGTAAGCATGAGGGAACAACACCGGTATGTACGAAAATGATGCATTGAAAGAGCGGGTGATTCTGGTCGGCGTCTGCACTGCCGATTCAGATGACACGCAATATTCGCTGATGGAATTAAAGGAACTGGCTGCGGCGGCCGGGGCGGAGACGGTCGGAATGGTGATCCAGAATCTGGATCGTGTCCATCCGGGCACTTACATCGGATCCGGAAAGACAGAAGAACTGAAAGAGCAGATCCTGAGTCTGGATGCGACCGGAATCATCTGTGATGACGAACTGAGTCCGGTGCAGATGAGGAATCTGGAACAGGAGCTGGACACAAAGGTGATGGACCGTACCCTTCTGATTCTTGATATTTTCGCGCGCAGGGCGTACACCAGCGAGGGAAAGATCCAGGTTGAGCTGGCACAGTTAAAATACCGTCTCACAAGACTTGCCGGGTTCGGACGATCCATGTCCCGCCTTGGCGGCGGAATCGGCACCAGGGGGCCGGGAGAGAAAAAGCTGGAGATGGACAGGCGCCTCATCAATCACCGGATTGCCCAGCTGAACAGGGAATTAAAAGAAGTCGTACGGCATCGCGACATTACCAGAAGTCAGCGCATGAAAAGCAGAACAAAGGTAGCGGCGATTGTCGGATATACAAACGCAGGGAAATCAACCCTTTTGAATTGTCTGACCGGAGCCGGAGTCCTGGAAGAGGATCAGCTGTTTGCCACACTGGATCCGACCACACGGCTTCTGGAGCTTTCCAACAGGCAGCAGATACTGCTGACGGATACCGTCGGGTTTATCCGGAAACTTCCGCATCACCTGATCGATGCGTTCAAAAGTACCCTGGAGGAAGCAAAATATGCAGATCTTATTATCCATGTGGTCGATGCGTCCAATCCGCAGTGGGATATGCAGCTTCATGTCGTTTACCAGACGCTAAAAGAACTGGGAATCACAGACAAGAAGGTCATCACCCTCTTCAATAAATGTGATCTGCTGAATGAGGACGATGTTTTTCATGATTTCCGGGCAGAAAAAAATCTTCGTATCAGTGCCGGAACCGGACAGGGGATTCCCGAACTGAAACAGGCCCTGGAGGAGATCCTGCGGGACGGGAAAGTACTGCTGAAACATACCTTCCCATATGAGAAAGCGGGAGAAATCCAGAAAGTCCGGAAATATGGAGAGCTTTTGAAGGAAGATTACAGAGAGAACGGCATCTATATCGAAGCCTATGTACCGGCCGATCTGCTGTAAGTTGAAAATACCTTGAAAATATTAAAAAAAACTATTGACATTGAAACGTGAATTTGGTAATATAATCAAGTCGTCGGAAAACAGATGACAAATGCGGAAGTGTCGGAACTGGCAGACGAGCAAGACTAAGGATCTTGTGA
>CAMNOU010000010.1 GCA_946546945.1 uncultured Lachnospiraceae bacterium
TGACGAAGCAGGATCAGAAAAAACAGGAGGAGGCAATGGACACCGGAAAAGAAGAACAGAGCATATCTGTCCCGGAAAGAGTGCGTGTCCTTCTTACACAGGACAACGGGGAGAACCCGTACCGGCATCATGTATACATAAAAGGAAGTTCCGGTTTGGATCTGCAGACGGAAGATCAGGAGTGGGAAGAACCGCCGGAAAGGGTGATTGACTGTGCCCGGATTCTGGAAGAAAAGAACGTCGGTTTTCTGAAAGCGGCGGCATTGGAAAAGGGAGGCATCTGTCTCTGCGAAGAGGACGGGAGCGCTGCATCATCCATCTATCCGGATACACTGGTCATTTATGAAGAAAACAGCCTCCTGTGGGTGGTCAATGAACTGGATATGCAGTCGTATCTGTGCGGAGTCGTTCCCGGCGAAATGCCGGAAAGTTTTGAGGAGGAAGCGCTGAAGGCACAGGCGGTATGTGCGCGGACCTATGCCTGCAATCAGGCAGCAGGCCCGTCCTTTGAAGAATATCATGCAGATCTTACCGATACCACTGCAAGCCAGGTCTATCTTCCTGAAAAGAAAAATGACAAATGTACCAGGGCCGTGTCGGAAACAGCCGGCCGGATTTTGCTGAACGGGCACCGGCCGGCAGATGTTTATTATTATTCCACCTCCTGCGGCCTGACTTCGGGAATGGAGGTATGGAATACACAGGACATTCCCTGGCTGCACCCGGTCAGCCTGCTGCGGGACCGGAAATGGCCGGATCCCGATCAGATGGACGAATTCCTGCGCGACCAGACCGTGGAGGCCTTCGATTCGGAAAGCCGTTTCTTCCGATGGAGCGCAGTGACAGATCTTTCCGGAAAAGAAACGGCTGTGCGGGACGCCATACAGAAGGAAGGCGGAAAAGATGCTGCCAGGTTATCGGTGTGCGGGCCGGACGGCAGGGCGGGAGCTGCTGTTTCCACGCTTTCAAAAATCCGTGACATCTCTGTTGACAAACGAGCTGGATCCGGCGCGGTTACCGATCTGGCCCTGGTTTTTGAGAACGGAATGGTGCATATTTATAATGAAAATGCGATCCGGACCATTCTCGGCGCAGCGATGACAGAACTGAAGGATAAAAACGGGAACAGTGTGCATACTTTAAATATATTGCCGTCGGCATCTTTTTCTGTCGAGAAAAGCAGGGATGGAAGGATCCTGCTGTACGGCGGAGGTCTCGGGCACGGAATCGGGATGAGCCAGTACGGAGCAGATGGCATGGCAAAGCAGGGAATGACATGGGAGCAGATCCTGAAGACCTTTTTTCCGGAGCTTGACATTTCAGAAGAAAAAAAGGTATCCTAAGAAAATCTTAAGGCAAAAAGCAGTTGCTGATTCTGAAAAAACATGATATGGTATCAAGACGTAAATATGAACCGGGGAGAAGGCTGTGAAACAGATAGCGTACTACTTTACCAGAAAAATAAAAAAGGACAATATCGGAGCTTATGCGGCACAGGCAGCGCTGTTTTTTATCATGTCTGTGATTCCTTTTTTGCTAGTCCTTTTGTCTCTTCTGCGCTTTACCCCCGTCTCGGAGAGCATGGTGCTGTCTGCGATCGAACTGATCAGTCCCGGATATGTTTCCTCTACGGTGATATCTGTTGTGGATGAAGTTTACCACAATTCGGGCGGTATTCTTCTGGTTTCCCTTATTTTTGCGGTCTACTCGGCCGCGAAGACCATTCAGAGCCTGCGCTATGGACTGAATATCGTTTATGAGATCGATGAGACCCGCAACTGGTTTATCCTTCGTTTCCGGGCCATGCTGGAGACCTTTGCCCTGATTGTTGCGATTCTGCTTCTCATGCTTCTTCTGATGTTCGGACAGCAGATCCAGAGTGTGCTGGTGCAGTATGCACCGATCGTATCTGTTATTACAGCAACGATCCTGAAACTGCGTTTTCTCATCCTGTTCTTTGTGCTGATCGGGATTTTCATGGCTATTTATAAAGTGCTTCCGAACCGGAAGGCCACCTTCCGCAGCCAGCTCGTGGGAGCGGTCGGCTGCTCCGCGGCCTGGTATGTCTTTACCTTTGGCGTATCGATCTATGTCAATTATTTTCATGGCTTTTCTCTGTACGGAAGTCTGACTTCCCTGGTACTGATGATGTTCTGGCTGTATTTCGCCATGTATATCTTTCTGGTGTGCGGGGAGATCAATAACGCCTTCGAGATGATTCTGATCGAGCTGAAGCTTGATTTCAAGATGAGAAAACAGGAAAAACAGCGGAAACGCAGGCAAAAATAGGCTTGCAGTTTTGGAATGGCTGTGTTAAAATACTCTGGAATTTCATCTTTTGATAAGAAAATATTTAAAAAGGCTGAGAAGATGTCAGTAGGCAGTTTTTCGGATTACAGAGAGGGCATGTGCTGCGCTGAGAGCATGCTTAAGGAAAGAAATCTGCTGAATTTCCCATCGGAGCTGCCGGAGTGAACGTTTCAGTAAGTCCGGACGTCGCCATGCACGTTACGCATAAAGAGTGTCTGACCACAGGTCGGGAATTTGGGTGGTACCGCGGATTTTTTAACTCCGTCCCTTTGTCGAGGGATGGAGTTTTTTTAATGTCACAGGACGATGATACATGAAGAAAGGGGAGATACCGTGAAAGAGAAATTAAGACAGATCAGAGAACTGGCGATGGAAAAGATTGCGCAGTCTGAAGAACTTCAGCAGTTAAACGATGTGAGAGTGGCTTTCCTCGGGAAGAAGGGAGAGCTGACTGCTGTATTAAAGGGGATGAAAAATGTGAGCCCCGAGGAGCGTCCGATGGTCGGACAGATGGTGAACGAGACACGTGTCATTATCGAAGAAAAGCTGGAAGAGACCAGAAAGAAGATGGAAGCGCTTGCCATGGAGCGCAGATTGCAGAAAGAGGTCATTGACGTGACGCTTCCGGCCAGAAAGAACAAGGTAGGCCACAGTCATCCGAATACCATTGCCTTAGAGGAAGTGGAGCGTATTTTTGTCGGGATGGGCTATGAAGTGGTCGAGGGACCGGAAGTAGAATATGATTACTATAATTTTGAGGCGCTGAACATCCCGGCGAATCACCCGGCGAAGGATGAGCAGGATACCTTTTATATCAATAATAAAATCGTGCTCCGTACCCAGACTTCTCCGGTGCAGGCCCGTGTGATGGAAAAGGGCAAACTCCCGATCCGCATGATTGCGCCCGGCAGAGTTTTCCGCTCCGACGAGGTAGATGCGACCCATTCTCCTTCCTTCCATCAGATCGAGGGCCTGGTAATCGACAAGAATATCACTTTTGCGGATCTGAAAGGAACGCTGGAAGAATTTGCCAGAGAAATGTTCGGACCGGAGACAAAAGTAAAATTCCGGCCGCATCACTTTCCGTTTACAGAACCGAGCGCGGAAGTGGACGTGACCTGCTTCAAGTGCGGCGGAAAAGGCTGCCGTTTCTGTAAAGGAGAAGGCTGGATCGAGATCCTCGGCTGCGGTATGGTACACCCGCATGTGCTGGAAATGAGCGGCATCGATCCGAAAGAATACTCAGGGTTCGCTTTTGGCGTGGGCCTGGAGAGAATTGCCCTGTTGAAATATGAGATTGACGATATGCGTCTGCTCTATGAGAACGATGAACGTTTCTTAAGCCAGTTCTAAAGGAGGAAAATACGATGACAACATCTTTAAATTGGATAAAAGCCTATGTGCCGGAGCTCGATGTGACACCGCAGGAATATATGGATGCGATGACACTCTCGGGATCCAAAGTAGAAGGATATAAGGAACTGGACGCTGATCTGGAAAAAATTGTGATCGGTCATGTCCTTTCTGTAGAGAAACATCCGGACGCGGACAAACTGGTTGTCTGCCAGGTGGATGTGGGAACCGGGACGGTTCAGATCGTGACCGGAGCTCCCAATGTTTTTGAGGGAGCAAAAGTGATTGTGGTGCTGGACGGAGGACGTGTCGCGGGCACCCATGCGGATGGGAAAACCATTCCCGGAGGCGTTAAGATAAAAGCCGGAAAACTGCGCGGTGTGGAATCCTATGGAATGATGTGTTCCATCGAGGAACTGGGATCCACGACACAGATGTATCCGGATGCCGATCCGGACGGCCTGTATATCCTGCCGGAGGACGCGCCGGTCGGAGAAAGTGCTGTTTCCTATCTGGGACTGGATGACGTTGTTGTAGAATACGAGATCACCTCCAACAGGGTAGATTGTTTTTCCGTGCTCGGGATTGCCAGAGAAGCGGCAGCCACGTTCCATAAAGAATTTGTCCCGCCGGTAGTAAAAGAGACCGGAGACAGCGGGGATGTGCATGATTATATCAAAGTGACCGTAGAAAACCCGGAGCTTTGCGCCCGTTACACGGCGAGAGTAGTAAAAAATATCCGCATTGCGCCTTCGCCGAAATGGATGCAGCACAGACTGGCTTCGCACGGCATCCGGCCGATCAACAATATCGTTGATATCACCAATTATGTGATGGAAGAGTTCGGACAGCCCATGCATGCCTATGACCTGGATACGATTGCGGGCAGAGAAATCCGTGTGCGCCGCGCAAAAAACGGCGAGAAATTTGTGACGCTGGACGGCCAGGAGCGTGTGCTGGATGACAGCATCCTGATGATCTGTGACGCGGAAAAACCGGTCGGACTGGCAGGAATCATGGGAGGCGAGAACTCCATGATCACAGATGATGTAAAGACCATGCTGTTCGAGGCTGCCTGCTTTGACGGTACCAATATCCGCCTTTCCAGCAAAAAGGTCGGACTCCGCACAGATGCTTCCTCCAAGTTTGAGAAGGGGCTGGATCCGAACAATGCGATGGAGGCCATGAACCGCGCCTGCCAGCTGATCGAGGAGCTGGGAGCCGGAGAAGTGGTCGGAGGAGCTGTGGATGTCTATGACAGACCTATGAACGGACACAGAATTCCTTTTGATCCGGACTGGATCAACGGTATGCTGGGGACGCAGATCCCGGAAGAGACCATGCTGGGATATTTCGAGAAGATCAGCCTCGGATTTGATCCCGATACCAGAGAAGTGATCGCACCCTCCTGGAGACAGGATCTGCTGCGGGACGCGGATATTGCCGAGGAAGTGGCCAGATTCTATGGATATGACAACATTCCGACGACACTGCCTCACGCATCAACGGTCGGAAAGATTTCCAAAAAGTTAAGGATTGAACAGATCGCCAGGGAGGTCGCTCAGTTTTGCGGTTTCTCTCAGGGAATGACCTATTCCTTCGAAAGTCCGAAGGTATTTGACCGTCTTCTGATTCCGGAAGACAGTGAACTGAGAAAAACGGTGGTCATTTCCAATCCGCTTGGAGAAGACTTCAGCATTATGCGGACCGTTCCGCTCAATGGCATGCTGACATCGCTTGCCACAAACTATAACCGCAGAAACAAAAATGTCCGTCTCTATGAGCTGGGGAACATTTATCTGCCGAAACAGGTTCCGGTCACGGAGCTTCCGGAGGAGCGCATGCAGTTTACGCTGGGCTTCTACGGGGAAGGAGACTTCTTTACCATGAAAGGAGTCGTAGAAGAGTTCCTGTCCCAGGCCGGGATCGCACAGAAACCATCCTATGATTCCGCTGCAGACCTTCCGTTCATGCATCCGGGAAGAAAAGCGCAGATCCTCAGTGACGGCACCGCGGTCGGCTATCTCGGTGAGATTCATCCGAAGGTTTCTTCCGACTATGGCATAAAAGAGCGTGTCTATGTGGCTGTGATCGACATGCCGCAGATCGTATCCCGCGCTTCCTTTGACCATAAATATGAGGAAATAGCCAGATATCCGGCGGTCACCAGAGATCTTTCCATGGTTGTGCCTGTATCCGTGCTGGCCGGTGAGATTGAAGCCGTATTCAGACAGCGTGGCGGGAAAATGCTTGAGTCCTGTAATCTGTTCGACATCTACGAAGGATCGCAGATCAAAAGCGGATATAAATCACTCGCTTACAAACTGACCTTCCGGCTGAAAGACCGCACGCTGGAAGAAAGCGACATCACGGCTGTGATGAAAAAAATCATGAATGGTCTGGACAGTATGGGTATCGAACTGCGTCAGTAGGAGCATAGAATGAAAACAAGTGATTTTTACTTTGAACTTCCGCCGGAGCAGATTGCACAGGATCCGCTGGAGGACCGTTCCTCCTCCAGACTTCTTGTGCTGGATAAAACGACGGGAGAATATGAACACAGAGTCTTTCGCGACATCACCGGCTATCTGAGACCGGGCGACTGTCTGGTCCTGAACAATACAAAGGTGATTCCGGCCAGACTCTTCGGAGTTCGCGAAGGGACAGGGGCTCAGATTGAGATCCTTCTTTTAAAACGGCAGGAGAACGATATCTGGGAGACACTGGTAAAGCCCGGGAAAAAAGCAAGGCCTGGAACGAAGATCTCCTTCGGAGATGGTCTGCTGACCGGCGAAGTACTGGATATTGTGGAAGATGGCAACCGCCTGATCCGTTTTTCCTATGAGGGAATCTTTGAAGAGATTCTGGATCAGCTCGGACAGATGCCCCTTCCGCCTTATATCACGCACAAACTGAAGGACAAAAACCGCTATCAGACCGTCTATGCAAAATATGACGGTTCCGCGGCGGCGCCGACGGCAGGTCTGCATTTTACACCGGAACTTCTTCGCGAAGTTCAGGAACAGGGCGTAGAAATCGCCGAGGTGACGCTTCATGTCGGGCTCGGAACCTTCCGCCCGGTCAAGGTAGAAAATGTCCTCGAGCATCACATGCATTCCGAGTATTATGAAATTACCGCAGAGGCGGCGCAGAAGATCAACCGGACAAAGGAAAACGGCGGCAGGGTCATCTGCGTGGGAACCACAAGCTGCCGGACGATTGAGTCGGCGGCAGATGAACAGGGACACATCAGGCCGTGCAGCGGCTGGACCGATATCTTTATCTATCCGGGATATCGCTTTAAAGTGCTGGATTGTCTGATCACCAACTTCCATTTGCCGGAATCCACCCTGCTGATGCTGGTTTCCGCTCTGGCAGGAAAAGAACATATCCTGGCTGCCTATGAGGAAGCGGTGCGCCAGGGATACCGGTTCTTCTCTTTTGGCGATGCGATGTTCATTACAGATGGAAAGATATGATATTACCACAGGATTTTATTTTAAAAATGAAAGACCTTCTGGGTGACGAGTTTGACAGCTTCATCCGGGAGTATGAAAACAGCAATGATCAGGCCCTCCGGTTCAACCCTCTGAAGAAAGGATTCCAGACGGAAAGGGAAACGGATTACCTGTCGGCTCTTGGTATTGCAAAGCAGGCAGAACGTGACCCTGACCGGGAGGAATCGCCGCCGGAAGGGAAAGCCTCGCCCCGGAGGGTTCCCTGGGAAGAGCATGCCTGGTATTATGAAGAATCAGAATCGGTGCGGCCGGGGAGACATATGTTCCATGAGCTGGGACTCTATTATATTCAGGAGCCGAGCGCGATGTCCGCGGCCGCGCTTCTGGATCCGCGGCCGAAAGAGCGTGTGCTGGATCTGTGCGCGGCACCGGGAGGCAAGTCCGGACAGCTGGCATCCCGCATGCGGCAGGAGGGCGTGCTGGTCTGCAATGAGATCCATCCGCAGCGCTGCCGGATCCTTTCTTCAAATATTGAGAGAATGGGAATTGCCAATGCCATGGTCCTGAATGAAGATGCTCTGGCATTGCCCGAACGTTTTCCGGAGTATTTCGACAGGATCCTGACCGATGCGCCCTGTTCCGGCGAAGGAATGTTCCGGAAGAATCCGGAGGCTGTTAAAGAGTGGAGCAAAGATCATGTGATCATGTGCGCCGCGCGGCAGCAAAAGATTCTGGACGCGGCTGCCGGAATGCTGAAACAGGGGGGCACCCTCGTCTACTCGACCTGTACTTTTTCTCCGGAAGAGAACGAACAGGTGATCAGCCGGTTCCTGCTGGAGCATAAGGATTTCTATATACCGGATGTGCGAAGTGAGTGGTTTGCGGCAGGACGGACCGACTGGGCAGACTCCGGAAAGGATCTGGACCGGACTTTCCGTCTGTGGCCTCACCGCCTGCATGGAGAGGGCCATTATGCAGCCGTTCTGAAAAAGAAAGCGGCGGAAGGAATGGTGACAGAGCCGGGCGCAAAAAAGAAGAAAAAATCCGGGAATACACAGGATCAGCCGGACCGTTCACAGAGAAAACTTCTGGATGAATTCCTGTCTGAGACAGTCTGTGAACAGACGGGGAAGTTCCTGACAGAGGGGCGTCTGCTCCTCTTCGGAGATCAGCTCTACCGACTGCCCGGGGAACTTGCCGGCCTGAACTTAAAAGGGATGAAGATCGAGCGCCCCGGCCTGGCGCTGGGGACCTTCCGGAAAAACAGATTCGAGCCTTCCCATGCCCTCGCACTGTGGCTGGGACGAGAGGAAGTCCGCATTTGTCTGGATCTGAAGCCGGAGGAGGAGGCAGCAAGAGCCTGGTTCAGGGGAGAAGCTCTAAATGCTCAGCTTCCGAGAGGATGGTGCCTGGTCTGCATAGACGGCTTCAGCGCCGGCTGGGGCAAATCAGATGGCAGAACAGTGAAAAACCATTATCCGAAAGGTCTTCGCAAACTGTTTGATAACTATTGACAAAAAAAATAGATGTTGCTAGAATAAAGAAAGTTTTTAATCCTTTTCCGTGTTAAACTGGAAAAGTATTTGGGAGTCAAAGATCGGATCCTTAAGATAGCAGGGAGATATGTATCATGAGAAGACAGGTTCTATCGCTGCTGGTCGAAAATACGGCCGGCGTATTAAGTCACATTTCCGGGCTCTTCAGCCGCAGAGCATACAATATTGACAGCTTTTCGGCAGGTGTGACCACAGATCCGCGGATCACCCGGATCACGGTGGTGGCTACAGGCGATGAGCAGGTGCTCGAGCAGATCCAGAAGCAGCTGGCAAAGCTGGAGGATGTGATCGAGATCAAGGAACTGAAACCGGAATCTTCGGTCTGCCGCGAACTGATGCTGGTCAAGATCCGCGCGACCGATAAAGAGCGGCCTGCCATCTTATCCATCGCGAATATTTTCCGCGCCAAGATCATTGATGTCAGCTATGATTCGATGATCGTTGAGCTGACCGGACAGCAGAGCAAGCTGAAGGCATTCCTGGATCTGGTAAAGGATTATGACATTCTGGAACTGGCGAGGACCGGTGAATCCGGCCTGAGCAGAGGATCCAAGGATGTTTATATATTAAAGTAACATAATGATTTATAATTTTGGAGGAAGAAAATGGCAGAAGCAAGAATTTATTACCAGGAAGACTGTAATCTTTCCGCTCTGGAGGGCAAGACCATCGCAGTGATCGGCTACGGAAGCCAGGGCCATGCGCATGCGCTGAACGCAAAGGAATCCGGATGCAACGTCATCATCGGTCTTTATGAAGGAAGCAAGTCATGGGCAAAGGCTGAGGCGCAGGGCTTTGAAGTCTGCACGACAGCTGAGGCCGCAAAGAGAGCCGATATCATCATGATCCTGATCAATGATGAGAAACAGGCAGACATGTACAAGAAGGATATTGAGCCGAATCTGGAGCCGGGCAACATGCTGATGTTCGCGCACGGATTCAATATTCACTTCGGATGCATCGTACCTCCGGCAGATGTAGATGTGACCATGATCGCGCCGAAGGGACCGGGACATACGGTCCGCAGCGAATATCAGGCCGGCAAGGGCGTTCCTTGTCTGGTAGCCGTTCAGCAGGATGCGACCGGCAAAGCGCTGGAGATCGCGCTGGCTTACGCGCTGGCGATCGGCGGAGCCAGAGCAGGTGTGCTTGAGACCACCTTCCGTACCGAGACCGAGACAGACCTCTTTGGAGAGCAGGCAGTTCTGTGCGGCGGCGTATGCGCGCTGATGCAGGCAGGATTTGAGACTCTGGTAGAAGCAGGATATGATCCCAGAAACGCATACTTTGAGTGCATCCATGAGATGAAGCTGATCGTTGATCTGATCTATCAGTCAGGTTTTGCGGGAATGAGATACTCGATCTCCAACACTGCTGAGTATGGTGACTACATTACAGGTCCGAAGATCATCACAGAAGATACAAAGAAGGCAATGAAGAAGATCCTCTCTGACATTCAGGACGGTACCTTCGCAAAAGAATTCCTTCTGGATATGTCTCCGGCCGGCCGTCAGGTTCACTTCAAGGCAATGCGCAAGCTTGCTGCAGAGCATCCTTCAGAGATCGTCGGAAAAGAAGTGCGCAAGCTCTACAGCTGGAACGGCGAAGACAAACTCATCAACAACTGAGAATTGCAGAATGAAGAAAAAGCTGTCTGAAAATGACAGCTTTTTTTATAGAAATTTCATCCCCCTTATGTTATACTAAAACGAACTATCTAAGTAATTGTGCTTCAAGGAGGTTTTGAGAGTGGGTAAAGTATTCAGGTTTCATACCGATGTCGATACAGATCAGATTATTGCATCCCAGTATCTGCTGTTTCCGACTATTGATGAGATGAAGACACATACATTTGAGTCGCTGGACAGGGATTTTGCTTCCAAAGTCCGACCGGGCGATTTTGTTGTGGCGAATGAGAATTTCGGCTGCGGTTCATCGAGAGAGCAGGCTCCTTCTGTATTAAAGGCACTGGGCGTAAAAGCGGTAATCGCAAAATCCTTTGCCCGTATTTTTTACAGGAACGCGATCAATATAGGCCTTCCTGTTATTGTCAGCAAGGAACTCTATGATCATGTGCAGGACGGAGATGAGATGGAACTGTCTCTGACCGACGGAATCGCTGTATGCAATGGGCAGGAGTTTGTTTGTACCAAGCTTCCTCCCTATATGCAGGGAATTTTGGATCAGGGAGGCCTGATCGCATCACTCAACAGAGAATAATAAAAGGAGGCCCCCTTATGGGAATGACAATTGCCGAAAAAATCATAGCGGCCGCGGCCGGCGTCGATGCGGTGCGTCCGGGTGACATACATACCGTTGAAATCGACCGTCTCATGAGCAATGACGGAACGACTCATCTTACCATCGACATGTACAATCAGAAATTAAAAAATCCGCATATTGCGGATGTCAGTAAGCTGGTGTGGATCGTTGACCACAATGTTCCGGCAGACAGCCCGAAGACAGCTGCTTCGCACAAGAAGATGCGTGACTTCGCAAAAGAGCACGGCATCACCTTTTACGAAGGAAAGGGCGTCTGTCACCAAATCATGATGGAGAATCATGTCAGGCCCGGAGAGCTGATCTTCGGTGCGGACAGTCATACATGCGCATACGGCGCTCTCGGAGCGTTCGGTACCGGTGTTGGCTGTACAGACTACCTGTATGCCATGGTGACCGGCCAGTCCTGGGTTCTGGTTCCGGAGACGATCCGGTTCAATCTGACCGGGAAGCTTCCCAAAGGAGTGTATGCCCGGGATCTGATCCTGACCATTATCGGCCGCATCGGAGCCAACGGAGCGAACTACAAGGCGATGGAGTTTGGCGGAGAGGGACTGAAGACCCTGACGATGAGCGACCGTATCGCCATCTGCAATCTCTGTGTGGAGGCCGGCGCAAAAACGGCACTGATGGAAGTCGACGATGTCGCGCTTGCCTATTTAAAGGAGCGGGGCAGAGAGCCGAAGCATATTTTTGCGAGTGATCCAGACGCCGTATACGCAGAGGAATATGAAGTAGATTTAAGTACGCTGACTCCGATCGTTGCAAAACCGCATTTTGTGGACAATATTGTGAACGCGAGAGAATGCGCAGGGACAAAAATCGACGAAGCGTTTCTGGGATCCTGCAATAACGGACGGCTGGAAGACCTCCGTGTGGGAGCAGAGATCCTGAAGGGGAAAAAAGTCCACCCGCTGGTACGCTTCCTTGTCGTCCCGGCCAGTCAGGAAATCTATCAGAAGGCCATGGAAGAGGGGCTGCTGAAAATCTTCATGGATGCCGGCGCGATCGTCATGAACCCGAACTGCAGTGTCTGCTGGGGAAGCTGTCAGGGTGTAATCGGAGAGGGCGAGACCCTGATCAGCACAGGAACCAGAAACTTTAAAGGACGTGCCGGACATGCGGATTCCTTTGTGTATCTGGCATCGGCGGCAACCGTCACGGCCTCTGCCGTCAAAGGAGAGATCGTGACAGCGGATCAGCTGTAAGGAGGAGAAGAATGGAACGATTTACCGGAAGAGTCTGGGTACTGGGCGATGATATCGACACCGATATCATCATGCCGACCGAGTATCTGGCCTTAAAAACAGTAGAAGACATGAAACCTTATGCATTTTCTCCCCTGCGTCCAGAACTGGCCGCGCAGATGCGGCCGGGAGATATCATTGTGGCAGGGAAAAATTTTGGCTGCGGATCATCCAGGGAGCAGGCCCCCGAAGTCATCAAGGCACTCGGGATCCGCTGTGTGATCGCGAAATCCTTTGCCCGGATTTTCTTCCGCAACTCCATTAACAACGGGCTGCTGCTGATCGAGAACGACGGCCTGCAGGCGGATGTGAAGGAAGGCGATGAGATCACAGTGACGGTAAACGAGCATATCTCGCTCGGGGATAAGATGTACCCGGTCACATCTCTGCCGGACAATCTGGTCGAGATCATCTCCGCCGGCGGTCTGGTGAAGGCAATGCGGCACCGGAACGGCCTGGAGTAGGGAAGAGTTTGTGCAGGAAGGAGGACGCGTAAATGGGCGCTTCTATGATTGAAAAAATCATACGCAATCATGTCGGGCGGGATGTGAGGCCCGGCGATATTGTGACGGTCGGCGTGGACCGTGTGATGATACATGATATTTTTATCCCCTTCGTGGCGGATAAGTTTGAAGAAATGGGATTCAGCAGGATCTGGGACCCGGATAAAGCGGTCCTGATCTATGACCATCTTGTGCCGGCCAGCCAGGTGGATGACACCAGGCATTTTCGGATCGGCAATGCCTTTGCGGAAAAATACGGCATGAAGAATGTTCACCGTTCCGACGGAATCTGTCATCAGCTGATGACAGAAGCCGGGTATGTGAAGCCCGGCGATGTCGTATTCGGGACAGACAGCCACACGACGACGTACGGATGTGTGGGCGCATTTTCCTCAGGAATCGGATATACAGAGATGGCAAGCATCCTGGGTACCGGGGAACTCTGGATCCGTGTGCCGGAAACGATCAAAGTGACGGTCACCGGAGATCTGCCGGCGAATGTCACCTCCAAGGATGTCATTTTAAGATTGATCGGAGACCTCGGCGCGGACGGAGCTACGTACATGGCGCTGGAATTTCACGGAGATACAATTGAAAAAATGTCCGTGGCAAGCCGCATGACCATGTCGAATATGGCCGTTGAGGCAGGCGCGAAATGTGCGCTCTTTGCACCGGATGAAAAAACAGCGGAGTATTGCGGGATCACTCTTTCTGAGGAACAGAAAAGTCTGAAGGCAGATCCGGATGCTTCCTATGTGCGGGAAATCGTATACCGTGCGGAGGAGTTTGTCCCTGTTATGGCCTGCCCGTCACAGGTGGATCTGATCCGGCCGGTATCCGAACTGGAGGGAACAGAGATCGATCAGGTATTCATCGGGTCCTGTACCAACGGACGTCTGGAGGACCTCATGGCTGCGGCTGACATTCTGAAAGGGAAAAAGGTCGCGCCGTTCGTAAAGCTGATCGTGACACCGGCCAGCCGCAGGATTTATGAGGAGGCCATGGAAAACGGTACTCTCTCCATACTGGCAGAGGCGGGAGCCATCATTACTCATCCGGGATGCGGACTGTGCTGCGGCCGCACCGGAGGAATTCTGACAGACAAAGAGCGCGTCGTCGCGACCAACAACCGGAATTTCCTGGGGCGCATGGGGACATCGAAGGTGGAAATCTATCTTGCTTCCCCGAAGACAGCAGCCGCGTGTGCCGCAGCAGGGAAGATCGTATCCCTGTAAGAAGAAACACAGAAACGTATTATACGAGGAGGTCCTGATATGGATATTTTCTATACAAACACCCGTGATGCGTCCGAGCAGGTGACGGCATCACAGGCCATTTTAAACGGCCTTGCAAAAAACGGAGGCCTGTATGTGCCGACGGTCATCCCGAAGCTGGATATTCCGATGGAAGAGCTGTCGCAGATGACTTATCAGGAGACAGCTTATGCCGTCATGAGCCGCTTTCTGACTGATTTTACGGAAGAAGAGTTAAAGAACTGCATCCGGAACGCCTATGATTCCAAGTTTGATACAAAGGAAATCGCTCCGCTGGTCTATGCGGATGGCGCATATTATCTGGAGCTGTTCCACGGAGCGACGATTGCCTTTAAGGATATGGCACTGTCGATCCTGCCGCATCTTCTGATTACCTCAGCCAGAAAGAATCATGTCAAAAATGATATTGTCATCCTGACTGCCACTTCCGGAGATACCGGAAAAGCGGCCATGGCAGGATTTGCGGATGTGGAAGGAACAAAAATCATTGTGTTCTATCCGAAGGACGGGGTGAGCCCGGTTCAGGAAAAGCAGATGCTGACACAGAAGGGGAAAAACACGTATGTGGTCGGAATCAGGGGGAATTTTGATGAAGCCCAGACCGGCGTCAAAAAGATGTTTTCCGATCCGCAGATGAATGCGCAGATCAATGGCGCGGGCTATCAGTTCTCTTCCGCGAATTCCATCAATATCGGTCGTCTGGTACCGCAGATCGTTTATTATGTCTATGCCTATGCAAAGCTGTTTGCGAATCAGAAAATCGAAAAGGATGAGAAAATCAATGTCGTCGTACCGACCGGCAACTTCGGCAACATTCTGGCTGCATATTACGCAAAGAATATGGGGCTTCCCATTGACCGCCTGATCTGCGCGTCCAATGAGAATAAGGTTCTGTTTGATTTCTTCCGGACCGGTGAATACAACCGCAACAGAGAATTCATTCTGACCTCTTCGCCCTCGATGGATATTCTGATCTCAAGCAACCTGGAGCGTCTGATCTACCGCATTGCGGGAAACAATGCAAAAGACAATCTGGCCCTGATGCAGGAGCTTTCCGGGGAGGGGAAATATACGATCACCCCGGACATGAAGAAACAGCTGGATACTTTCTACGGCAATTATTCCAGTGAGCAGGAGACAGCTGAAACGATCCGTACCCTCTATGAGAATACAGGATATGTGATTGATACCCATACGGCAGTGGCTGCAGGCGTATACAGAAAATATGCGGCGGAGACGAACGATACGAAGAAGACAGTGATTGCTTCTACAGCCAGTCCGTTCAAGTTTGCCAGAAGCGTCATGGAAGCAATCGATCCGAAATATCAGGATTCTTCGGATTTCGACCTGATCGACAAGCTGTCTGAAATCGCAAATGTGAAGATCCCGCAGGCAATTGAGGATATCCGGAGCGCGCCGGTCCTGCATCATACCGTGTGTGAGGTGGATGAAATGCCGGCCGTTGTGAAAAACATTCTGAAGATAGGAGAGTAAGAGATGAGCTTTCTGCTGACATCACTGAACCTGAATGATCTGGGCATCATGACTATTTTTGATTTTATCATACTGGTGTACGGAGCATATTCGATTTATACCGCACAGCAGATGAAAAAGACCGGCAATCCTCCCATCTGGCTCATTCCCCAGCAGGATGTACACCGCATTCAGAAACCGGCACAGTTCTGTGAGGAGATGAGGCCGAAGACCTTTCTTTTCGGGCTGGTCTGCGTGTTATACGGGATGTATGGGCTGATCGAATCATTTTATATAAAAAATGACTTCGCGGAAGCCGCGGGCGTTACGGTTTTTGTAGTCTTTATGGTATGGTTTATCATCACTTTGCAAAATGCCAAAAGGAAATATATGAAATAAGATGATGTATCGAATACTTTTATTAGACGATGAAGAAATTGTGATCAGGGGCATACAGAAAGTTTTCCGGCTTCAGGAATACGGATTTGAAGTTGCCGGAACATTTCAGAATCCGCTGAAAGCGCTGGAATCCTTACAGGAACTGAATCCGGATCTGATCATCACCGATGTAAAAATGCCGCAGATGGATGGGCTGGAGTTTGCCAGAGAAGCAAAAAAAGTCCTTCCGGACGCGGAAATCGTCATTCTGTCCGGCCATGATGATTTTTCTTATGCACAGGCAGCTGTCAAGATCGGAGTCAGCGATTATCTGCTGAAGCCGATCAAGAAGGATGATTTTATATCAATGCTGTGCCGCATGCGGGAAAAGATCGAGCAGAAACAGACGCATATTACGCATTATAATCAGCTGCAGGAACTGGTCAAAAACAGTTATATGGAGCTGAAGAACCGTTTCTTCCTGGCCCTGACGGAAGATGATGAATACGACGAAGCCCTGCACGGCATGTTAAAAAAGCATGAGCAGTACGAATTCTCAGACGAACCGTTTATGCTGATCATCATCGGAACAGACCGGATCCCGACTTCCGGTGATTACATGTCGGAGCTGGGCAAGCTGACACAGGAGCTTGAGACGACCCTTATTGATTTCGGAAAGGTCGAAGACTTCTGGTCAGATGAGAATCTGTATTTTATCCTGTATGACTTGAATCCACAGCTTCAGGAAGAGGTCATGGATACGGTGTACGCGCTGATCGAGGCAAAAAAGAGTGAGGGATTTCTTCTGACAGCTGCATTCAGTCAGATCCGGAACGGCATCCGGGAACTTTTCCACGCGAGGAATGACTGCATCCGTCAGATTTTCCTGAAAGGGGCTAATATTGACGCAGATTCAGAGGCGAATCCAGGAAACAGCAGGGAGCTGAACCTCACCATTCCTTATACGGGAATCGAGAATCTGTTTCATGCGATTTCTCTGAATGACCGCAGCGGGATTGATGAGATTATTCAGCAGATCTATGAGAACCCGGGAAGCAACACCCATATTTTATACAGGGATTATTTTTCGAGCATCACATTCCTGATCCTGCTTCGCATTTACCAGATGCAGAATAAATACGAGGCAGCAGATGAGATTGCAAAGCAGGAGCTTCTGGATCTTAAGAATTTAAGAAAAGAGTATCCGACCGTCGACGATCAGAAAAAACTCGTGTCGGAGACTTCTGTCAAGCTTGCCGATGTGATCGCGGGGCAGAAGGTAGCGGCGCCCTCCAAAATTATACAGACGGCGCTGGGATATATCAATGAGCACTTCGGAGACAATATCTCGCTTCAGGATGTTGCGGACAACATCAGCATCAGCAAGAATTATCTCTGCGATCTGTTCAAAAAGGAGATCGGTGTCACATTTATTAACTATGTGACCAATCTGCGGATAGAAAAAGCGAAGGAGTACCTCGCAAATACAGATATGAAGATGTACGAGGTATCCTACGCCGTAGGGTATAATGATTATGCCTATTTTTCCCAGATTTTTAAAAAACATACCGGAATCACGCTGAGCGCGTACAGAAAGACACTATAGCGTTTCTTTTACGGGCAGTGTGATCTGGCAGATGGTCTGAGTGCCGGTTTTGGAGTAGCTCAGACCATATTTGTCTCCGCAGTAGATTTTGATGCGGCGGTGAATGTTCTGTACGCCGTATCCGTCCGGTTTGAAATTGAGGATATCGCTGTCAGCCGGATCGAATACCAGCAGGCTGTCCATTTTTTCAAGATCGATGTCACTGCCGTCATTGATGACATAGAGAAACAGATCTTCTTTGACGGTGACGCGGATCATCAGCAGTCCGCCGTTTTCCAGCTTGCTGATGCCGTGCTTGAGCGCATTTTCAACCACCGGCTGCAGGATGAAGCGGGGGATATAAAGCTTCGGAATGGGATCCGGGATGTCGAAGTCATAGGACAGCCGGTCAGCGTATCGGAACTTCTGCAGTACCAGATAGCTTTGAATATACTGGATCTCCTGATCCATCTCCACGAAGGAACTGTTGTTTTTCATCAGGCTCAGACGGAAGGTGTCGGACAGGGCGGTGATCATCTCACTGATTTCATCCTGGCCGTTCGCCAGAGCGATCCAGTTGATGGAGTCCAGCGTATTGTACAGGAAATGCGGATTGATCTGACTTTGCAGCAGCGCAAGCTCAGCATCCTTCTTTTCCAGATTTTTGACATAGATCTCCTGAATCAGGCGGTTCATACGGTCCTCCAGCTGATCGTAGGACCGGTACATCCGGCCGATCTCATCGGTCCGGTTCTGGTAGCGGACGATCTTTCTGGGATCCGTCTGGCTGTCGGAACCGTGATAAGAATCCATCCGCTTTGAAAGAGCGATAATGGGACGCGCCATGATATTCGCGCTGGTCCTGGAGATAATGAACAGCGCAAACAGGATCGCAGTCACCAGGACGAAGAGGGTAGAGGTCATAATCGCCGCGTTGCTGTTCACTTCTTTGTACGGTGTCACCATGAAGATCTGCCAGTCGCCGTCATGGATGCCGGCCGAGGAGATGACGTATTGTTCTCCCTTATATTCAAGGACCTGGTCCGTCTGCGGAAAACCGGTAGCTTCCAGCACGCTGCTGTAGTCGACCAGTCTGGAATTCGACATGATCAGTTCACTGTCTTCATTAAAAACAAATACATTGGTCGTCCGTCCCCAGGAGATGTTGTGCCAGAGCTGTTCCAGATACTCATCATCCAGATAGATCATCAGATATCCGAGCACGGAGCGGTAGTCGGTCATATCCGTGATCGGGCGGGCCAGCATCAGAGTGTTGATCTGCCGCGGGATCTCATTGTTCTTCTGGGATTCGTAAATCGTTTTTTCCAGACGGGCGTAAGGGAACCAGGCATAGGACATATTCGGATCCGAAAGCCGCTCAAACCACCATTTCTGAATGATATTCTGATAAGCCGACCGGTCACTGTAGGCATTTTCCGTGGAATATACGGTGCGCTGCGGCGTCATCAGGACAAGGCTGTCAATATAATCGCGGTTAATGATCAGACTGTTTACATAATAAGCTGCCTCTGAGTCTGCGGGGTAGGAATCCGTATCATTTGCCTGAAGCAGATAATCCTGAACGGCAGGATTGTAAAGCAGTTCCCGGGACAGATTTTCCGTGTCTCCCAGAATGGACTCCAGCTGAGCGGCTGTCTTTGCGAGGGCGGTGGCCTGCGACTGGCTCACGGTGTCCTTTGAACTGAGTGAAATAATGCTAAATGCTGCAATGCTTACTCCCGCTATGACCGGTATGGCGATCAGCAGGAATGAAAGAAAAAGCCGCCGCGAAAAACTGGCGGATTCTGATAAGCGAAAGTATTTTTTAAATGGTCTGTTCATATTTCCATTTTACAATAGTTCATTATTTTTGTAAAATATAACCTGAAGAAAACTCAGTAAGGAAATAAGCTGTCAAATGTGTATCCGAAGGAATCAATATAATGAAAAAAACAGTTAAAAAAAGAATCTGTATACTGGCTGCAGTACTGCTTGTCATTGCTCTTTTCTCAGGGGGGTGTGCCGGCGAAGACCGCCGGCAGATGGTATCTGCGCCGGAGGAAGAGACACAGCTTGAGGTCTGGATCTGCTATGACCGCAATGTCGCAGGCTCTTACTATGTATTTCTGTGGGATGCGCTTGCGGAGGAATACGGATACCGGATCGATATCCGCAACTATTCCCAGAGGGAGATCAGAGATAAACTTCGCATGGCGATGGCGTGCAATGAATTGCCGGACATCTTTTATGTGCCGGGAGATTCCTTTTCGGAGCTGCTGTTTGAAGCGGGCGCATGCCTTCCGCTGCAGCGGTATCTGCTGAACACGGATTTCAGAGAATCTTATATCCAGCCCTCTGCTGACGGCAATAACTATGTTATCCCCTGTGTCCCCCGAAGCTATGGTGTGGTCTATTATGACAGGACACTGATGGAGAAAATGAATCTTGAAATTCCAGGGACACTGGATGAACTGACTGAACTTGTGACGAAGGTCAATGCCTATAACAGTGAAAATAATACGGACTACAGCGCGATCGAACTCGGGGAGAAGGACGACTCCATGGGGGGCCTTCTGTACTGCATGCTGGCACAGAGCCTGGATCCCGCGGGATACCGGGCCTTCACAGAGAACCCTGCTGATTTTTCCGGCCCGGCCTTTTCAGAGGCGGCAGAGTATCTGAACAGGCTGATCCGGATGCATGCTTTCCCGGACAATTTCCTGGAGATAGGAGAACCGGAGGCTGTGCAGAATTTTGTCAGTCATAAAGCAGTGATGATGGTACATCAGTCTTCTCTGGCAGATCATCTGATCCAGAACATGGGGCGCGACCGTTTCCTGACCGGCTGGTTTCCTTCCGGCAGTGACAGCAGGTGTCTGCTCGACATGAATGATAGCTTTGTGCCCGGACTTGCTGTCAGCACGAGGAGCGAACATAAAAAGGAGGCGGCATCCCTCTGCGTGGAATTCGCGGAACGGGTAAACCGGATCAATGTCGAACAGAACGGGGAGCCGAATATTACAAATGAAAATATAAGCTGCGAACATGAAGCGGTAGAAAATATTCAGGCGATACTCCGGATGACGGAGAGCGCGGATCAGACCGATCCGTATCTCTATACGCGTATCCTTCCCGACAGACAGGATACCTGGAGGAACATCACCAAACAATTCATGGCGGGCACTCTGACGGCAGAGGAGTACATGGAGCAGAGCAGCGGGCTGTTCTCTTCGACAGGGAAATAAATGGCTGTTTTCTATGTAAATTGCATAATAATCTGAAAGATTCCGCATATCTTTTGTGGAATCTTTTTGATTTTCTGAAGAAATTCAATAAAATAGTAATTTTTTCGGCTTTTTTATTTGCTTTGTTTTGTATAAAATGATTATGGCGCAAAAATCAATCAGTTTTGCAAAAAAATATTTTAGGAGGAGTATGAAACATGAAAAAAAGATTAGCACAGTTGGCAGCAGTAGCCCTTGGCGTAGCCATGGTAGGCTCACTGGCAGCCTGCGGCGGCAGCACAGGCGGAAATAATGCAGGAAGTGCTCCGGCAGAGAAATCCGGAAAGACCGCTTCAGGCGACACAATCACAGTTGGCGTTGTTTATCCCGCAACAGGTGCTCTTGCAGCATTCGGTGACGGTACAGAAGAGATGTATCAGTATGCTGTAGATCAGATCAATGAGGCCGGCGGTGTTGAGATCGACGGTTCCGCTAAGCAGATCGAGCTGGTATTTGCTGATTCCGAGTCCAATGCGACAAAGGCTTCCGAGGCAGCAAACAACCTGATCTCTCAGAAGAACGTTGATATCATGATGACAGCAAAGACAGCAGATACGACCGTTCCGGTTGCAGCAGCATGCGAGCGTGCCGGAGTTCTCTGCCTTTCTGTAGATACACCGGATGAGGCGTGGGCTACATCTGATTACAAGGTTTCCTATCATGCAGGATTTAACACAGAGAACGAGCTGTCCGCATTTGCAGACGCATGGGATCTGGCAGGTGTTCCGCAGGGCGGTAAAGTCGGCGTTATGCATGCGACCGATACAGAAGGCCAGACCATGATCAATGCAATCTCTGATTTCGCAGAGGGCAGAGGCTACCAGGCAGTTGACCCGGGCGCTTACACATCCGGAGCTACTGATTATACATCCATCATCAACAACCTGAAGAAAGATAACTGTGACGCTGTAGTCGGCGTTATGCTTACATCTGACTTCGGTACATTCTTCTCACAGCTGAAATCCTCCGGTTATCTTCCGAAGGTCGTAACAGTTGCAAAAGCTACCCTGTTCGTAGCCGATGTTGATTCCGCAGGCCCGAACGGCCTTGCTTCCGGACTTTGCTCTGAAGTATGGTGGACTCCGAACCATCCGTACAAGTCTTCCATTTCCGGCCAGACCTGCAAGGAGATCGGTGATGTCTGGATGGAGATCGTTGACGGTTATGACTATGCACCGGCTACCGCTGGATATGACTACGCAAACGTAGAGATCCTCTACAACGTTCTGAAGAACGCAGGATCCCTTGACATCAACGACCTGACCGCAGCATGCGACTCTCTTGATATCGACACGATCATCGGTGAAGTTACCTACAATGATGCTCATTATTCCGTACAGAGCCTGTGTACAGGACAGTGGATCTACAACGAGGACGGCACATGGTCACAGAACATCATCTCTGCAAGCCAGGTTGATGGTCTTGAGCCGAACGCTGAGATCCAGCCACTTCAGTAATACCTGACAGTGAATGATCTGAAAACTGATTTGCGTTAGGATTTTTTAGAGATTCCAGGAATGACCGTTATAGAGAGTTTCTACTATAACGGTCATTTCAAAATAAAACAGGGATAACAGGGAGGTATAGTTTTGAGCGCAATTTTAACTGCGAAAGAGCTGGGTATTTCTTTTGGAAGCAACCATGTTCTGAAGAATATCAACTTTGAACTGGAAGAGGGAGAAGTACTTGGCGTTATCGGACCGAACGGTGCCGGTAAAACGGTTATGCTGAATATCCTGACCGGTATCTTGAAACCGACAAAGGGAACGATCGTGTTCCAGGGGAAGGAGATTTCCCACGAAGGGATCACAGAGAGATGCCGCGGCGGAATCGGACGTACATTCCAGGTGCCGAGACCATTTGAGCAGATGACAGTATTTGAGAATATTATGGTCGGCGGCGTATTCGGCGCGGGGATGAGTGAGGCCGAAGCAAAAAAGAAAGCAATTGAAGTATCGAAGATTATCAAGCTCGATGACAAACTGGAACTGTTTGCCGGAAAGCTCGGTCTGCTGGACCGTAAGCGTCTGGAGATCGGCCGTGCTCTTGCGACAGAGCCGAAGGTCCTGCTTCTGGATGAGGTAGGCGGCGGTCTGACAGAGTCAGAAGTAGGCCTGATCATCGATCTTGTAAAGACTATTAAAAAACAGGGCGTATCCGTTATCTGGATCGAGCATATCATCCGTACCATGTTAGAGGGTACAGACCGTGTTATGCTGGTTGCAGACGGAGTAGACGTCATCACAGGAAAGCCTTTGGATGTCATGAACTCCAAAGAGGTTAAGAGAGTATACATGGGAGGAGGAGAAGACGAAGAATGAGTTTACTGGAAGTAAAAAATATCGACGTTCACTATGGAGACTTTCTTGCGCTTCAGAACATCTCCCTGAATGTAGAGCCGGGTACCATCGTATCTCTGATCGGTGCGAACGGAGCCGGAAAATCTACGATCATGAATACGATCTGCGGTTTCAATAAACCGACCAAAGGCGAGATTATTTTTGACGGAAACAATATTTCCGGGAAAAAACCCAGCCAGATCGCGAAGCTCGGTCTGTCCATGGCTCCCGAGGGAAGCCATTGCTTTGAGAGAATGACCGTACAGGACAATCTTCTGATGGGCGCATACCTGGCAAAGGGCAGCGAGAGAAAAGACAGACTCGAGGGAGTATATAAACTCTTCCCGATTCTGAAGGAGAAGGCAAATCAGATGTCCACCTTCCTTTCCGGAGGTCAGAGACAGATGCTGGCGATCGGCCGCGGTATCATGACCCAGCCGAAGATCCTTCTTCTCGATGAGGTTTCACTGGGACTGGCTCCCGTTGTCATCAACGACATCTATGATAAACTGAAAGAAATCGCTGATACCGGACTGACCATGCTGATCGTAGAGCAGAACGTAAACCGTTCACTTTCCGCATCAGACTATGCGTATGTTGTCCTTGAGGGCAAGATCGTTATGGAAGGAAAGTCCAAAGATCTGAATGTAGATGAAGTAAACGATGCTTACTTCGGTATCGGTAATTTTGCTCACTAAGAGAAAGGGAGGAGTTTAAGTTATGATTCAATGTATAATTACAGGTATCCTCCTTGGAGGATTGTATTCCATGATCGGTATCGGTATGTCCCTCGTTTTCGGTATTATGGGACTGACCAACCTGGCTCATGGTGATCTGATGATTCTCGGTACCTATATCACGATGGTAGTTTCCAGAGCACTCGGCTGCAACCTGATCATTTCTACCATTATTTCCGTGATCGTCATGTGCGCACTCGGATTCCTGATTCAGCAGTTCCTGGTAAACAAGGTTATGGACAAAGGTGATGCTCCGGCCCTGCTGGTAACATTCGGACTTTCTATTTTCCTTGCAAACCTGATGCTCAAGATCTTCAGCGCGGACAACCAGATCATCAATAACCCGCTGGCATCAAAGAACGTAATCACAACACCGGTTCTTTCTGTTTCCGCAAGTTATCTGACCAGTTTCATCCTGGCATGCGTCATCATCATCGGCCTGTCTCTGGTAATGCAGAAGACAAACTTCGGTCGTTCCATCCGTGCGACATCCGATGACGTTATGGCAGCAGAGCTGATGGGTGTAAATACAAAGCTTGCCTATGCGGCAGCAATGGTTATCTGTATGGGAATCACAGCAGTTGCAGGATCTCTGGTAGGTTCCACATTTACCTTCTATCCGTCATCCGGTACACAGTACCTGATCATCGCCTTCGGTGTGGTTGTTATCGGCGGTATGGGATCTCTGTTCGGTACACTGATCGGCGGTATCCTTCTGGGTGTTGCACAGCTGGTCGGCGGTCTGGTATTCGGTTCCGGCGTACAGATGCTTGTAGCATATGTTGTTCTGCTTGTCATCCTGGCACTCAGACCAAACGGACTGTTCGCGGCTTCCGCGGTGAGAAAGTAAGGGGGGCTGACGGATATGAAAAATATGAAAAAATCAAGTATTATTATTCTGCTTGTAGTCATCGTTGCTCTGTTTGTGGTTCTTCCGCTGGCGGGCAGTGCTTACATTCTGAATATTGTAACTCTGATGTGCCTGTATCTGGCTATGAGCCAGATGTGGAACCTGCTGGGCGGTTACGCCGGCATGTTATCCCTGGGTATGCAGGCCTTCATCGGAATCGGCGGTTATACACTGACCATCCTTTCCTGCAGATACGGCCTGAACATTTACCTTTCCATTATCATCGGCGCATTTATCTGTGCACTGTTCGGACTGGCAGTATCACCGGCGATCTTCAAGATGAGCGGTGTATACTTCGCAATCGGAACATGGATCATCGCAGAGGCACTGAACATCTTCTTCTCCAACTGGAAGTTTGTTGATTATGCGAAGGACTGGTCCATCAACTCCGTATTCTCCATGAGCGGAAAGCAGCTGTACTATACAGCTCTCGTGGTGGCAGTGCTGGCAACACTGATCGTTTACACACTGCTTCGCACCAAGACCGGTCTGGCTCTGATGGCAATCCGCGACAGCGCGTCTGCAGCAGAGACCATGGGCGTAGAGCTTTACAAAACGAAATTAAGATGCTATGTCATCGCCTGCTTCATGATGGGACTGATCGGAGGAGCACAGTATATGCAGACCGCATATATCAATCCTTCCACAGGATTCTCCATCAACTGGACGATCGCCATGACTTTCGCTGTTATCATCGGCGGACTCGGCACCATGGAAGGACCGATCGTAGGATCCATTCTTTATGTTGTCATCGTTCAGATCATGTACAACTATACCGGTATGTCCAACATCGTACTTGGTATCATCGCTATCGTAGTTATCCTTGTAGCTCCTGACGGAATCATGGGTACTCTTTATAAGAAGACCGGATTCCAGATATTGTCGCCGAGACGGAGCATACCAAAAGAATAACACAGAAGGGAAGTTATCTTTCCTCTGCAGCGAAAACGGAATAAAAAAAGCCGCCGCCCGGATGATCATGAGATCTTCGGAGCGGCGGCTTTTTTGTTTCATTATTTTCCGTCAGGTGTATAGACTGTGTAATGATGGCGGTTCAGAAGAACGATTGCCTTGTTGTAGGCGTCGCGGTCATAAAATTCAACCTGCAGGACGCCCTGCTGGAATTCCCGGTTGTGGACGATGCCGATGTTTTTGATGCTGATCATATTCGTGGCCAGGATCGTGGCAACGGTGGCAATTCCGCCGGCTTCGTCGATCAGGTCCAGGAAAAGCTGATAGACCGGATGGAGTACGCCGCGGCGGCTGATGTTGAAGGAATCCCGGTATTCTTTCGCGCTGGAAAAGAAATCCAGAATCGCATCGCCATCTCCTTTCGCAATCAGGCTGCGTGTATTTGCAATGGCCTTCATATAAGCATCGATCAGATCCAGGATCTGATCTTTATTCGCGATACAGATATTTTCCCACATGGAAGGATCCGAGGAGGCGACCCGGGTAATATCCTTAAAGCCTCCGGCAGCGATGGTCCGCAGCGTTTCGTCAGAGTCATCAAGGTCTTTTACCAGATTTACCAGTGTGGATGCGATGACCGTCGGAAGATGACTGATGGATCCGACAGAAAAATCATGTTTTCGGTAATCCAGTACAAGCGGAAGAGCGCCAATGGAATGCACAAAATTCCGGAATTCATCCACCTTGGAGGGAGAAACCGAAGCGGAGGGAGTGAGTACATAATAGGCATTTTCCAGCATATAGGCAGTCGAGTATTCATACCCGACATGCTCCGTGCCGCACATAGGGTGCCCGCCGATGAAATGTTTCTCAAGCTCCGGATATTTGGAAATATCCTCATGGATGCTGGCCTTGACGCTTCCGACATCGGTCAGCAGCATGTCATCGTGAAGGATTCCGGACAGCTTTTCCACATATTCATTGTTGTTGAGTACCGGTGCGCAAAGATAGATATAATCACAGTCCGCAAAATCGTCAGTAAGGCACGGGCAGCTTTTCCGGATAACGCCATCTTCCTTTGCCTGTCTCAGCGTTTCCTCGCAGATATCATAGGCAATCAATGTAATCTCCGGATAGATCCTGTGAATGGTTTTTGCTACAGAGCCTCCGATGTGGCCGAGGCCGATAAAACCGATTTTGTCCGGTATCATAATAACTCCCTTCCGGCTGAAAAACAGCCTGAACAATTGTTTCAATCTTACTCCTTTTTTCAGCCTGCGTCAATGTCAGACAAACAGGATTGGCATTCTCTCAATCTTTTATCAAACATGTCAAAAAGATAACAAATAGCTTGTATAATTTGCATGATTCTGTTGCAAAAACGAAGAAAGTTTAGTACAATGTAACCATAGTGCGGTTGACGAAAGACAGTTAAGGATGCCTCCGCACACAAATTTGGATTTGGAGGAATACGATTATGAACATTTATACCACGGACAAGATCCGTAACGTTGTTGTACTCGGACACGGCGGTGCAGGTAAGACGACCCTCGTTGAAGCGATGGCTTATCTGGCAGGTGTGACCAGCCGAATGGGCAAGGTGGATGACGGAAACACGATCAGTGATTACGATAAAGAAGAGATTAAGCGTGGATTCTCCATCAGCACATCCGTTGTGCCCATTGTATGGGGAGATACCAAGATCAATATTCTGGATACGCCGGGCTTCTTTGATTTTGTAGGAGAAGTAGAAGAGGCGTGTGCTGCTGCGGATGCGGCGATCATCGTGATCAACGGAAAAGCAGGTGTTGAAGTAGGAACCCAGAAGGCATGGGAGATCTGTGAGAGATACAAACTGCCCAGACTGATCTGTGTGACAGGTATGGATGATGACAATGCCAGCTTCCGGCAGGTCGTACAGGACATGCAGGAGCTGTACGGGAAAAAGATCGCTCCTTTCCATATTCCGCTGCGCGCAAATGAGAAGTTCATCGGACTGATCAACATTCTCACAAAAGAAGCGTTTAAGTGGGACAGAAACGGCAATACGATCCCGACAGATGTACCGGACTATTCCATGGACAATCTGGAGCTCTTAAGAGAGGCTCTGATGGAATCTGTTGCAGAGACCAGTGAAGAGTTCATGGAGCGTTATTTCGAGGGCGAAGAGTTCTCGGAGAACGAGATCCGTCAGGCCCTTCGTGTGAATGTGGCAGATGGCTCGATCGTTCCGATTTCGGTTGCTTCCGGCATCGTTGCCCATGGTGTATATACTCTTCTGGATGATATTGTAAAATATGTGCCCAGCCCGGATAAGAGACAGTGCAAGGCAATCAATATCAAAACAAATGAAGTTTTCGACGCGGATTTCAACTTCGCAAAAGCAAAGAGCGCATATATTTTTAAGACCATTGTGGATCCTTTCATCGGAAAATACTCTCTGATCAAGGTTACATCCGGTGTAATCAAGACGGATGACGTTCTTTTCAATGAAGAGCACGGTATGGATGACAAGATCGGAAAACTTTATGTTCTGCGCGGCAACAAACCGGAAGAGGTCGCTGAACTTCATGCAGGTGATATTGGTGCGCTTGCGAAGCTGAACAAGGTTGTGACAACAGATACCCTGTCCACAAAGGCAACGCCGCTTACCTTTATTAAAACCGCGATTTCCCATCCGTATACATACAAGAGCTACAAGCCGGTCAACAAAGGGGATGTAGATAAGGTTTCCCAGGCTCTGCAGAGAATGATGCAGGAGGATCTGACACTCAAGGTTGTCAACGATGCGGAAAACCGTCAGACACTCCTTTACGGTATCGGCGATCAGCAGCTTGATGTTGTTGTCAGCAAGCTGCTCGACAAATACAAAGTGGAGATCACACTGGATAAGCCCAAAGTTGCTTTCCGTGAAACGATCCGCAAGAAATCAGATGTGGAATATAAGTACAAAAAACAGTCCGGCGGACACGGACAGTATGGCCATGTTAAGATGACCTTCGAGCCCTCCGGAGATCTGGAGACACCGTATGTATTTGAGCAGATGGTTGTCGGCGGTGCTGTTCCGAAAAACTATTTCCCTGCAGTAGAGAAGGGTATTCAGGAATCTGTGGAGAAGGGACCTCTGGCCGGATATCCGGTTGTCGGCGTCAAGGCCGTGCTGTATGATGGTTCCTACCATCCGGTAGACTCCTCAGAGATGGCATTCAAGACCGCAGCGATCCAGGCTTTCAAGAAGGGCTTCATGGAAGCATCACCGGTTCTGCTTGAGCCGATCTCTTCACTGAAGGTCCTCGTTCCGGATACCTATACCGGAGACATCATGGGTGATCTCAACAAGCGCCGCGGCCGTGTGCTGGGCATGAACCCTGTTGAGGGCGGCAAGCAGGAGATCATAGCGGACATCCCGACATCCGAGCTTTACGGATACAATACCGATCTTCGCTCCATGACAGGAGGAAGCGGTACCTATTCCTATGAATTTGTCAGATATGAGCAGGCTCCTTCCGATATCCAGGAGAAGGAAGTCGCTGAAAGAGCAGCAGAATAAAGCTTAAAGAGGAACAAGGCAGCTGACCGCCAGTGTCGGCTGCCTTTTCTTTTCACGCGAAAGGTTGATTTCAAAGCGGTGATGTGCTAAAATTCATGAGATAGCAAGGAGGAGAAAGAATGGCAGTACCATATAATCACAAAGTAACAGAACCGAAGTGGCAGAAGATCTGGGATGATGAGAAGGCCTTCGCAGCTTCGGACGACTATACCAAACCGAAATATTACGCGTTAGTTGAGTTCCCGTATCCTTCAGGACAGGGACTTCATGTCGGACACCCGAGACCCTATACTGCACTGGATATCGTAGCCAGAAAGAGAAGAATGCAGGGCTACAACGTGCTGTATCCCATGGGATGGGACGCATTTGGCCTTCCGACGGAAAACTATGCGATCAAGAATAAAATCCATCCGAAGATCGTGACCGAAAAAAATGTGGCGCGTTTCAAGAATCAGCTGCATTCTCTCGGATACTCCTTTGACTGGGACCGTGAGATCAACACGACGGATCCGGAATATTATAAATGGACACAGTGGATTTTCCTGAAACTGTTCAAGGCAGGACTTGCCTATAAAAAAGAGATGCCCATCAACTGGTGTACTTCCTGCAAGGTCGGACTGGCGAACGAAGAAGTAGTGAACGGCGTCTGTGAACGCTGCGGTTCAGAGGTTGTCCGGAAAGTGAAGAGCGAGTGGATGCTCAAGATCACCGATTATGCCGATAAGCTGATCGAGGGACTGGAAGACGTGGATTACATTGAGCGCGTCAAGGTGCAGCAGAAAAACTGGATCGGCCGCTCGACCGGAGCCGAGGTCGATTTTTCCATAAAAGGAAAAGAGGATAAGCTGCGTATCTATACGACGAGATGCGACACTCTGTTTGGCGTGACCTATATGGTTGTTTCTCCGGAGCATCCTTATCTGGATAAGTACCGGGATGACATCAGAAACTGGGATGAGATTGCTGCCTACCGTGAGCAGGCTTCCAGAAAATCTGATTTCGAGCGCGCGGAGCTGGCAAAGGACAAGACCGGTGTGCAGATCGACGGACTGACGGCCATTAATCCTGTCAACAAGAAAGAAGTCCCGATCTGGGTATCCGATTATGTTCTGATGAGCTATGGTACCGGCGCGATCATGGCCGTTCCGGGACATGATGAGAGAGACTGGGAATTTGCGAAAAAATTCAATCTCCCGATCGTTCAGGTCGTTACCAGAAACGGGGAGGAAGCAGACATCAATGAAGCAGCTTTTACGGATGTTGCGACCGGTGTTCTGATCAATTCCGACTTCCTCAATGGTCTGGAAGTGCGGGACGCTAAGAATAAAATGATCGCTTTTCTGGAAGAAAACGGAATCGGAACCGCAAAAGTGAACTACAAGCTGCGTGACTGGGTATTCTCACGTCAGCGTTACTGGGGAGAGCCGATCCCGATCGTAGAGTGTGAGAAATGCGGCTATGTTCCGGTAGATGAGAGCGAGCTTCCGCTGCTTCTTCCGGAGGTAGACAGCTATATGCCGACGGATAACGGAGAATCTCCGCTGGCTGCGATGACAGACTGGGTGAACACCACCTGTCCGTGCTGCGGCGGCCCGGCGAAAAGAGAGACCGATACCATGCCTCAGTGGGCAGGGTCTTCCTGGTATTTCCTGCGCTATACCGATCCGAAGAACAAAGAGGCAATCGCAAGTAAAGAGGCATTGAAATACTGGATGCCGGTAGACTGGTACAACGGCGGCATGGAGCACACGACACTTCATCTGCTTTATTCCAGATTCTGGCACAAGTTCCTGTATGACCAGGGCGCTGTTCCCTGCCCGGAACCTTACCAGAAGAGAACCTCTCACGGAATGATTCTGGGAGAGAATGGTGAGAAAATGTCAAAATCCCGCGGGAATGTGGTCAACCCGGATGATATTGTGCGTGACTACGGAGCAGATACGCTCCGGACTTACGAAATGTTTATCGGAGCCTTTGAACTGGCTGCATCCTGGTCGGATGAAGGCGTGAAGGGCTGCCGCAGATTTCTGGAGAGAGTCTGGAAACTGCAGGATCTGATGACAGAGGAAGACAGCTACTCACAGGATCTGATGACAAAGATGCATCAGACAATCAAAAAAGTGACCACCGATTTTGAAAACCTGAAATACAACACAGCAATCGCTGCGATGATGGCGCTTTTGAATGATTTTTATAAAAAAGGATCCGTTACAAGGGGTGAATTAAAGACCCTGATCATCCTTTTGAATCCTGTTGCTCCGCATATCACAGAAGAAATGTGGGAGATGATCGGAGAGCAGGGCAGAGTCTATCAGCAGACATGGCCCAAGTACGATGAGGCAAAGACCGTTGAGTCTGTGGTAGAAATCGCTGTCCAGATCAATGGAAAGATGCGGGGGACGATCGCGATTGGAAAAGACGATCCGAAAGAAGCTGTTCTGAAAGCGGCAAAAGAGGCGATTGCGTCAAAGATTGACGGAAAAAACATTATCAAGGAGATTTACGTTCCCGGGCGGATCGTAAACATTGTGGCGAAGTAAAGCCGCAGCTTGAGAGGTGTCATAGAAAGGCGGGAAATGAGAGTCGTTTTATTTTCCATTGGAAAATTTCATGTATACACTTACGGACTGATGATTGCGGTCGGCGTGATTCTGGCCATCTTTATGGCGGTCAGCCGTGCGCCCAGAAAGGGCCTGGAGAAGGACAGTATGCTCAATATCAGCATCGTGGCTCTGGTCTTCGGGCTTCTGGGGGCAAAAATCTTTTATGTGCTTGAGAATTTCAGGCAGTTTTTAAAGACCCCTCTGAAGGTATTCGGATCCTCCGGATTCGTTGTCTACGGCGGGATCATCATCGCAATCGCGGTACTGATCTTTTATACCAGGAAAAAGAAGTACCACTTTTTCCGGTATTTTGATCTGACCATGCCCTCGATTTCTCTGGCGCAGGCCTTTGGAAGGCTCGGCTGTTTCGGAGCCGGGTGCTGCTACGGGAAAGAAACCGCTTCGCATTTTCATGTGATCTTTACCGAGAGCCCTTATGCGCCGAACGGAATCCCTCTGGTCCCGACGCAGCTGATCTCATCGGCAGGCAACTTTGCCATTATGGCTGTGCTGCTGCTTTACAGCCGCAAAGCCGCGAAAGTGGGAGACGTCGGAGCTATGTATGTACTGCTGTACGGCATCGGCAGGTTCCTGATCGAGTTTCTCCGTGAGAATGAGCAGGGGGCAGTGGGACCGTTTACGACAGCACAGGCGATCTCTCTGGTGTTTGTGGCGATTTCCATCCTGCTGTTTATACGGAACCGCAAGAGCAAAAATGCAGAAGATTATATAAAAGGAGCATAGATGTGGCAAAAAAAGTTTCGACCTGCGCTATTCTGACAGCACTGGCTCTTGTCCTCAGTTATGTGGAGGCAATGATACCGTTTCATTTTGGAATTCCCGGCATAAAGCTCGGGCTGGCCAATCTGGTCATTGTGATCGGATTTTACGTGTTAAAACCGCGGGAGGTGCTGATCATCTCTGTTGTGAGGATCCTGCTGGCCGGATTCATGTTCGGCAGCGGATTTTCCATCCTGTACAGTCTGGCAGGCGGAATGCTGAGTTTTGCCGTTATGCTGCTGATGATCAGAATACGGGGCTTCTCTGTATGGACCGTCAGCATCGCGGGCGGTGTGTGTCATAACCTCGGACAGCTGATCGTGGCAGCCCTGGTCGTTTCCAACCTGCGTCTTGGCTACTATGCTCCTGTTCTGATGATCGCAGGGGCTCTGACCGGCGCCCTGATCGGTCTGATCGCGGGAAGAATTCTCGCCGCGATTGGCAGGGGAAGCGGATATACGCAAAGTTCAAAAGCAGATATTGCTTCACAGAAAGGAAAGGATGAAGATTCGTTTTGAATAAAAAAGCGGTCATAGCGATGAGCGGCGGCGTAGATTCCAGCGTGGCCGCTTATCTGATGATAGAAAAAGGATATACCTGCATCGGTGTGACGATGAAGCTGTTTGCAAACGAAGACATCGGGGTATCCAAAGAGCACAGCTGCTGTTCTCTGGATGATGTGGAGGATGCGAGAAGCGTGGCAATGGCCCTGCATATGCCCTATTATGTTTTCAATTTTGCAGACCGCTTCCGGGAACGTGTGATGGATGGGTTTGTGCGGGCGTATGAGAATGGACGTACACCGAACCCCTGCATTGACTGCAACCGTTATCTGAAGTTTGACAAGCTGTTCATGCGGGCGAAGGAACTGGGCTGTGACTATGTGGTCACCGGACATTACGCGCGTACCTGCTATGATGAGACATCCGGCCGGTATCTTCTGAAAAAAGGTCTGGATGAGAGCAAAGACCAGAGCTATGTCCTGTACAACCTGACACAGGAGCAGCTGGCTCATGTACAATTCCCGCTGGGCGGGATGACAAAGGATAAAGTCCGGGAAATCGCCGGAACAAATGGATTCATCAATGCCAAAAAGCATGACAGCCAGGATATCTGTTTTGTCACGAACGGAAAATACAGTGATTTTATTGAAGAATATACCGGGAAACAATATCCGGAAGGAGATTTTGTAGATAAAGACGGAAACGTACTCGGAAGGCACAAAGGGATTATACGGTATACCACGGGGCAGAGAAAAGGACTTGGGATTTCTTCGTCACGTCCCCTGTATGTGGTCGGCGTAAATCCTTCAGCCAATCAGGTGCTTCTGGGAGACAATCAGGATCTCTTTGAGACGACACTGATTGCGGAAGACATCAACCTGATTTCCGTAGAATCCATTACTGAGCCGATGCGTGTCCGGGCAAAGGTGCGCTACCGCCACAAAGAACAGTGGGCGACCGTCACGCAGCTGGATGAAGACCGGATCAAAGTCGTCTTTGACGAACCGCAGCGCGCGATCACTTCCGGGCAGGCGGTCGTGTTATATGACGGAGACGTCGTGGTCGGCGGCGGAACGATTTGTTAGAGAAGCTAAAAACTGACGAGAAGGAACAGGAAGAATATGGATATCATCGATAAATTAATTCAGACACATACATTGACCGGACAGGAATTTACCGAGCTGATTGGAATGTATGAGGATCAGGAGGCCGCAGAAAGGCTTTCCGCGGAAGCGCTCCGCATCCGTAAGGAGATTTACGGAAATAAAGTGTTTGTCCGCGGTCTGATTGAATTTACCAATTACTGTAAAAATGACTGTCTTTACTGCGGAATCCGCAGAAGCAATCAGAACAGCAGCCGCTACCGTCTGACAAAAGAAGAGATTCTGGAGTGCTGCGATCACGGTTTTGAACTCGGATACCGTACCTTTGTCCTTCAGGGAGGAGAGGATCCCTGGTATACGGACGACCGGATGACAGATCTGGTCAGCACGATCAAACAGCGATATCCGGACTGCGCACTGACCCTTTCCATTGGAGAAAAATCTTTTGAAAGCTATCAGAGATTCAAAGAAGCGGGAGCCGACCGGTATCTGCTTCGCCATGAGACGGCCAGTGAGACGCTTTACCGGAAGCTTCATCCCGAGTCAATGAGCCTGAAGAACCGCATTCGCTGTCTTTATGATCTGAAAGAGCTGGGGTATCAGACGGGAGCAGGATTTATGGTCGGCGCTCCTTTCCAGACCAGGGAAGACATCGCGCAGGATCTGCTGTTCCTGAAAGAACTGGAGCCGCAGATGGTCGGGATCGGGCCGTTCATTCCACACCATGATACCGTTTTTGCCGACCGTCCGGCAGGAAGTGTAAAGCTGACGATCTTCCTGCTGTCAGTGATACGGATCATGCTTCCGCATGTTCTCCTCCCGGCAACAACGGCTCTGGGAACACTTGACCCCATCGGCAGGGAAAAAGGCATGAAGGCGGGGGCGAACGTTGTTATGCCCAATCTGTCGCCGGTCAAAAACCGGAAGCAGTATGAGCTCTATGACAACAAGATCTGTACCGGCGAGGAAGCGGCGGAATGCCGCGATTGCCTGAGCAGGCGCATGGAGACAGCCGGCTTTCAGGTGGTCAGTGACCGGGGAGACTTTCAGGCGGAAACACCATAAACAAATATAAAGAGAGGCATTGCATATGGCTTACAGGGAAAATAAACCGAACACACCCACAAATGATGCTCAAAAACTGGTTGACAGCATTCTTGACGATTACCAGAAAGGACGCAATATTGACAAGCAGGATGATTTTTTCGATCAGCCGAGCAAAGAGACAATCATTGATATCATTAATAAACTGATGAAGATCGTTTATCCGGGATATTTCCGTGACCGTACCTACAAGAGCTACAACGCAGGGAATCATCTGGCGACACTGATCGAGGATGTCATGTACCGGCTGCATAAACAGATCTTCAAAGTCGGGAAATTTATCCCGGAGCACGAAAAAAGCTGTCCGGAAAAGATGGAACAGGAAGCGTACCGGATCACGGTCGAATTTCTGAGCCGGATCCCGATGATCCGCGACTATCTCGAATCTGATCTGGAGGCTGCTCTGGAAGGCGATCCGGCAGCAAAGAATTACGATGAGATTATACTGGCCTATCCCGGTTTATACGCCATCACCGTCAACAGACTTGCCCATGAGCTGTTTTTGCTCCATGTTCCCCTGATTCCGAGAATCATGACAGAGCATGCGCACAGCCTGACCGGAATCGACATCCATCCCGGAGCAACCATCGGCAGGCGTTTCTTTATCGATCACGGAACAGGCATTGTGGTCGGTGAGACCACCGTCATCGGAGACAATGTAAAAATCTACCAGGGCGTGACCCTCGGCGCGCTCTCCACCAGGGGAGGACAGAAACTGCGCGATGTGAAGCGTCATCCGACGATTGAAGATAATGTCACCATTTACTCAGGCGCTTCTATCCTTGGCGGAGATACGGTCATCGGCAGGGATTCGGTCATCGGGGGCAATGCCTTCATAACCAAATCCATACCCGCCGGATCCAGAGTGAGCATAAAACAGCAGGAGCTTCTGTTCTCCGGAAAACCGGTTCACTGTGAGAATGATCCCACGGAAGAACCCTGGTTCTGAATCATCATTTTATCTCAGTGTGAGAGACTCCCACTGAGATAAACGCTCCGCGAGGATGCGCAGGAATTCGGTTTGGAAGATGTCAGCTGACGCTGACCCGAATTCCGCGCCAAGTCTCACGAGCGAGACTTGAACATACTCAGCAGAAGATCTGCTTTCCGGCGGTCTGCCGGGCTCATGGACTGTTTCAGATATTCCACCAGAAGGGAAGTCTCATCCGGAGAGAACCGGATGCCTTCCCCTCTGGCCCTGTTTGAAAAAGCCATCAGAAGAGCCAGCATTTCCTTCGGAGCGGCCGGTTTCTTCTGGTTCATAAAATTCATCAGAAATTCCATCTTCTGATCAGACAGATTCTGAAAAGCCGGATTTGAAAAAAAATCATCTGTTTGCATACCATTCCTCGCTTTCTAAAAGAGATTTGTCTCCTGCATCGTTGTAAAATCATAAAAACTCAGAAGCAGATCGATGCTTTCCTGTTCCCTGGGAGAACAGTATTCCCGGACGGCATTCAGCATCATCCGTGTTCTTTCCGCAGGAGATTCGTTTTCACTGATATGCAGCTGCGCTGCCTGCATACCGGAATCGGTATCGATCAGGCGGATCGTCTTCTGCAGTTCTGCCAGATAGATGGCCAGACAAACCATGCGCTGTTTAGACCGCTCCAGATAGGGAACGATCGATTTGAGCATCTGGATTTCCCTGCTTTGAACAAGCGTATCCAGCGCAGAAGGGTTGGTCTGCACATCATTCCTCTGCGCATCGTTTTGATTCTCTGTATTCATATGATAGTCTTTACCATAGGGCGGATTCATGCTCAAAAACTGTCTCCGTTTTGATTTCTCACTTTCAGTCTATGAGATTCCTGTGCCTCCTATGACAGACAAAAGAACACAAAAAGCGGAAAAATCATATTGTATGACAGGGATAAGAGGATTATGATCCCAAAATAAAGTTTATCTATTGGAAATGAGGCGCAATATGAGACGTATCGTATATGACGGAGACAGTGTTTACGAGCTTGATGAGGAGTGTCTGAAAAAGAAAGAGGAGCGAAAGAAGGAAAAAGAAAAGAACGCTGCCGGAGAAGCAAAAAGCAGCATTTTTCTGAATAGAAAATAGAAAAAGATCCGCCGCATCTGTGGTTTTCGATCACAGGATGCGGCGGACCGTTAGGTTAAGGAGGAAAGTCACTTCTCATCTGTACAGGAGGGGCCGTTAAAAACCGCAGCCGTTTCCGTTTGTGTTATTACCGCAGCAGAACAGAAGGAGCAGAACGGGGATGAGATTGTCATTCATGCCGTTGTTGCCGCAGCTGCCTCCGTTCTGGCAGCAGCAAAGTAAAAGAATGACCCAGAGGATATTATTGCACCCTCCGTTATCGTTTGCGCATCCGCAGTTTGCAGCAGCTAAATCACTCATGTTGTTAGCCTCCAATATTTTATTTACAGTTCATTCTATGCGTATGACCTGTCCGGGTTACCTGATGATTGAAAAAGTTTTCTCTTTTTCTATCCTTTGATTGACAAAAAAAGCAGGTTAAGGGTATGATGTATAAAGTGTGAAAGCGAGGTAAACAAAAAATGAATCGAATTGAAATGACGACACCGCTTGTTGAGATGGACGGTGATGAAATGACCAGAATCCTCTGGAAGTACATCAAAGACGAGCTCCTTCTTCCGTATATTGATCTGAAGACAGAATATTACGATCTGGGACTGGTGCACAGAAATGAGACAGATGACCAGGTAACGATCGATTCTGCGAATGCCGCGAAGAAATACGGGGTTGCGGTCAAGTGTGCGACCATCACTCCGAACGCGGACCGTGTGAAAGAATATCATCTGAAAAACATGTATAAAAGCCCGAATGGAACGATCCGGGCCATCCTGGACGGAACCGTCTTCCGCGCTCCGATTCAGGTAAAGGGGATCGAGCCCTGTGTCAGGAACTGGAAAAAACCGATCACGATTGCCCGTCACGCATACGGTGATGTGTATAAAGCCAGTGAGATGGTGATTCCGAAGCCCGGAAAAGTGGAGCTTGTCTACACCGCGGAAGACGGCACGGAGACCAGGGTACCTGTTCATGAATTCAAAGGACCCGGCGTGGTACAGGGGCAGCACAACCTGAATCAGTCCATTGAGAGCTTTGCAAGAAGCTGCTTCAATTATGCCCTGGACACCAGACAGGATCTCTGGTTCTCTTCCAAGGATACGATATCCAAACAGTATGACCATACCTTCAAGGATATTTTCAGCGAAATCTATGAAAAAGAATATGAAAGTCGTTTCAAAGAAGCCGGTATTACATACTTCTATACGCTGATCGATGATGCGGTCGCCCGTGTCATGAAATCAGAGGGCGGTTTCATCTGGGCGTGCAAGAACTACGACGGGGATGTGATGAGTGACATGGTCTCATCCGCATGCGGTTCTCTGGCAATGATGACTTCCGTTCTGGTTTCTCCGGCGGGCATCTATGAGTATGAAGCAGCGCACGGAACAGTCATGCGCCATTATTACAAACACCTTGCGGGAGAGGAGACATCGACGAATTCCGTGGCCACCATTTTTGCGTGGACAGGCGCGCTCAGGAAACGCGGAGAACTGGACGGTCTCGCCGATCTGGTGCGTTTTGCAGATCTTCTCGAGAAAGCCTGCATCGATACGATCGAATCCGGAAAAATGACAAAAGATCTGGCGCTGATTACCAATCTTGAGAATCCGGTCGTATTGAACAGTTTAGATTTTATAAAAGCAGTCCGCTCCACACTGGACACTCTTTTGTAAGAAAAGAATCCACTGCGGACTTTGCCGGATAAGAAAGTAAAAGATCAGGAGATAATTATGGTTTTAGCATGCCGGGATATCAGTAAGTCTTTTGGAGAGGAATCCGTATTAAAGCGGGTTTCTTTCCATGTTGAGGAAAATGAAAAGATTGCAATTGTCGGAATCAACGGGGCCGGAAAATCGACCCTGTTAAAAATCATTATGAACGAGCTCCCCGCGGATGAAGGAGATGTGATCATCGCGAAGGATAAGACCCTCGGTTATCTGGCACAGCATCAGGAAATTGACGCAAAAAACTCTATTTATGAAGAAGTCCTGGAGGGCAAGCGGGAAATCATCCGGATGGAAGAGCAGATTCAGCAGATGGAGAAGCAGATGCAGTCCGTTTCACCGGATCAGATGGAAGCGTTTATGGAAAAATATCATAAACTCCTGCATGACTTTGAGGTCAGAGACGGATACGCATACCGCAGTGAGGTCAGCGGAGTATTAAAAGGTCTCGGATTTTCGGAAAATGAATTTGAAAAGCCCTGCATGGAACTGTCCGGCGGGCAGAAGACCAGAGTATCCCTTGCGCGCCTGCTCGTATCCCATCCCGATATTATTCTTCTGGATGAGCCGACCAATCATCTGGATATTGAGTCGATCAGCTGGCTGGAGACCTTCCTGCTCAACTATAAAGGGGCGGTTGTCCTGGTCGCTCATGACCGGTATTTTCTGGACAGAGTGGTCACGAAGGTCGTAGAGATCAGCATGCACCGGTCCGCCGTTTACGAGGGGAACTATACAGAGTATGCCAAAAAGGCCGCCAAAGCGCGGGAGGAACGCCTGAAAGCCTGGTACAACCAGCAGCAGGAAATCAAACATCAGGAAGCAGTCATTGAAAAGCTGAAATCCTTTAACCGTGAAAAATCCATCCGCCGCGCCGAAAGCCGTGAAAAACAGCTGGCAAAGGTGGAAGTCCTGGAGCGGCCCGCAGAAGAAAACACAAAAATGCACATTACCCTTACCCCGTCCGTGATCAGCGGGAAGGATGTGCTTATGGTAGAAGGATTGTCAAAATCCTTTGAAGACAAAGAATTATTCCGCGATATCAGCTTTGAAATCAAACGGGGCGAACGCGTAGCGCTGATCGGGCAGAACGGGACGGGCAAGACGACGATTCTGAAGATCCTGAATCAGATGACAGATGCGGATGCCGGTACGTTCCGCCTCGGAACCAATGTCAGGATCGGATACTATGATCAGGAACACCAGGTCCTGCATATGGACAAGACGCTGTTCGAGGAGATTTCCGATACCTATCCGGATCTGTCCAATACAAAGATCCGCAGTCTTCTCGCGGCCTTTCTGTTTACGGATGAGGATGTTTTCAAACGCGTCCGTGATCTGAGCGGAGGAGAACGCGGCCGCCTTTCCCTGGCAAAACTGATGCTTTCCGAGGCCAACTTCCTGATACTGGATGAGCCCACGAACCATCTGGATATTACCTCAAAGGAAATCCTGGAGTCGGCCCTCAACAGCTACGAGGGTACCGTTCTTTTTGTATCTCATGACCGATATTTTATCAATAAGACAGCGACCCGTATCCTGAATCTGACAGAGAAGCATCTGATCAGTTATATCGGCAATTATGATTACTATCTGGAGAAAAAAGAAGTCAATGAGCGGGCGGTTCTGAGCCCAGACAGCCGGACGGACATCGAGGAATCCCCGAAGACGGATTCGGCTGGAAAAGCCGACTGGAAGGCGCAGAAAGAAAAACAGGCGCAGCAGCGCAAACTGCAGAATAAGATCCGGCGCATCGAAGAGAAAATCGACGAGCTGGAAACGCGGCTGGGAGAGATCGATGAAGAGTTCGGACGGCCGGAGGTCGCTGTGAATTCCGCGCGGTTAAATGAACTTCACGCAGAACAGGTCACGATCCGGGAGGAACTCGATGAACTGTATCAGGAATGGGAAGAACTTTCGGATTGACAATTAATTGACAAAAAGCGGCCATATTGAGTATAATAAAGAAAAGGCTGAGGATACGGTTAGAACAGTCTTTTAAAGGGAGTGAAAAAAGTGCAGAAAGATATATCACAGGCGGTGATCCGTCGGATGCCGCGCTATTACCGATATCTCGGAGAATTGCTGGATGAGAATGTGGAACGCATCTCATCGAATGAACTGAGTGTACGCATGAAAGTAACAGCCTCTCAGATCCGGCAGGACCTGAATAATTTCGGCGGATTCGGGCAGCAGGGGTACGGATACAATGTACAGTATCTCTATGATGAGATCGGAAAGATACTCGGACTTGACAGAAGACACAATATTATCGTTCTTGGAGCCGGAAACATGGGACAGGCTCTGGCAAAATATGTCAAGTTTGAAAAACGCGGATTTGTCATTCGCGCTCTTTTTGATGTAAATCCGAAGCTGACAGACACCTCGATCCGCGGCATCCCGGTTTACAACATCCGGGAACTTGCGTCCTATGTCCGATCCAACAGGGTAGATATTGCAGTTCTGGCACTCCCGAAGGAAAACGCTGCGGAAGCAGCGAAACAGCTGGTAGATCTGGGAATCAAAGCAATCTGGAACTTTGCGCATCTGGATCTGGACGTGCCGGATGATGTGGTAGTGGAAAATGTACATCTGTCCGACAGCCTGATGCAATTGTCCTATAATATTGTCAGGCGCAAAAGTGAGAAGAAAAACAATTGATGTTTCACATCGGCAGGGCTCTTTCAAAGAGTCCTGTTTTCTAATGTCATAGGAAATCGCGCTAGGAAAAACAGGAGGTAGGATATGTACGAACTGCTTGACAGTGCTTCCATGAAGCAGTGTGACATAAAAACAATGGAACATTTCGGTATGGTTTCTGCAGTCCTGATGGAGCGGGCAGCCCTGAGCACCGCGGATGAAATCATATGTGAAAAACCGGACACGAATACACGGGTCCTGATTGCCTGCGGAACCGGCAATAACGGAGGAGACGGGATCGCAATCGCCCGGCTTTTGCATCTGAAAGGATACCCGGTCACCATTTTGTTTTGCGGGAAAAAGGAAAAATGCAGTGTGGAAGCTGCACGGCAGCTGAGGATCGCAGAAAATTACGGGGTTCCCATTACATCAGAGATTCCGGATGAGAAGGAAGAGTACGGCGTGATCGTGGATGCTCTGTTCGGCATCGGCCTGGACCGTCCCGTTGGAGGCATCTATCAGACAGTAATCGAAGCGCTCAATCAGAGGAAAGGCTGGAAAGTGGCTGTGGATATCTCATCGGGAATCAGTGCAGACACCGGCGCTGTCATGGGAACTGCTTTCCTGGCAGATCTGACCGTGACCTTTGGGTTTGCAAAAATCGGTCAGCTTTTATATCCGGGCGCCGCATACACAGGAAAGCTGGAAGTAAAAGAGATTGGCATCGACAGGCACAGTCTTCCGGACAGAAAGAGGATCGTGCGCGTGCCGGAAAAAGAAGATCTTAAGCTCCTGGTTCCGAGAAAGGACCATTCCAATAAAGGCACCTACGGGAAAATACTCCTGTTTTGCGGGTCGCAGAATATGGCAGGAGCGGCTGTTTTCTGCGCAAAGGCCGCCTATCGCTGCGGAGCCGGCCTGGTCAAAGCGGTGATTCCGGAAGCAAACCGGCAGATCATGCAGACGCTCGTGCCGGAAGCCATCCTGGCATCCCGGGAGCCGGATGCAGAGATAGACAGTTTCGTAAAAGACCAGATCCCCTGGGCGGATGCCATTGTGCTGGGACCGGGACTCGGCACGTCAGAACAGGCCGGGCAGCTGGTGCGTTCCGTGCTTGCATCGGCCGAAGTGCCCTGTGTCATCGATGCGGACGCACTCAATATCCTGGCCATGCATCCGGACTGGTTTTCTCTGAAAAAAGCCCCCTGGCTCCTGACTCCGCATCCCGGAGAGATGTCCCGGCTGACACAGAAGAGCATCGGCGGGATACAAAAAGATCTGATAGAGGTTGCATCTGCATTTGCAAACAGGTATGATGTAATTACTGTGCTGAAAGACGCGCATACCGTGACGGCTGCCGGTCCGGATGAGATTTATATCAATGTGACCGGGAATCATGGCATGGCTGCAGGCGGATCCGGAGATGCGCTGAGCGGCATCATCGGGGCACTTCTCGGACAGGGAAACGAACCGGTACAGGCAGCGTTTCTGGGCGTTATGATCCACGGAATGGCCGGAGATCTTGCCGCAGAGCAGACCGGGAAAAGCGCACTGATGGCTTCCGACCTGATCGAAGGTCTGTGCAGGGTACTCCCTTAAGGCGCCGGCGTCTTCTCTCAGTGGGGGAAAAACAGATACTGGAAATGGAGATTATGATGAAAAAACACAGCAGAGTTTGCGCTGAAATAAGTCTTGACAATTTTGAACATAATCTGGATGAAATCAAAAAACTGATTGCACCGGGGACAAAGGTCGCTGCCGTTATAAAAACAGATGCCTATGGACATGGCGCTGTCTCCCTGGCGCATATTCTGGAAACGCGCAGCGAGATCTGGGGATATGCGGTCGCCACGATCGAGGAAGCAGTGGAGCTGCGTGATGCCGGAATCAAAAAACCTGTTCTGATCCTGGGGTATACCTTCCCCGAAGATCATTCTGAAATCGTGCGGCTGGGGATCCGGCCGGCGGTCTTCTCCATGGAAGCCGCCATGGCTTTGTCAGCGGAAGCGTGCAGACAGAACAGGGATGTCCGTATCCACATCAAACTGGATACCGGCATGAGCAGAATCGGATTTCAGGCCACGGAAGAAACCGCCGAAACAATTGTTCAGATTGCGAAGCTTCCGCATATGATAATAGAGGGCATTTTTACACATTTTGCAAAAGCGGACGAAATAGATAAATCCTTTACAAGACAGCAGGCGGCCGCATTTTTTCAGATGGATGCATGGCTGAAGGAGCGGGGAATCTCTATCCCTATCCGCCACATATCCAACAGTGCCGGAATCATTGATCTTCCGGAGTATAATCTGGATATGGTGCGCGCCGGAATCATCCTGTACGGCCTGTGGCCTTCGGACGAAGTCTGTAAGGAACGGATCGACCTAAAGCCGCTCATGACCATCAGGAGTCATGTCGTCCATGTGAAGGAACTCGGCGACGGAAGGTGCATCAGCTATGGCGGCACCTATCAGGTGAAGGGCACAAGAATCATTGCCACCATTCCCGTCGGATATGGAGACGGTTATCCGCGGGCACTCTCCAATAAAGGGTATGTGCTCATTCACGGTCAGAAAGCGCCGGTCTGCGGCCGTATCTGCATGGATCAGTTCATGGTCGATGTCACCGGCATCGGGAATGTGAAGGTCGGCGACGAAGTTGTTCTGATCGGGACGCAGGGAGAGCGCACCATCACGATCGAGGAGGCCGGAGAGATGGCGGGAAGATTCAATTATGAATTTGCCTGTGACCTGGGGAAACGCATCCCGCGCGTATCCGTCAAAAAGGAAGAAACAGTCGCACAGATTTCATTTCCGAAGAAACGGGAAAAAGCAGATTGATCTTTACGGATCTGATCTTCGATGAAGTGTGAATATACGTTTGAAAAACAGGGAATAATCAGGAAAATACCTGAAAACGGAGCGTGTTTTTTATGCTGATTCGAAGAGGAGATATTTATTATGCGGATTTGAGACCGGTCGTAGGATCGGAGCAGGGAGGGGTGCGTCCGGTGCTGATCATTCAGAATGATGTGGGCAACCGGCACAGCCCGACCGTCATCTGCGCGGCAGTCACTTCCCGCATGAACAAGGCAAAACTGCCGACGCATATTGAATTGAGCGCAGCGAAATACCATATGATCAAAGACTCGGTCATATTGCTGGAACAGCTGCGCACCATCGACAAAATCCGGCTGAAAGAAAAAATCTGCCACCTGGACGGAGAAATCATGAACAGGGTCAGCCGGGCACTTCAGATTAGTCTGGATTTACATACATAGCCTTGACTAATCGATAAGGAAATGCTACGATTTAGTATCATATCATCCAAATGAAAAGGAGGCCGTATAAAGGATTTTCAGAATGGGACTGAAGCGATTTTTTGGCTTGGGAAAGACAGCAGCTTCCGAGGACGTGACGGAAGAAGAAATAAAATCCATGGTCAATGAGGGCCATGAACAGGGCATTTTCAAAGAGAGTGAAGCAGAGATGATCAACAACATCTTTACTCTCGATGAGAAGGAAGCCCACGACATCATGACGCACCGGAAGAATATTGAAGCAGTGGAGAGCACCGCCACGCTCCGTGAATTTCTGGAGTTTATCGGTGACAAGAGTTATTCGCGCTATCCGGTATATACAGAGGATATTGACAACATCATCGGCGTCATACATATCAAGGATGTCCTGAGCCTTATGCTCAGGCAGGATGTACTGGATGTCGCGATCAGCAGCATCGACAATCTCGTGCGTCCGGTACCTTTCATACCGGAGACACGCAATATTGATGTGCTGATCAAGAATATGCAGATCCAGAAGACACACATGGTCATCGTTGTGGATGAGTACGGTCAGACGGCCGGTCTGGTCACGATGGAGGATATCCTCGAAGAAATCGTCGGAAACATTATGGACGAGCATGACAAAGAGGAACCCGTGATTGTCCCGCAGGGGGACGGCTCCTGGGTCATGGACGGCATCGCAGATCTGGATGAGGTGCTGGAACTGCTTGGCATTGAACCGGATGAGGAGCTGGAGGAATTTGATACGCTCAACGGCCTGATCATTTCAAAGATCGACAAGATACCGTCTGACGGAGAGACCTTCTGCATCAGCGCCTACGGGTACCGGTTCAACGTCTTATCCGTGGAAAACAAGATGATCCGTTCGGTCCATGTGGAAAAAGAAGACGAAAGCGATACCGAAAACGTGAACTTGTCAGAAACGGTGTAACATGATAAGATTATAAATAATTGACAAAAGAAACAGTAAGAAGGGAAAGAATTATGTCAGGACATTCAAAATTTGCGAATATTAAGCATAAAAAGGAGAAAAACGATGCGGCAAGGGGCAAGATCTTTACCGTCATCGGACGTGAGATCGCGGTTGCAGTAAAAGAGGGCGGCCCGGATCCCGCGAACAACAGCAAGCTGCGCGATGTGATCGCCAAGGCGAAGGCGAACAATATGCCGAATGATACGATCGAGCGCGGTATTAAAAAGGCCGCGGGAGACGTGAATTCCGTCAACTATGTATCTGCTACCTATGAGGGATACGGTCCGAACGGAACGGCCATTATCGTAGATACGCTTACCGACAACAAGAACCGGACCGCAGCGAATGTCAGAAACGCATTTACCAAAGGAAAGGGCAATATCGGAACACAGGGATGTGTTTCTTTTATGTTTGACCGCAAGGGCCAGATCATTATCGACAAGGAAGAGTGCGATATGGATCCGGATGATCTGATGATGACCGCACTCGATGTCGGAGCTGAGGATTTCAGCGAGGAAGACGACAGCTTTGAGATCATTACCGATCCGGACTCCTTCAGCGAGGTAAGACAGGCTCTTGAGGACGCCGGTATTCCGATGGCAAGTGCAGAGGTGACGATGATTCCGCAGAACTATGTAGAACTGACGGACGAGCAGGATATCACGAATATCAACAGGATCCTTGATCTGCTGGATGAAGATGATGACGTGCAGCAGGTTTATCATAACTGGTCTGAGTAGGAACAGGGATGTATCAGTGGGAGTACAATCTCCCATCTGATACTCGCAGGCGCGAGTATTGAATGATTATAAAAAGAGGGAGAGGGTTACCGTCATGAAAAAGATTCTTTTTGCAGCATCAGAGTGTGTGCCGTTTATTAAGACAGGAGGCCTTGCCGATGTATGCGGAGCATTGCCGAAAATGTTTGACAAAAAGGAGTGGGATGTCCGGGTAGTCATTCCGAACTACTCCTGCATTCCTGAGCATTTCCGCAATCAGTTTGAGTATGTGACACATTTTTATATGGGGACCGGCCCCTATATTCCGAGCAAATATGTCGGAGTTCTCAAGTACGAGCTGGACGGGATCACCTATTATTTTATTGACAATGAAGAGTACTTCAACTGTTTTCTTCCCTATGGCAATATACGCTATGATATCGAAAAGTTCGTCTTTTTCGACAAGGCAGTACTGTCCATGCTTCCGCTGATCGGTTTCCAGCCGGATCTGATTCACTGCCATGACTGGGAGACCGGCATGATTCCGGTCTACTTAAAGACGGAGTTCCAGGGCGACATGTTCTTCTGGGGGATGAAGTGCATGATGACCATCCACAATCTGAAATTCCAGGGGATCTGGGATGTCAAGACAATGATCGGACTGACGGGACTTCCGAAGAGCCTCTTCACTCCGGATAAGCTGGAGTTCCAGAAAGATGCGAACATGCTCAAGGGCGGACTGGTCTATGCAGACTATATTACCACAGTCAGTGATACCTATGCGGAGGAGATTCAGACGCCGTATTACGGAGAAGGACTGGACGGACTGCTGTCTGCGCGCCACTTCGATATGAAGGGTATCGTGAACGGCATCGACTATGATCTTTATAATCCTGCTACGGATGAGCATCTGTTTACGAATTACGATGTGGATTCCTTCCGTAAAAAGAAGGTTACCAATAAAAAGAAACTGCAGGAGATGCTCGGCCTGACCGTGGATTCCCACAAGTTCATGATCGGACTGATTTCCCGTCTGACAGATCAGAAGGGACTGGATCTGATCGACTACTGCTTCGAGCGCATCGTGGATGAATTTACACAGGTCGTTGTCATCGGTACCGGTGAAGAACACTATGAGAACATGTTCAAGCATTATGCGTGGAAATATCCGGACCGTGTATCCGCGAACATCTGCTACAACTCGGATCTCGCTCAGAAGCTGTATGCGGGAGCGGACGCTTTCCTGATGCCGTCCAGATTCGAACCGTGCGGACTGACACAGCTGATGGCGTTCCGCTATGGTACCGTGCCGATCGTGCGTGAGACCGGCGGTCTGAAAGACACCGTGATTCCTTATAATGAGTATGAAAATACCGGAACAGGCTTCTCGTTCTCAGATTACAACGGGGAGGATATGCTCCATGTCATCAACTATGCAAAACAGGTATTCTTCGAGCAGAAGAGATACTGGAATCAGATGGCAGAGCGGGGCATGCGTTCCGACTTCTCCTGGAAAGTATCCGCAGAAAAGTACAAAGAGCTCTACAACTATCTGATCGGCGCCTGACAAGTTCCGCCCAAGGCGTACTTGATTATAGCCGCCGCATTCATGACCGGAAAGATCATGGATGCGGCGGTTTGTTATGTCATAGGAAATCGCGATTTCCTATGACATAACAAACGCTCCGCTAAGGATGCGCAGGTGCGCGTACAAGGAATTATGTCGGTAAACTGACCGCGCACCGCGCGAGAGTTTCGCAAGCGAAATTCTTTGTTATGAATAGAATTGCCTGTGCCGTCCATACTAAACACAGATTATTGAAGGACAGGGAGGCAGTGATGAAACAGAAGCGAGAAGAAGAGCGGATTTTGGAAGCAGCTGCGGAACAGAAGTACAGAGAAGACAGTGCAGAGGATGTGCTGGAGACCGGACAGATCCGGATGTCGAACAGCCGGCAGCAGCACAGTATTCATCTGTTGTCGATCATCGGTGAGGTGGAAGGACATGAATGCCTTCCGTCAAATTCGAAGACGACCAAGTATGAACATATTCTGCCGAAACTGGCACAGATCGAGGATGATGCTTCCGTTGACGGCGTGCTCATCCTGCTGAATACGGTTGGCGGGGATGTGGAGTCCGGGCTGGCGATTGCAGAAATGATTGCTTCTTTAAGCAAACCTACGGTCTCGCTGGTCCTGGGCGGAAGCCATTCGATCGGGGTACCGCTGGCAGTGTCGGCGGATTATTCCTATATTGTACCGACCGGCACGATGGTCATCCATCCGGTCCGCCTGTCCGGCACGGTGATCGGTGCTCCGCAGACCTATGATTATTTCAGATCGATGCAGGATCGGATCGCCGGATTTATAGAGGCCCACTGCATGGTGAAAGCGGAACGGATCGAAGAGATGATGATGAACACAGGCATGATGACGAAAGACCTGGGGACGATTCTCGTGGGACATGAAGCTGTCGCAGAAGGAATTATCAACGAAGTCGGGGGGATTTCGGAGGCTGTGGCGAAGCTGCATTTTATGATCCGGGAAAGAATGATCTAGCAGCTCCCGGTTTATGTTACGAAAAAATAAAGATGACATATAAAATAGATTGTGGTAAGATACCTTAGAGTTATTCTTTTATTATGCACGGAATAGGATATAAAAGAATGATTACTATAAACAGGATAAGGTGAATGCATATGTCATGGTTACAAGCGATTCTCATGGGACTGATCCAGGGGCTGACAGAGTTTCTCCCGGTCAGCAGCTCGGGGCATCTTGCTCTTTTTAAGATATTGTTTCATGTAGAGACTGATACAGGTCTCTTATTTGATGTTCTTTTGCATATTGGTACACTGATTGCCGTTTTTATGGTTTACTTCAAAGACATCATCAGTCTGATCAAAGAGTTTATCTGCATCGTTATCGACTTTATTTATAACATCATCTGTCTGATCAAAAGGAATGGGAATTACCGGAAGATCGTGACAAATACTTACCGGAAGTTTGTCGTGATGATCATCGTGTCGACCATCCCGACCGGAATCATCGGCTTTGTTGGCAGAGACTTCATTGAACATGCTTCGGAAATCCTTTTCATTCCTGGCATCTGCCTGATCATTACCGCAGGACTGCTGACCATCTGCGATTATGCAAAAAGCGGGATCAAGAAGGTCAAACAGGCCTCCTACGCGAATGCGTTCATCATCGGTATTGCGCAGGGGTTTGCCACACTGCCCGGCATTTCCCGCTCCGGCACCACGATCACTGCCTGCGTACTGAGCGGATTTGAACGCAAATTTGCGGTCAAATATTCCTTTATTCTTTCCGTGCCCGCTATTCTGGGAGCGCTGGTTCTGGAGTTAAAGGATATCGGCAGCATGAGCATCGCTGCTTCCGATGTCTCGAAGTACGTTGTCGGGATGATCGTAGCGGCAGTCGTCGGGTACATATGCATCAAGGCTATGCTTGTGGTCGTAAGGAACCGCAAGTTCAAATATTTTGCGCTCTATTGCCTCGCAATCGGAATCGTTTCTATTATCGGATATGCTGTGGTCCACTAGAGCTTAAGAGGTGAAACTATCTATGGCAGCAGCAAAAAAGAAATCTACCGTTCGTAAAAAAACGACCGCAGCCGGACGCAGAAATACAAAAAGGAGAAAAAGCAGATCTTCCATCGATTTTCCCTGGAAGACCGAACTTCTCCTGTTTTTGATTCTCGCATTCTGCGTCGTGCTGTTTGTGAGCAATATCGGAAAGGGCGGTGTAGTAGGCGACACCCTGAGCCGTTTTTTCTTCGGCATTTTCGGGTTTTTGTCCTATCCGTTTCCGGTGATCCTTTTCTTCATCGCGGCGTTTTTGATTTCAAACCGGGTTTCAAGCAGCGGAAGGAACGTCCTGTCGGCAAGAGCCGTGATGAAACTTGCGGCAGCAATCGGTTTTTTTCTGTTCATCTGTGTATTTGCGCAGCTGGTCACGAAGGAGGGGCAGATCATTTCGCTGAGGAACGCATTTGCCGACTGTGCGGCGCATAGAAACGGAGGCGGCATTGCCGGTGCTCTGATCGGGAATGCCCTGATCCGCGGCTTCGGACTGGTCCTGACCTATGTGATTGACTTCATCGTTCTCGTATTCTGTGTCGTACTGCTCACGGAAAAATCACTTTTCAAAGGCGTTTCCAGAGGCGGAAGAACGATTTACGAAAAGGCTGCGCAAAGAAGCAGCACAAGAAGGGAACGCAGGACGGTGCCGGAACCGGCAGCGGATGATTTCGAAGAAACAGAGGAAAGACCTTCGGGCCGGCAGCGGAAGAAGGTGTCAGGGGTATCCTTTGACACACTCGTCCGCTCAAAGAAAGACAAAGAAAAAACCGAGCGCGTCAGAGAAGTGAATCTGGCAGATATCATCAAAGAGGAACTGAAGCGTTCAGAAAACAAAAAAAGAAATACTGCCGCAGATGCGGATACGGAACCAATGATGAGCCGGGAGTCTTCGGACTTTCGGAACAGTCCGCCTGAGATCCATATCCCGGGAGAAGAAGCTGCGCAGCCGCAGAGCCCTGTACCGGAGGAGGAGAAAACGGAACCGGTACGGCACAGAAGAAAAACAAAACAGTCAGCAGAAGAGACAGCCTCAGAAATGTCTGAGATCGGAAGAACCATACAGAAAAACGAGGCGGAACAGCCTGCCGATTATATTTTCCCCGATGTCAGTCTCCTGAAAAAAGGAGATCCCAACAAGATGGGAGACTCCAGACAGCATCTGCAGGAAATGTCCGCGAAGCTGCAAAAGACACTTGAGACCTTCGGCGTCGATGCGCGGGTGACGAATGTGGTCTGCGGCCCTGCAGTCACACAGTATGAGATTCACCCGGAGATGGGAGTCAAGGTCAGCAAGATTCTGAATCTGGCCGATGATATCAAGCTGAATCTGGCCGTTTCCGATATCCGTATCGAAGCGCCGATTCCGGGGAAGGCAGCCATCGGTATCGAAGTGCCGAATAAGGAAAATGTGACCGTTGCTTTCCGTGATCTGGTGGAGTCAAAGGAATTTCAGAATCACGAGTCCATGATCTCTTTCTGTACAGGAAAAGACATCGCCGGAAACGTCATCGTGGCTGATATTGCCAAGATGCCGCATCTTCTGATCGCAGGAGCGACCGGATCCGGAAAATCCGTCTGTATCAATACGATCATCATGAGTATCCTGTATAAGGCCAACCCGAAAGATGTAAAGCTGATCATGATTGACCCGAAGGTGGTAGAGCTTTCCGTATACAACAATATTCCGCATCTTCTGATCCCGGTCGTTACAGATCCTAAAAAGGCGGCCGGAGCCCTCCACTGGGCGGTTGCCGAGATGACGGACCGGTATAATAAATTTGCGGAATACGGTGTGCGGGATATCAAAGGCTACAACAAGAAGGTGGCATCCATTGCCGATATCGAGGATGAAAACAAACCGCAGAAGATGCCGCAGATCATTGTCATCGTAGATGAGCTGGCGGACCTGATGATGGTGGCGCCGGGCGATGTGGAGGATGCGATCTGCCGGCTGGCCCAGCTGGCCAGAGCGGCCGGCATTCATCTGATCATCGCTACGCAGAGACCTTCGGTCAATGTCATCACCGGCCTGATCAAGGCGAATATGCCGTCCCGTATCGCGTTTGCCGTGACATCCGGTGTGGATTCCCGTACGATCCTGGACATGAACGGCGCAGAGAAACTACTCGGAAAAGGCGACATGCTCTTTTATCCGCAGAATTTTTCCAGACCGCTTCGCGTACAGGGGGCCTTTGTGTCAGACAAAGAAGTGGCGGATGTGGTAGCCTGGATCATTGAAAAGAACGGTCAGGTATCCTACAATCCGGATATCGAGCAGAAGGTACAGAACCAGGAATCTTCCATGAATGGCAGCGGGTTTACTTCCTCTGCGGATGAGCGGGATACATATTTCAAAGAAGCCGGACGTTTTCTTATTGAGAAGGAAAAGGGATCCATCGGGATGCTGCAGCGCAGCTTCAAGATCGGATTCAACCGTGCGGCCCGCATCATGGATCAGCTTGAAGAAGCGGGCGTAGTGGGCCCTGAGGAGGGCACCAAGCCGCGCCGTGTTCTTATGACCATGGAAGAATTTGAACATTTAGACGAGAACGAATAAGAGGGACGGATATGTATTGCAAAAAATGCGGAGCAAAATTTCCGGATGTATATGTGTACTGTCCGGAATGCGGGGAGGAAGCGCATGTGCTTTCGCAGGAGGACCTGCTTGAGGAAGATATCCTGGAAGGGTTTATCGATGATGAGGATACCCCCGTGCAGGAAGGCCTGGTCAGACGCGTCACTCCTTATGAAGATAAGACCCGTGAAGTAGTCAGAAAGAAAAAAGAAGAAGCACGAAACAGAAAACTGAAAAAAACATTGCTTGTCCTGTTCATTATCATTGCCATCATCGCGGCGGCAGGGACTTCCTATGTTTCCTACAGCCGGAACCATTCGGTCGAATATCAGATGACAAAGGCGCAGAATGCCTATGATACGAAGGATTACGTGACTGCAAGGGAAGCGCTTGATAAAGTGCTTTCCCTGGATGAAAACAATGTGGATGCACTCCTTCTGGCCGGCCGGATCGATGCTGTCATGAAAAATTATGAGCAGGCGGAAACTCTGCTGAAAAAGGCAATTTCTCTGGATCCCATGAATAAAGATGCCTATACGGCATTGATTTCCGTTTATGATAAACAGGGACAGCGGGCAAAGATACTGGAGCTGATGGAGACCACACATAATCAGGAGATCCGTGCTCTTTTTGCGGATTATGCAGTGCCCGTGCCGGTCATTGAGCCGGAAGGAGGGACTTTCGATGATGATCAGTCTGTTTCCATCACGGCAGAAAACGATAAACTGAAGATCTACTATACCCTGGACGGGACACAGCCGGATCAGAACAGTACCCTCTATACAGAACCTGTTTTGCTGGAGGGACAGAAAGATTATGTGCTGACCGCAGTCTGTCTGGATGAAGAAGGATTCTACAGCGATCCCGTGGAGGCCTCCTATCGTATTCATTATAATACTCCGGCGATGCCTTCGGTATCTCCGGACGGAGGACAGTATACATCTCCGGTACGGATCACGGTAACTGCGCCGGAGGGGACGACCGTTTATTATACATGGAACGGTTCGGAACCGGATGAGAGCTGCTCCGCATGCGATGGCACGCTGACCGTACCGGAGGGGAATAACATTCTTTCCCTGGTAGCCATCGACAAACACGGAATGAAAAGCGGAGTATTAAAATGCAATTACATTTATTATCCGCAGGTTCGTGAAACAGACAGATCGGAACAGGAATCTTCCGATGGCAGCGCAGAACAGCAGACAGAGCATACACAGACCGAAGACATACAGGGTACAAGTGATATCAGCGGCTCAGAAGGTTCCGGTCAATCGAACGAAACCAATGAGTCCGGCGAGACAGGTGAATCCAATGGCGTCGAGGGAGACAGAGCGTAAATGAGATTTACGAAAATGCATGGATGCGGCAACGACTACATCTATGTGAATTGTCTGCAGAAGATAATCTCACAGCCGGAACAGGTTTCCAGACATCTCAGTGACCGTCATCGCGGAATAGGATCCGACGGAATGATTCTGATCTGCCCGTCCGGGCGGGCGGATTTTCGCATGGTCATGTACAATGCAGACGGATCGGAAGGGAGCATGTGCGGAAACGGCATACGCTGTGCGGCAAAATATGTATATGATAAAGGACTGACGCGCAAAAAACAGCTTTCCATTGAAACAAAAGCAGGGATCAGACAGCTGGAACTGACCGTAAACGGAGGGAAAGTTTCCCTGGTGAAAGTGGATATGGGAGCACCGGTTCTGGAGGCTTCTGCCATTCCTGTGATCACAGACCGGGATACTTTCATTGACAGATCCGTCCGGATCTGCGGCAGAGAATACCGGATCACCTGTGTTTCCATGGGGAATCCGCATGCCGTGACCATCGTGGAGGACACAGCCTCTTTCCCGGTGGCAAAAATCGGCCCTCTCTTTGAACATCATCCGATGTTCCCGGACCGGGTCAATACGGAATTTGTACAGATCATTAATCAAAACGAGATCAAGATGCGGGTTTGGGAGCGCGGTTCCGCGGAGACTCTGGCCTGCGGTACCGGTGCCTGTGCATCTGTGGTTGCCTGTGCACTGGGCGGATACACAAAGGACCAGGTCCGGGTACACCTAGGCGGCGGTGATCTGGACATTTTTTATGACCGCCGGGCGGACACGGTCCGCATGACAGGCCCGGCAGTGACCGTCTTTGAGGGCGAGATCGATCTGGCCGGGATGAATGAATAAGCAATCATAAGGAGTTCTTCATGAAGTTATCCGAACTCATACGGGAGATGGATTACGTATGCGTTCAGGGAACCGCCGATACAGAAATATCTTCGCTGGTCTGCGATTCCAGAGATACAAAAGAGAATTCTGTATTCGTATGTATTACAGGATTTCATTCGGACGGTCATTCGTTTGTGCCGCAGGCGGCACAAAGACACGCCGCTGCCATTGTTGTTGAAAAGGAAGTGGATGTGCCGGCGGAACTGACGGTCATCCGCACGCCGGATACAAGAATTGCCCTGGCGAAGATGTCGGCGGCTTATTTCGGATATCCGGCAAGACGTCTCACCACCATCGGGATTACCGGCACCAAGGGAAAAACAACAACCGCCTGTATGATCCGGACCATCCTGGAGGATGCGGGGTACGGGACAGGACTGATCGGTACTTTGGGAACCTTCATCAAAGATCAGGTCATAAAGACCCCGAATACAACGCCGGAGTCACTGGTGATCCAGAAAAGCCTCAGAGACATGGCAGATGCCGGATGCCGGTATGCGGTGATGGAAGTGTCGTCCCAGGGGCTGATGCTGCACCATACCGACGGCATCCTGTTTGATTACGGAGTTTTTACCAATCTTGGACCGGATCATATCGGACCCGGAGAGCACAAAAATCTGGAACATTATATCGCCTGCAAGAGCCGGCTGTTCAGACAGTGCCGGCACGGAATCGTGAACGGAGACGACAGGCATCTGGGCGAAGTCCTGAAAGACTGCCGCTGTGATCTGGAGACCTTCGGCTTTTCAGAAGAACGGGATGTATATGCAAAGGAAATACGTCTTTTTGAAAAAGCGGATGTTCTCGGCATTTCCTGCCGGATCCGTGGAGACTGTGAGACAAAGCTGTCCCTTCCCATGCCGGGAGAGTTCAACCTGTACAATGCCATGGCGGCCCTGTGTGTCTGTACCCGTCTGGGAATCGGGGCCGGCCGGATACAGGAATCTCTGCGGAGGATCTGCATAAAGGGAAGGACAGAAATTATCCAGGTGCCGGGCAGAGGGAAAGTCCTGATCGATTATGCGCACAATGCCATGAGCCTGCGGTGCCTGCTGCAATCCCTGCGCCGGTATCATCCGCAACGCCTGATCTGTCTGTTCGGATGCGGCGGAAACCGTTCCGGAAACCGGCGGTTTGAGATGGGAGAAGTCTCCGCGTCTCTGGCAGATCTGACCGTGATTACGTCGGATAATCCCCGCTATGAGGATCCTGTGAAAATCATGGACGATATTATTGCCGGAGCGAAAAAGGGCGGCGGCGCCTATGTTGCGGTCGGGGACCGGGCAGAAGCGATCCGCTATTGCCTGGAGCACGCGCGGGAAGGAGATTTTCTTGTTCTTGCCGGAAAGGGACACGAGGATTATCAGGAGATCATGGGCAAAAGGATCCCCATGGATGATCGCAGACTGCTGATGGAGGAACTGCTGATTTAATCCGTGTTTCGTGAAGATAAAGACTACTCGAACAGGTTTTTATGTGATATAATAGGTATATCTGTCAGAGAAAGAAGGGAGTATTGTTTTATGAAAAGAATTTTATTAAAATTATCCGGAGAAGCACTTGCCGGAGATAAGAAGACCGGATTTGACGAACCGACCGTGACCGTTGTGGCCCGGCAGGTCAAACAGCTGGTCGATCAGGGCATTGAAGTAGGTATTGTGATCGGCGGAGGCAACTTCTGGCGCGGACGCAGCAGTGAAAACATTGACCGGACCAAGGCCGATCAGATCGGGATGCTGGCGACCGTCATGAATTGCATTTATGTGTCTGAGATCTTCCGGTCAGTCGGACTGAAGACGAATGTGCTCACTCCCTTTGAATGTGGTTCCTTTACAAAGCTGTTCTCCAAGGACCGCGCGAACAAGTATTTTGAGCGCGGGATGGTCGTCTTCTTTGCAGGCGGCACCGGTCATCCGTATTTTTCAACCGATACGGCAACCGTTCTGAGAGCCATTGAGATCGAGGCAGATGTCATCCTGCTCGCAAAAGCAATCGACGGCGTATATGACAGTGACCCGAAGTCCAATCCGGATGCAGTCCGTTATGACGAAGTATCCATACAGGAAGTCATTGACAAACAGCTGGCTGTGGTCGATCTGACTGCCTCCATCATGAGCATGGAGAACCGGATGCCCATGTATGTTTTTGCGCTGAATGAAAAAGACAGCATTGTCAAAGCGATTTCCGGTGATTTCAACGGAACGAAAGTGACGGTATAAGCGTGACGGAGCAGAATCCGCGAGCGGACTGCTCCATACAATACAGCAACAATCAAAGAGAAAGAAATGGAGGCTTCTATCATGAATGAAAAAATCGCGCCCTTTGAAGACAAGATGCAAAAATCCTATAACAATCTGCTGGAAGAGTTCGGAACCATCCGTGCAGGCCGGGCCAATCCGCATGTGCTCGATCAGCTGCGTGTCGACTATTACGGTTCTCCGATGCCGATTCAGCAGGTAGCGAACGTATCGGTTCCCGAACCCCGCATGATTCTGATCCAGCCGTGGGAGGCTTCCATGGTAAAGGCAATCGAGAAGGCGATCCTGGTTTCCGATCTGGGGCTCAATCCCACGAATGACGGAAAAGCCATCCGCCTTGTTTTCCCAGAGCTTACCGAGGAAAGACGTAAGGATCTGTCAAAGGATGTCCGCAAAAAAGGCGAGAATGCCAAGGTCGCTGTCCGCAACATCCGCCGGGATGCCAATGACACCCTGAAGAAACAGGGAAAGACAGAGGGCATTTCCGAGGATGAAGTGAAGGATCTTCAGGATCAGGTACAGAAGCTCACAGATAAGTATATTGAAAAAGTTGACGAAGCGGTCGCAGAAAAGACAAAGGAAATCATGACCGTATAAGAACAGGAAGTCGGGGACATGGCGATGCCGTGTCCTCGCAGTAGTATGTCTGCCATTAATAACAGCCGGGAGATGACTTGTCTTTAAAAATGTGCAGGGAATGACAGAGGAACAGGAGATATGGATATTTCAAATCTGAAAATACCGGAACATGTTTCAATCATCATGGACGGAAACGGACGATGGGCAAAGAAAAGAGGAATGCCCCGTACCTTCGGACATAAAAAAGGAGCCGAGGTCGTGATGGATATTTGCGAAGATGCGGATGCGCTCGGGATCAAATACCTGACGATCTATGCTTTTTCGACGGAAAACTGGAGCCGGCCCTCCGCAGAAGTCAAGGCTTTGATGATACTGTTTGACAAGTATCTGAAGATCTGCTACGACAAGGCCATGAAAAACAATATGCGGGTGCGCATTATCGGAGATAAGACGGCTCTCGCGCCTGCTTTGCAGGAAAGCATCCGGCGCCTGGAAGAGGACACTGCAGAATTTGACGGATTCCATCTGCAGATCGCGATCAATTACGGAAGCAGAAATGAGATGATCCGCGCCATCCGGAAGCTTGTCCGGGATGTGGAAGACAAGAAGATCATGCCGGAAGAAATCGATGAAGAACAGTATTCCTCCTATCTGGACACGGCCGGCATACCGGATCCGGATCTGATGATCCGCACGAGCGGAGAGCAGCGGCTTTCCAACTACCTGATGTGGCAGCATGCGTACAGCGAGTTTTATTTTACGGATACGCCCTGGCCGGATTTTAACAGGCAGGAACTGATCCGTGCCATTGAGGCTTATAATGACAGGGACAGAAGATACGGAAAGGTAAAAGAGGTATAATGGTATGTTCAAGACAAGACTGATCAGTGGAATCATACTGGTTTTGCTTGCACTTATATTGATCATCACAGGAGGCCCGGTGCTGCTCATCGCCCTGGGTATCATTTCCATCATCGGGATGTATGAGCTCTACCGGGTTTTTCATGTCGAAAAAACAGCAGGGATCGCCGGCTATATCGCGGCCGCCCTCTACTATGTGAACCTGGGCCTGCATTTCATGCCGGATATGATGGCTCTTGTCATGGGGCTTTTGATTGTGTGCATGTGCATCTTTGTGTTTGGCTACCCGAAGTTTCACGCGCATCAGATCATCGCTGTGTTTTTCGGCGTATTCTATGTGGCGGTCATGCTGTCCTGTATCTATTTGACAAGGTCACTGGATGGCGGAAAATACCTGGTATGGCTGATCTTTCTGTGCTCCTGGGGATGTGATACCTGCGCCTACTGTGTCGGCATGCTTTTCGGAAAGCACAAGATGTCGCCGAAGCTGAGTCCGAAAAAATCGGTGGAAGGAGCCGTGGGAGGCGTGGCCGGTGCTGCCGTCCTCACCATCCTTTACGGAGTCCTGTTCAAAAGCCGCATGGGCGTTGATCTGCCTTATATCTTCATCATGGCCGCAATCTGTGCCGCGGGCGCCCTGATTTCCATGGTGGGAGACCTGGCCGCGTCTGCGATCAAGCGGAATTTTGAAATCAAGGATTACGGGAAGCTGATACCGGGACACGGCGGCATACTGGACCGGTTCGACAGTGTTATTTTTACCGCGCCCATCATTTACTATCTGTGCCTGTATGTGATACGATAGGTACGATCAGTTACGATAAAAAGATTTTGGAGTAGTTATGAAGAATATTGCAGTACTGGGGTCGACCGGTTCCATCGGCACGCAGACCCTGGATGTTGTGCGTCAGCATGACGGAGATTTTAAAATCACGGCCCTGACGGCCGGGAACAATATTGCGCTTCTGGAAAAACAGATCAGGGAATTTCATCCGCAGCTGGTCTGTGTCGGCAGCGAACAAAAGGCGGCTGAGCTGGCTTTGTCTATCCGTGATCTGGATGTGGAGATTGTCTGCGGCATGGATGGACTGATCGCAGCCGCGACAGGAGAGGATACGCAGGTCGTGGTCACGGCGATCGTGGGGATGATCGGCATCCGGCCGACGATTGCGGCCATCGAACAGGGCAAGGACATCGCTCTGGCAAATAAGGAGACGCTGGTCACTGCCGGACATATCATCATGCCGCTGGCCGAAGCGCACGGTGTATCGATCCTTCCGGTGGACAGCGAGCATTCCGCCATCTTTCAGTCGCTGAACGGAGAGCGTTCGGCAGGCAATGAGATCGATAAAATACTGCTCACCGCCTCCGGCGGCCCGTTTCGCGGGATGACCAGAACAGATCTGGAACATGTCCATCTGGCCGATGCTCTGAAGCATCCGAACTGGTCCATGGGCAAAAAAATTACAGTGGATTCGGCCACACTCGTCAACAAGGGACTCGAGGTCATGGAGGCCGGATGGCTCTTCGGCGTCACGCAGGAGCAGATCCAGGTCGTGGTCCATCCGCAGAGCGTGATCCATTCCATGGTCCAGTACCGGGACGGCGCCGTCATCGCTCAGCTTGGCACGCCGGATATGCGTCTGCCGATCCAGTATGCGCTCTATTATCCGAAACGGACATTTTTACAGGGGGAAAGACTGGATTTTTATGCGCTGAAATCGCTGACATTTGAGAAACCGGATATTGATACCTTTGAAGGGCTGAAGCTGGCCCTGCAGGCCATGAAAAAGGGCGGGAATACGCCCACCGTATTTAATGCAGCCAATGAAAAGGCAGTTGCTCTGTTCCTGAAAGAGAAGATCCGTTTCCTGGATATTCCCCGCATCATCGAAGAGACGATGGATGCCATTCCCTATATCGCGAACCCGGATCTGGACGCGATCCTGGATACGGAAGCTGCTGTATATGAAAGGATAGAAAGCAGGTGGTAGATTGATCGTAAAATATATCGTTGCGATTATTTTATTCAGTGTGATCATATTGTTCCATGAGTGGGGACATTTTTTGCTTGCAAAAGCAAACAATATCCGGGTCAATGAGTTTTCTCTCGGACTCGGGCCCACCATCGTCGGTTTCCAGAGGGGAGAGACGAAGTTTTCCTTAAAACTTCTGCCCTTTGGCGGCGCCTGCATGATGGAAGGAGAGGATTCCGACAGTGAGGACAGCCGCTCCTTTCAGAAAAAACCGGTCTGGGGACGCATCAGCGTCGTGGCCGCAGGACCGGTCTTTAATTTTATCATGGCCTTTTTATTCTCCGTGATCATTATCGGAAGTCTTGGCGTGAATCTGCCCGTCGTCAGTGACGTGATGGACGGCTACGCGGCGCAGGAGGCAGGACTTCAGTCCGGGGATGAAATCATCAAAATGAATCACAAGAGGATTCATTTTTATAAAGAGATCAGTATGTATTCTCTTTTTCATGAGGGGGAACCGGTCGAAGTCACATTCGTGCGCGACGGCGAGACACATCAGGTGGAACTGACACCGTCCTACGACGAAGAGAGCGGCCGGTATCTGTACGGCATTTACGGAAACAATGCCTATACGCGGCTGAATCCGGCAAAAACCCTTGTCTATGGAGTATATGAGGTAAAATTCTGGATTCAGTATACCGTACGAAGCCTGGAGATGCTGTTTACCAATCAGGTGAGCGTCAATGATCTGTCAGGGCCTGTGGGGATCGTCAAAGTGATCGGCGATGCCTATGAGGAGAGCATGGCAGACGGCTATTTTTATGTATTTCTGAATATGCTGAATCTGGGGATCCTGCTCTCGGCGAACCTGGGAGTCATGAATCTGCTGCCGATTCCGGCGCTTGACGGAGGGCGGCTGGTATTTCTGGTCATTGAGGCCATCCGCGGACGCAGGATCAGTGAGAACAAAGAAGGGCTCGTGCATTTTATCGGACTCATGTGTCTGTTTGCGCTCATGCTCCTGATTATGTTCAACGATGTGAGAAAGCTTATTATGTAAGGTGTAGAGATGGAACGAAGGAAATCAAGAGAAATACAGATTGGAACGGTGAAGATCGGAGGAAATCATCCAATCGCGATCCAGTCGATGACCAATACAAAAACCCAGGATGTGGACGCGACCGTCGGACAGATCCTGAAACTGGAGGAAGCGGGATGCCAGATCATCCGCTGTACCGTGCCGGATATGGAAGCGGCACTTGCGCTGAGGGCGATCAAGAGCCGGATTCATATCCCGCTGGTAGCGGATATCCATTTTGATTACCGGCTGGCCATAGCGGCGATTGAAAACGGCGCTGACAAGATCCGGATCAATCCCGGCAACATCGGTTCCGAACAGAACCTGCGTGCCGTTGTAGAGGCTGCCAGAGCTTATCAGGTCCCGATCCGTGTGGGTGTCAACAGCGGTTCCCTGGAAAAGAAGCTCGTGGAAAAATATCACGGTGTGACTGCGGAGGGACTGGTGGAGAGCGCACTTGACAAAGTCCGCATGATTGAAGACTGCGGGTATGAGAATCTGGTGATCAGCATCAAATCCTCGGATGTCATGATGTGCGTCCGGGCGCACGAACTGATTGCGCCGCAGACGGATTATCCTCTCCATGTGGGGATCACAGAGGCAGGTACGCTGATCAGCGGCAATATCAAATCCGCCGTTGGCCTGGGACTGATCCTGAGTCAGGGCATCGGCGACACCATCCGCGTTTCCCTGACCGGAGACCCGGTAGAAGAGATCCGTTCCGCGATCCTGATCCTGCGCACTCTGGGGCTGCGAAAGGGCGGCGTCGAGGTTGTCTCCTGTCCCACCTGCGGCAGGACGAGCATCGATCTGATTTCCCTGGCCAATCAGGTGGAGACCATGACTGCCCGGTATCCGCTGGATATTAAGGTCGCCGTGATGGGATGTGTTGTCAACGGGCCCGGAGAAGCCAGAGAGGCGGATCTGGGAATCTGCGGCGGCAATAAAGAGGGACTGATCATAAAAAAAGGAGAAATCATCAGAAAAGTGCCGGAAGATCAGCTTTTGAAGGCACTGCAGACAGAACTGGAAGGAATGATCAAACTTGGATAAAGCTTTTTTCGAGGTATTTCCGCAGTTAAAATTAAACAGCGAGCTTCAGGGGATCCTGGAGGAAGCGACCATATCGAAGGTGTCCACCACGAGCACGCGCGATTGTCTTCGCGTGTACCTGAACAGTGGGCATCTTCTGTTCAAAGACCGTATTTTCAAGATCGAGCAGGAGATCTGCCGGCAGCTGTTCCCGGGGCGTCCGCTCCGGATCCGGATCATTGAGAATTTCCGGCTTTCCCGGCTGTATACGCTGAAAAACCTGATGGAGGTCTACTGGAACAGTATCCTGACAGAGTTTCACGCGTACAGTCTGCTGGAATACAATATCCTCCGGAAGGCAAAGCTTGATTATCCGGAGGAGAATACGCTGGCGCTCACGCTTGAGGATACCGTGATCGCGCGCGAAAAGGAAGAGGAAATCTATCGCATTATAGAAAAAATCCTGAATGAGCGCTGCCACCTGGGAGCAAAGGTGGAGATTGACTTCTGCGAGCAGGAAGAATCCAAATACAAGAAGAACGCGGATATCATGATGCGAAATGAGATCCGTCAGATCGTCATGCGGACCAACATCCTGTCTTCCGGAAAAGAAGAATACATGGAAGGCGGCGGCTCGGAGACTCCGTGGGCGAAAGAAGACGCGCCCAAAAAGCCGCAAAAGAAAGCAGAAGAAATGCCGCGCAGGAAAAAAGAACCCGAGCGCAGGACCTTCCCGAAAAAGAGCGACAATCCGGATGTGATCTACGGACGTGATTTTGAGGATGAACCGATCCGGATCGACCAGATCGCCGGGGAGATGGGGGATGTGGTCATCCGCGGGCAGGTCCTTTCGATGGACGAGCGCGGGATCCGCAATGAAAAAACAATCCTGATGTTCACCATCACGGATTTTACAGATACCATCAAGGTCAAGATGTTCTGCAGAAATGAATTTCTGCCCGAACTGAAAAACGGCATCAAGACGGGAGCCTTCTTAAAGATCAAGGGCGTTACGACCATCGACCGTTTTGATCACGAGCTCACGATCGGATCCATTCTCGGCATGAAGAAAATATCTTCCTTTGTATCGGCAAGGATGGACAACAGTCCGCAGAAGAGGGTGGAGCTGCACTGCCATACCAAGATGAGCGATATGGATGGCGTCTCGGATGTAAAAGATATTATCAAGCGGGCCATGAAATGGGGGCACAAAGCGATCGCCATCACAGATCATGGCGATGTTCAGTCTTTCCCGGACGCAGGCCATACAGTCGGGAAGGATGATGACTTTAAAGTCATATACGGGATGGAAGCGTATCTGGTAGATGACCTGAAGGGGATGGTGGAACATCCCGCAGGCCAGAACTTTTCCGAAGATCCTTTCGTGGTCTTCGATCTGGAGACGACCGGATTCAGTCCGCAGAAGAACCGGATCATCGAGATCGGAGCCGTCCGCGTCGAGCACGGAGAGATCACCGACCGCTTTTCCTCCTTTGTCAATCCGCAGATGCCGATCCCCTATGAGATCGAGCAGCTGACCAGCATCAGCGATGACATGGTGCTGGATGCGCCGGTCATCAGCGCGGTCCTGCCGGAATTCATGGATTTCTGCAGGGATGCTGTCATGGTGGCCCATAATGCGGATTTTGACATGAGTTTTATCCGGAAAAACTGCGAAGACATCGGCATAGCCTGCCCGCAGACCGTCATCGATACCGTGGCTCTCGCCAGGGCGCTGCTTCCGCAGCTGAACCGCTTTAAGCTGGATACCGTTGCGAAGACGCTCAATATTTCGCTGGCGCATCATCACCGCGCGGTAGATGACGCGGGCTGTACCGCAGAAATCTTTCTGAAATTTACGGAAATGCTGCGCGATTACGAAGTGGAAAATGTAGATCAGCTGCAGGCGTGGAACCGTGCATCGGAGGGAGTGATCAAAAAACTTCCCACTTACCACGCGATCATGCTGGCGCAGAATGATATCGGTAGAGTAAATCTGTATAAGCTGGTCTCTGATTCCCATATCAAATATTACAACCGGCGTCCCCGGATACCCAAAAGCGAATTTCAGAAATACCGGGAAGGGATTCTGCTCGGTTCCGCCTGTGAGGCCGGTGAACTGTACCGCGCCATGGTAAACGGAAGGCCGGATGAGGAAATCCTTCGGATCGCGAATTTTTATGATTATCTGGAAATTCAGCCGGTCGGCAACAATATGTTCATGCTGCGAAGCGATAATGAGCCGGTTGAATCCGTTGAAGATATCCAGAACATCAACCGCCGGATCGTTACGCTTGGCGAGCAGCTGAAAAAGCTGGTGGTCGCGACCTGCGACGTTCATTTCCTGGACCCCGAGGATGAGGTATACCGGCGGATCATCATGGCCGGAAAGGGCTTTAAGGATGCGGACGAACAGGCGCCTCTTTTCCTGCGCACGACGGAGGAGATGCTGGCCGAGTTTTCCTATCTGGGAAGTGAGAAGGCGGAAGAGATCGTCATCACAAATACGAACAAGATTGCAGACATGTGCGAAAAAATCGACCCGGTGCGTCCGGATAAATGTCCGCCTGTCATCGAAAACTCGGACCAGATCCTGCGTGATATCTGCTATACCAGGGCACATGAGATCTATGGGGAAAAACTTCCGACCGTTGTTTCGGAACGCCTGGAGCGTGAGCTCAACTCGATCATTTCCAACGGCTTCGCTGTGATGTACATCATCGCTCAGAAGCTGGTGTGGAAATCCAATGAAGACGGATATCTGGTCGGATCTCGAGGATCCGTCGGTTCCTCCTTTGTAGCGACCATGGCCGGAATCACGGAGGTGAATCCCTTAAGCCCGCATTATATCTGCAGCGAGTGCCACTATGTGGATTTCGACTCCGAGGAAGTAAAGGCTTACGCCGGAAGAGCGGGCTGCGACATGCCGGACAAGGTGTGCCCGGTCTGCGGGGCGAAACTGAAAAAGGAAGGATTCGATATTCCTTTTGAGACGTTCCTGGGATTCAAGGGAAATAAAGAGCCGGATATCGATCTGAATTTCTCAGGCGATTATCAGAGCAAGGCACATAAATACACAGAAGTTATTTTCGGGGACGGACAGACCTTCCGTGCCGGGACGATCGGCACGCTGGCGGACAAGACGGCGTTCGGCTATGTCAAAAACTATTTTGAAGAACGCGGGATCCATAAGCGGAACTGTGAGATTGACCGGATCGTACAGGGATGCGTAGGCGTGCGCAGAACAACCGGGCAGCATCCGGGAGGCATCATTGTCCTGCCGCTGGGAGAAAATATTTATTCCTTTACTCCTGTGCAGCGGCCGGCCAATGATATGACGACCGATACCGTAACGACACATTTTGATTATCATTCCATCGACCACAACCTGTTAAAGCTGGACATTCTCGGGCACGATGATCCGACCATGATCCGTATGCTGCAGGATCTGACCGGAATCAATCCGCTGGAGATCCCGCTGGATTCTCCCGAGGTCATGTCACTGTTTCAGAATACCTCCGCGCTCGGCATCGAACCCGACGATATCGGAGGCTGCAAGCTCGGCGCGCTCGGGATTCCTGAGTTCGGCACGGACTTTGCCATGCAGATGCTGATCGATACGAAGCCGACACAGTTTTCCGACCTGGTCCGCATCGCGGGGCTTTCCCACGGGACCGATGTATGGCTTGGCAACGCCCAGACCCTGATCCAGGAAGGAAAGGCGACCATTTCCACGGCCATCTGTACCCGTGATGATATCATGACCTATCTGATCGGCAAGGGGCTTGATTCAGAAGAGTCCTTTAATATCATGGAGAAAGTCAGAAAGGGCGTCATCGCGAAAGGCAAATGTGATGCCTGGCCGGAATGGAAGCAGGACATGATCGAACACGGAGTTCCGGACTGGTACATCTGGTCCTGTGAAAAGATCAAATACATGTTCCCGAAGGCCCATGCGGCTGCCTACGTCATGATGGCATGGCGCATCGCCTACTGCAAGGTGTTTTATCCGCTGGCCTATTACGCCGCGTTTTTCAGCATCCGCGCCACTGCCTTCAACTATGAGCTGATGTGCCAGGGACGTGAACGCCTGGAATACTACCTCGCAGACTATTACAAAAGAAAAGACGATTTGTCAAAGAAAGAACAGGATACCCTCCGCGACATGCGAATCGTACAGGAAATGTACGCCCGCGGGTTCGAATTCTGGCCGCTGGATATCTACCGGGCCGACGCCCGTTATTTCCAGATCATTGACGGAAAGATCATGCCCGCCATCAACACCATAGACGGAATGGGCGACAAGGCGGCGGAAGGTGTGGTGGAAGCAGCCAAAGACGGCCCGTTCCTGTCAAAAGACGATTTCAAAGACCGTTCGAAGGTCAGCAAGACAGTCGCGGATCTGATGGCAGACATGGGACTTCTGGGAGATCTTCCGGAATCCAACCAGCTTTCGCTTTTTGATGTATCCTGAAGAAAGGACAGATGACCATGAAGGATTTGCCGGAAATCAGAAAAGAGATAGACACGATCGACAGGCAGATCGTGGAGCTCTATGAAAAAAGAATGCAGATGACCGCCGCAGTGGCAGAGTATAAAATCGCTGCACAGAAAGAAGTCTTTGACGCGGAACGTGAAAACGCCAAACTGGAATCCGCCGCTGCGCTGACCCGGGACGACGCAAACCGCCAGGGCGCAAAAGATCTGTTCGGCCATCTCATGGCCCTCAGCCGGAAACAGCAGTACCGGATGCTTGACGAACACGGATGCCCTCCGGTCACCGGCTTCGGAATCCTGGAGGATAAAGAAATCAGCAAAACCGGGCATCCTGCACATCCGCTGCGCCTTTACCGGGACCGGACGGAAGCCTGGCAGGCACTGGAAACAGGGCAGGAGCGCTTTTTGCTTCTGGATACAGAGGAAAACGGAAGCGGGTCAGAGACACTTCTTTATCATCAGCTTCTTGAACATGGATGTTATATCCTTGCCAAAATACAGAGGGAGCGTACCTGCTTTGTGATCGGGAAAGAACCGGTTTACGTAAGAGGTGCGGACCGCTTGCTGTTGAGTGTTGAAACCCGGGAAGGATCCGCTTCGATCGGAACACTGCTGGATCATTTCTGCTACAATCATATCGAAGTTCTTCGAATCGATAGTGAGGCGATGCGCGATACAGAGACGGCGGACCGCTTTTATTTCGAGATAAGAGGCCATTTGGAAGACAGCGCGGTACAGAACCTGACCGGCGGCCTGAAGGCGGATGCCGGATGGTTTCAGATCCTCGGATATTACCGCTTCCTGATCGAAAGATGAGAACGACTATGCAAAAGAAAATGTTTTTTTTAGATCTGGACGGAACGACTCTGAAGGACGACAAGACCATTCCTCCGGAAAATATTGCGGCCATCAAAGAAGCGGTGGACCGCGGCCATTACGTCGCGATCGCGACGGGACGGGCAATCGCCAGCGCGAGGCCTCTGGTCCGGGCGCTCGGGATGCAGCGAAAAGGCTGCTTCCTGATTTCCTACAACGGGGCGCTGATCTATGAGCTCGAAGGAGAGACGATTCTCAGAGATCTGAAACTGCCGGATGAATATGCGCATTATCTTTTTTCAGAGGCAAAAAAAAGAGACCTGTATATACAGGCCTATTCGGATCAATACATCCTGGCGCCTTATGAATGTCCGCAGCTTCAGTATTACGCCGGGCTTACCACGATGGAGTACCGTGTGGTGGACGATCTTTTCGAGCGCATGTGCTATGACACGCCGAAGGTCCTGCTGGTATCCGTCACCGGCCAGGAAACACTCCTTGATTTTCAGAGAGAACATATGGAGTGGGAGAGAGGGCGCTGCGTCAGCTTCTTTTCCTGTCCGGAATATCTGGAATACTGCCCGAAACTGGGAACAAAAGCACAGGGAGTCGCCTTTATGGAAGAATACCTGCATCTGGATCATGACAACACCATTGCCATCGGAGACGAGGAAAACGACCTGTCCATGATCCGTTTCGCAGGCGTCGGCGCCGTCATGAAAAATGCCAGAGAACCGGTCCGGAAATATGCAGATTACATAACGGAAAACGACAATAATCACGCAGGCGTCGCCGAAGTCATCTATAAATTCATTCGCTGAGTTCCCGGTCATGTCTTCGGGCTGACAAATGTGCCCTGATCCGGTCCAGAATCTCATAGGGAATTCTCAGATCACCGGTTCCCCATCCGAGCCGGATATCCGGCTTGTTGGCGCCGTGAAAATCGGAACCTCCCGACACGAGAAGACCGTATTTTCGGGCGAGCGCACGATAGTGTGCTTCCTGTTCCGGTGTACTCCTCGAATAGCAGGCTTCTATGCCGTCGAGTCCGCCCGCGATCATTTTTTCAATCAGTTCCGTTTCTTCTGCCTGCGGCAGATGATACAGACAGGGATGGGCCAGGATGGCGATCCCGCCCGCATCGCGGATCAGCTGCGCAGCCCGCATCGGTGTGATCATGGACCGCCCGACGTAGCAGGGACAGTCATTTCCGATGAGTGTCTGAAATACTGTTTTGATATCCGGAGCCTGCCCGGTATCCACGAGATATCGTGCAATATGCGGGCGCGCGACCACAGAGTCCGGATTCCGCTTTTTCAGCTCCATCTCTGTAATGCGGTAGCCATAAGCGTTCAGACGCTCGATCATCCGCAGATTGCGGTTATCCCGGCTGTCCCGGAATGACTGCAGCTGAGAAAGCAGCTCCTGATTGTAAATATCGATCCAAAGTCCGACCACATGGATCTCGGTCCCGTTGTAATCGGTCGAAAGCTCAACGCCCGGAATGACTTCAATCCCGGAACCTTCGGAAGCCGCAAGAGCCTCCGGGATACCGCTGACCGAATCATGATCCGTCAGCGCAAACGCACAGATTCCCTCGCGTCTGGCTTCCTGAATCAGTTCAGACGGAGTCAGCGTACCATCCGACCCGGTGGAGTGGACATGCAGATCAATAAATTTTTCGTTATCCGGATACATCGTAAATCCTCCTTTGCGGCAGACCATACCAGAAGAGAGTTGAGTGGCGCTGCCAGACAATTATTATAGAGCAGAAGGAAAGAGAAGTCAAAAGCAAAAAAAGAAGCCTTTTTCCTGCGGGGAATTCAAAAAAACATGTTGACAGATGCCGGAACATGTGTCATAATGTCAGAGTTGTTAAAGCAAAGTAGAGTATCCACTCTCACCCTGGCACAAATGCGTGACCAGTGGTTTCATATTTCAAAGTAGTGCAAAGTTTTTTTTGTATTTTGATTTATAGTGGATAGTCTGCCTATCCACTTTTTTAGTTTATGGAGGTATAGAGCCATTAGCGAATTACAGATTAATGAACAGATCAGAGACAGAGAAGTTCGTGTAATTTCCGCAGATGGTGCTCAGCTGGGTATCATGTCTGCGAGAGAAGCGCAACGCCTTGCACAGGAGGCTGAACTTGACCTTGTGAAAATCGCACCAAATGCAAAACCGCCTGTTGTGAAGATCATCGACTATGGAAAATTCCGTTATGAGCAGTCCCGTAAGGAAAAAGAGGCCCGCAAAAAACAGAAGACAGTCGATATCAAGGAAGTACGGTTGTCTCCAAACATTGACACGAATGATTTGAATACCAAAGTAAGCGCGGCGAGAAAGTTTCTCACCAAGGGAGACAAGGTCAAAGTGACCCTGCGTTTCCGCGGCCGTGAGATGGCTCATGCGCAGAATACAAAGCATATTCTGGATGATTTTGCAAAAGCGCTTGAGGATATTGCCGTTGTGGAGAAGGCGCCGAAAATGGAAGGCCGCAGCATGACTATGGTCATGGGCCAGAAACGTTAGACTATTTGATAGGAGGAATTCATTATGCCAAAAATGAAAACAAGCAGAGCAGCTGCAAAACGTTTTAAGAAAACAGGAACAGGTCAGTTAAAGAGAAACAAAGCTTATAAGAGTCATATCTTAACCAAGAAGAGCGCTAAGAGAAAAAGAAATCTCAGAAAATCTACTATTACAGATGCAACAAATGTTAAGAATATGAAGAAGATTTTACCGTATCTGTAAAACCGGAACTGATTTTGAAGTTAGGAGGATGACGAAATGGCAAGAGTAAAAGGCGGTTATAACGCTAAGAAAAGACATAATAGAACATTAAAGCTGGCAAAAGGTTACAGAGGAGCCAGATCTAAACAGTATAGAGTAGCAAAGCAGTCCGTTATGAGAGCATTAGCAAGCTCCTATGCGGGAAGAAAACAGAAGAAGAGACAGTTCAGACAGCTCTGGATCGCACGTATCAATGCGGCTGCAAGAATGAATGGACTTTCCTACAGCAGATTCATGTATGGCCTGAAGCTTGCGAACATTGATATCAACCGCAAGATGCTTGCAGAGATGGCTGTCAATGATGCAGACGGATTTGCAGCTCTGGTTGATGCCGCAAAAGCAAAACTGGCATAAATCCACGTTAAAATCATTCAGGAATGCAGAGATTTCGCTCCTGCAATCCTGAATGAAAAAAATTATAAATTTACTATTGACATTTGGTTTATAAAGTGTATAATAGTCTTTGTTGCGAGGTTCGTTGGTCAAGCGGTTAAGACGCCGCCCTCTCACGGCGGAAACAGGGGTTCGATTCCCCTACGAACTGCTCTGTTTTTTAAGAACAGCCCAACCCAGAAGAATACCAGTAGTACTTTTTCAAAAAGGTGCTGCTGGTATTTTTCTCTTTATCTTCCGGCAGGAGATACAGACACCCGGTTTACGCTTTCCTTTTTTACCGTGCCTCGAAGGCAGGGTTAAAGGCGTAGAAGTTATTCGCGTCGAGCCGGTCTGTGACCATGCGGAGTGCCTCACCGAATCTCTGGAAGTGAACGATCTCACGTTCTCTTAAGAAGCGGATCGGATCACATACCTCCGGATCCTTCACCAGACGCAGGATATTATCGTAGGTGGTTCGTGCCTTCTGCTCAGCGGCCATATCTTCAAAGAGATCCGTGACCGGGTCCCCCTTCGACTGGAACTCCAGTGAAGTCTGCGGGATGCCCCCTGCAGCGACGGGCCAGACGCCCAGCGTATGATCCACATAGTACTTGTCGAAGCCGCTCTTTTTGATTTCCTCGGGCGACAGATCCTGGGTCAGCTGTTTGACGATCACACAGATCATCTCCATGTGCGCCAGCTCCTCTGCTCCATGATGTTGTCTATCAATATTTCAACTGCACAGACAGTTCAATCGGCGGACTATTCCAGCGTCCTCCGACAGGGAGAAGAGTGTCGGAAGAGCGTTTTATCCGTTTCGGTGTTCCTCTGTGATATTCAATCCGCTGGATGCAGCTCTTCAGGATCCTGTTCTTTGCTTTAGCCGTGGCAGATCCGGAGCGGAGAGCAGCAACCGCATCCTCGAACTGATAGATCTTCTGTTCATAGATTGTTCTGTCGGGCACTGCAGCCAGAGCCTTATCCAGTGCTTTTTGATTCTCTTCTTTCTCATACAATACTTTCCTGTTCAGAAATTCAAACACTTCTTTCGGCATTTTCTCTTCCGAATATTTTTCCCATTGCGAGATCTCTTTCTTTTCCAGTTCTGCTTTTCGGCGCGTCAGGACTTCTAACTGTTTTTGCAGGGTACCGCCGTCCTCCATCTGGTCAAGTTCGACTTTAAAGGCTTTTATGTGCTCTTCAAGAATTTGGCAGACAAGTTCCGTCAGTTCTGTGACCGTACAGGAGCCGGTCCGGCAGAAGGACGAATCATTGCACAAATAGCGTGGAGCGCTGCGCAAAGAACCATCCGGGCGCTTGTAGATGCGATAGACCATTGCATGACCGCAGGAGCAGTATAATAGCCCTGCAAATGGATTTATTAGCTCTTTATGGAAGGATTCCCGGGTATGACGGTGTAAACGATCCTGGACGGTCTCAAAGACGTTATCAGGGATAAGAGCTTCGTGTCTGCCGGTGGCGATGATACATCCGTCTGTATTTCTGGGACGTGATTTTAAAATTTCCTGATCCTCGACTGTCGTGACCGTCTTCCGGGCATCCCAAACGACCTTCCCATTATGATGGGGGTTGCTCAATATGCCGCGGATGGTGGAAGCGTTCCAGTGCTTCCCGGAGCGGGGAAGTATTCCCATTTGGTCAAGATGCTTTGCAATAGCTCCGGGGGACATATGATCTTCGCTGCAGAGTTTAAAAATCAGGACTACCACATCGCTTTCTGCATTCCTTACAAGGGTGGGACATTGCTTTTTACCAACAGTCACCCATCCGCGGTCCCAGCCATACGGCGCTTTAGAGCCAACATAATTCCCTTCCAGGACGGACTGAAGGCGTCCGCGGCTAAGGATCCGCTTCGTGTACTCAAGATACTCATTTCCGCGCTTCAGTTCGCGCTCAAAGGCATCCCTGTCATACTCATCATCAATATTATAACTCCGTTGCGGAGTGATCACCTGTGTGTTGGTGTAGCGGAAGAGTTTGATCAAACGGCCGGCATCCTCCAGATCGCCGCGGGAGAGACGCTGGATCTCCACAACGAGCACCGCTTTAACGGCAGGAGATTCCATCCGTTTGAGCATTTTCTGGACCTCAGGACGTGCTTCAATCGTCTCGCCGGACACAATTTCACGATAAATATTTTCTTCCGGAATGGGGGCTGTCAGATGGGTTGAGGCCCATTCTGACAAGATCGTCTCATGCCTCTGCAGAACTTCCTCGACGGACAGGAGAGGGTCATCCGATCTTGACTTGCGCAAATAGATGAGTATTTCTTCTGGCTTATAATCGATTTGCTGATAATACATAGCATCATCCTCCGTTAAAAGCATATTTTTGAGAGCAAAAATGTATGATTCTGTTATCAACCATTTAAAAAAGGTACAAAAATAACAGCCAGAGAAAAGATCGTCTCTTGCAAGGCTGTTCCGAAAATGATACAATATGTTTGCGTATATAGGGTATCATTTTCGGATGGTTACCTAACGCCCCTGTTAGTGCAGGGGCGTCTTTTTTATTGCTGAATTTCTATGACTTTCTTGGCAATTACTGCAGTGGACTCTTGCGTATAAACTTCAATGGTCAGAGGGTCATTTGTTGCAGTACTATAACGATATAAAACATCGAATGTAAAAGAATCTCCTGGATCGATAGTTACTTGGTATCTGCTGTTTGCAATGTCTCCGGAATCAGATGGGGAGTACTCCGATACTAGGGTTCCGTTCTGATATCCTCCAATAGTGTATACATCATAAACCCCTAAAGGGATATCACTGTTGTTTGTGAAAGTAAAACCTACATCAACAGCAGGATAACCTTCGTTGTCTTCAGAGAATTCGAAATCACCGATTTGTAGAGACGTATCATTGAGTTCAACGTAGTCTGTAACAGCATATCCAGATTCTTCAAACGGTATAATGCTATAATATTGTGCTTCAACATATGGTTCGGAAGCAGTCATTTGGATAAAATCAGTTTCGCTTGTCATTCCCTTATAAGTCCCCCATATTTCTATAATGTCTTCATTTAAGGGTCTGTCACCATCGGGATCATAAGGAAGCAAGACAAGGATTTCATTTGTTTCATATCCGTAATCGTCTAAAAAACGTGCAAAACCGCCTATTAGGTCAGAACCATTATCAGAAGTTTCTCCGAGTTTGACAGTAAGATGGACATCTTTGCCAACATAATCATTGTTCCTTGCAAGATTTTCATAAGAAACGTCCTGGCAAGAGGCTTTAAAGTCCTCCTCTGACTTAGCTGCATCATTTTCTTCAGCTGCATCAGAAACTATTACCTCCGGTGAGGACGATGAAGAAGCACCTGATCCGCAAGAAGAAAGAGCAACAACAGATGTAGCAGATAAAAGAATTGCAAAAAATTTCCTTTTCATAGATTAAAACCTCCTAATATCATTCTTTAGTATTCTTTTATTTTTCCACTTTTTCAATTACTTTACCAATTAATCTTATCTCTTCGTTTCCAGGAATATCAGGATAGTCATGATTATGGGAGATGAGCCCATTAGGACCATACTCTTTTACATAACATTCATTCCCAATCGTAAAGATTCCGATTTCGCCATGCTGCAGATTTTCAATTTTTTCTATATATAGCAATTCTCCATCATGGTAATCCGGCTCCATGCTGTCACCATTGACGCCGATCACGAAGTCGGCACCAGGAACAAAGGGAAGTTCAATGGTATCCGTAGGAATATCATCAAAATAGAATCCGGATCCGGCACAAGCAATCTTGTGGACATACGGATAAACACGAGACGAGGAAGGCCTTACACTGTGCTTGCCAGCTTCACGGATCTGCAGGGTGCGTTTAAATTCACGATCGAGAATATAAGTAACGGTCTCTTGGCCAAAGGGATCGAGTTTTCTATACGTATCAATGAGTTTCCATTCCTGATCATCGGGAATAGAGTAGTCAATTCCGATGTCCCCGAATGTTTCTAAAATGTTCTTACATGAAAATATTTGACACAATGCCACAAAAATATCAGCATTTGGCATGCGAATGCCTTTTTCATATCCATATAATGTTTTATCAGAAACCTCAAAACCCATCTCTGAAAGTCGCGAACTAACATCTTTTGCAGTCATTTTTGCATTTTCGCGCAATTTCTTTAAGGTTGCTCCAAGTTTATTTTCCATTCTTTCCACCACCTTTTCTAAAAATATATAACACAATTTTAGCATAGTCAATAAAAATCTTCGCCACGAAGAAAATATTTTTAAAAAATCTATTGACATTCTTCGTAGCGAAGTCTATCATACAATTAAAGTCTTCGATGCGAAGAGTTTGGAGGTGATTATAGTGAGCATATCGAAGAAAATAGGAATGTATATGAAGGAACGTGGAATCAACTTAGCTGAGGCGGCCAGGAGAACGCAACTTGACTATCAGAGCCTGTATGCAAGCTTGTATGATGAAAAACGAAATCGAGATCTTCGGACTGAAGAACTAATCCCCTTATGTATATTTCTTGGAGTAGACCCAAGAGATTTCGCAGAACCAAGAAAGGAGTGAGAAGATATCGAATTTCACAGAAGAAAAAAATGCACTGTGATAAGGACAAACAAAGGAGTCATATTATTTTGAGAACAAATCAGAAGGGAGAACATCATGGGAGACAGATATGAAGATCCTGTAATCCACAAATTCCCGAATGCGACAGTCAAGGTGTACAAACCGATCCTGACAGAGGAAGAGAGGACACGAAGAGAAAATGAGTGTAAGAAGGCCTGTGCTGAGATGTTCCGGAATATGGAACAACGCGCAGAAAAACAAAGTTCCTGATTGGCTCCCGTACAGGGAGCCATCGGACAAGCTTAATACAGAAACAGAATAGAAAGGAGAAAAATATGAGAGAAGTCGTGATCAAGTGTGACAGATGCGGGAAAGTGATCCATGATCTTCCGGCCAAGGTGAGCATTTTACGGACCCAGAGGACAAGCGATACAAAGTTCGATGGTGTGTATGAGCCGGACATGGAGCTGTGCCTGGAATGCGTGAATAAGCTGATTGTATTGATTGATAACTTTGCAACGGCGAGGCAGCGGAGAAAGATTTCCTTCCAGGAGCTGCTGGGGGAAGAAGAACTTGATGAAGTGTGGGGCGAACCGATCGATCATGATTAAGGAAGAGAAAGTTGTACCGGTACAACAGGAAGGGGCTGTCAGGTGAACAATGGACATATTCAGAAAAATGATTGAGCAGAAGTTACAAAGGGAAATATCCAGAAGCCTGCGTGCCAGGAGCAATGTGGATCTGAAGGATATGGCAGTCGCATATCACAAAAATGCATTACAGGAGCTGCTGTTTACGGCACATTGCAAAGTATACGGCAAAGAGGATACCTACGTGGTAGAAGGCAAGATTGATGATATGGGTGAGATCTTTCTGCACCCGGAAAAGGAGGCAATATGAAACGAGCAGGAGAAACCTGCGCACTGCTGGGACTGTTCCAGATGATCCTGTTGGTTTTGACCGCCGGCACACAGAGTGGGATCAATGCAGTCGGAGCAGTGGCATGGTTTGTGACAGCATTCCTTATGATGGCCATAGGTATTGTGATTATAGAGGAGGCAGAAAAAGAAAGGAGAAGAAAGCGTGAACATCACAGAAAAGTTTATTGAGCGCATTACGGCGGGGAAGATCAAGGCAAAGACCATTCCGACGGCTTACGGAGTCCCGGCAGATGCGGTCATCGCGGCAGCAGGAACGGTCCAGGATGATAATCAGACATATATCTATGAATCCGGACATGGATCTTACTATTGCCTCTCAGAGCGCATGCTGGCATATGCAGCAGCCATAAAAAGTTGAAGGCCAGACGAAACGAATCGCCCGGCCTCCGGAAATGCTACTAATTGACAAAAATATTATAGCATTTCCGGTCAGAAAAAGCAAGGAAAACGGGGGGATTTTTGCTCCCCGTGAGACCTTGATAAAGATATTAAAGATAGGACAGAAATGCGATGGTAAAGAGAAAAATTTATAAGCTCCGCAAGGGAGAGATCATAGAGGTAGAAGAGTTCCATGACGGGAGATATGGAGCACCGGGGACACCCAGACAGAAAAAGAAGAGACCAACGAAAGAACAGATCCAGCGGATCAATGAATTGAACAAAGCGAAGAGATGCCGGCACCGGCTCGTGGAGTATTTTGGTGAGCATGATCTGTTCGTCACATTGACTTTTACACCAGATAGCCGTCCTCCGGATATGGCTGCGGCCAAGATGGATTTCACAAAGTTCATCCGGAAGGTGAGAAAAGAGTACAAAAGATCAGGGGAAGAACTTTACTGGATCCGGAATATAGAAAGAGGCACCAGGGGAGCATGGCACATCCATCTTGTGGTGAACAGGATCCGGGGCTCCGGAGACATCATCATGGAGGCCTGGCCATATGGCAACGTGTATATCGGCAGGATCCGGAACAATGCGAAGGTCTATGATGAGGACATGACGAAGCTGGCCAACTATATCACGAAGTCAGAGCATACCACTTATAAGAAGGCAGATGGCAGCAGGGGGAAATCCCGCATCAGTGAATCCAGTTACAGCACATCCCGCAATATGCCGTTGCCGGAGCCGAAACAGCAGAAGCTGATACGCTGGAAGGCAGAGCCGAAAGCAAAGAAGGGGTACTATATCGAAAAGCATCATGAAGGCATCAATCCTGTGACCGGATATAAATACCGGCGATACACCATGATCAGACTGAACAGGAGGATTTGAAGTGAAGCAGGTGAAATTGTACATAGAGGCTACTTATAAGGGTCTTCGTCCGCAGGACGGCAGATATGGATATGTGTTAGCCTGTGAGACTTCCAGAGGACTGTTCACCAGTGCCGGAGCCGGGAGGGAAATGGCAAACTTCCAGAGACTGGGTCTGATGGCGGCGCTGGATGCGCTTGGCCGAATGAGAAAGCCGTCAGACATCATGATCATCACAGATTGTGCACATTTGGTATCCGCTTATATGGAAGGGTGGTTGGATAAATGGCAGGAGAACGGCTGGAAGAGCACAAAAGGGAAGGAAATAGTGAACCATGAACTATGGGAACAGCTCTATAAGTACAGCCAGGTACATCTAATCGATGCTGACTATGCAGAGAAACATGAATTCTCCTCCGTGCTGTTGGCAGAGATGGAGATGGCTAACCTTGAAATTGGCCAGAAGACCCGCCTGGATACCCTCGAAACCCGGAGAAATACATGAGAGTGCGCCATAAATCGGAAAATACGTATTTTTACGAAGAATTTCAAGCGAAAACAGGGATGCCATTGGGAATTGCGCTAATAGGGGATGCAATCGGAAATACGTAGAAACAGAAAGGAAAGGAGGGAAGCATGGAGAAATATATCAAAGCGGAACCGCTGAAGAAAAAGATTGCAGCGACGCCATATCTGCAGAAATACCCGAATATCGTCAGGCTGACACTGGAACATATCGATGAGGAGCCGGAAACCAGCCTGTCAGAACGGGAGCAGGATCTTAAGCGGGAGAGGGACGACATGACGCAGCTGTATCGTCTGTCACAGGACAAGGTCCAGAGCCTTGCGAGGGAGCTGCGGATGTATGAGGAGACAGTGGACGCAATAGGAGGATGATATGCGAACAGTAGAGAGTTTTGCACAGGTGGACTTCTCCGGCCTGACAATACCGGTGATCGTGGTGTATTTCCACCCGGATGACGACCCGGAGATGTGTGTAGCGAGGGTGTTCGACATGGACAAGCCTACAGACACGCTCATGCGGGCAGAATCCATCTGGACGCTGGAAGAGGATATCCGGCGCAGCACAAGACTGATCAGACTGGAACGAATGGCAGGGGATGAGCCTCATATTGTCAGTGTTTGGATGTAAAAAACGGCCATTGTAACTTATAAAACAACTAAGCACGCACTAGGTAATGGTTTTTTGTATCACAAAAATAAATAAAACGGCAGCAGTTGGCCGTGCTGCCGGGGGAGGTGGAAATGAGCGAATTGATCAGGATCGATCTCTGCGAAGGGGCAGAGATGATGATAGAAGTGACTCCTCAGATGGTAAGAGACCTGAGGCAGTGTAACGAAGAAGACATAGAGGTTATCCGGACTTGCAGGAACTGCAGTTGGCAGGGGAAAATATTCAGCATCTTCACGGGCGAGGACATCGCGCTCTGCGGATGTGAACCAGTCACAAAGGCGGTGCTGGAACGATGAGCGGGCTCCTGTACCCAAAAACGCCCACAAAGAAAAAGAGGAAGAAGCATGCCAGGAGCATCATCCAGGAGAAGGACGGCACCTGTTATCTGTGCCGGCTCTCCGGGAACTGGTATCCGCAATATGTGCATAAGCATCATATCTTCGGCGGCCCGCTCAGGGACAAGTCAGAAGCATATGGCCTGACGGTCTATCTATGTGTGAACCATCATGAGTTAGGAGCCGAAGCGGTGCACCGGAATAAAGAGACGATGCGCTTCCTGCAGCGGATCGGGCAGCAGGCATTCGAAAAGATCCACGGACATGAGAAGTTTATGGAGATGTTCGGGAGGAATTACCTGTAGTTGTACCGGTACAACCATTTTGTTGAGGTCAACAAAATGATAACGGACGGAAAGAGCGAGGTATAGACAATGACAAAAGCTGAAGAGACCCGGAAAGCCAAGGCGGTCCAGCTTCGTTATAAAAGGCCAATAGTGAAAGACATCAACCTTTGGAGAATTCAGGAAGAGCTGGATGAGATTTCTTACGAATGCGATGAGGTCCGGTATTACTGGGAAACAGACGACGATACACTCCTCAATGCGCTGGATGGTAATGAGAATGAAGCATACGAATTCAGAATGGCATTCGCTGATTTGTGCGCGGAGTGTGAGCAGATGCGAGAGGATCTTCAGAATGAGTACGTACCGGAATGCTTCGATCTGCTGTTTGTGGCAGCAGGAGCCGGCGAACAGGGCGGCGGGTATCTCGGATGGGATTCTTACGAACATGACTATTTCGGGATCAACTGCATGGATGAGTTTGTTACAGGTGAGGCCGCAAAGAAGCTGAAACAGATGACAAAGGATCAGATCATTGAATGCCTGGGAGCATGCCTCAAAGTGCTTTACGCATACATTGGTTTGCGCTATCGATACGACAGCCTGAAAGCAGCATTCGACATCCTAAGGGATGAGAACACGGGGATATTGAAAGTAACAAAGCAGATTGAAGAACTCTATGATCAATGTGAAGCGGAGCAGTTTTGGGAATACGCAAAGCCTGTAAAGGAATTCGATAACCTGTTGAAAGCGGTTCCGCAGGAGCAATGGTTATAAAACAAAAAGAAAGAGAGGAAATGCTATGTACGACAAATTTGGAGAATTTGCATCAGTGGAAGAACTGAACAGGGCAGCAGCTGCCCAGAAGGCCGAGGGAGACGAAGAAGCTCTGATCGCATTGGCCGAAGAGAACGGCATCGATAAAGATGATGCACTGGACTACATGGACGACTGTGTGGAAGAACTGGCCACGCCGCTCATGGCGGCCCTGGGCAAGCTTAAGGTAGAAAAGGAGGATCTGAAGCTGGAAGGCATCCTGAAGGACTGGGCCGAGGAAATAGAGGCCATGTGCACGGAGAACATTGGCCTGTGCAGAGCAGTCCGTGAGAAAGGGAAGGATCTGGCCGGATACCTTGCCATGACAGCAGAGGCAGGCTTTAAAAATGCCGCGACAGTAGATCCGAAGATCGTGCAGCGGACATCAAGACAGATCCGGAACATCGTCGGTAATCATCCCTTAAAAATCGGGGTTCCGGACAAGCTGACAAGAAGATATTTGATCAGAGAGTACTATCTCGGAAAGGAGGGCGCATGATCGCATATAAAGGATTCAGTAAAGACTTGACAAGCGTCCTCGGGAATGGGATCAAAGAGCGCTGCACTTTTGAAGCGGGTAAGACCTACACAGAAGAGGAGAGCAAGACTGTGCGCAGTGGCTTCCATTGCTGCGAAAATCCATTTGACTGCCTCCAGCACTATGCCATGGATGGAAAGAACCGATTCTTCCGCATCGAGGCAGCAGGAGACATTGATGAGGCCGGTGATGAGAAGATTGCCTGCACACAGATGACGCTGGAGAAGGAATTGACCCCGCTGGAATTTGCGCTTGCCGGGATGCAGTATATCATCGCCCATCCGGAGAGGGACGGATGGCAGCAGGACCGATGGAACGTCATCGTGAAACAGGACAAGGCGGAGATATCGAAAAACCACGACGTCATGATCGCCATAGCCCGCGGCGAAAAGCCGAAAGTGAAGGCTCCGGCCGGCGCGATCATGGGACTGCTGATAGACGGAGAGATCGAGGACGGGGTACCCGGAATCGTAGGCGCAAAGGTGTGGATCCAGAAGGCAGAGCATGCCGGGAAGTGGTGCTACATGGACGACGCAGGCAAAGTCAGGGAGGTGAACGATGAAGAAAAAGCTGATTGAGAACACACCTCCGCTCCCCTGCCCGGAAGGGATCTTTGATTGGTGGACGACGGTACAGCTGGAAGCAGGCATCCTGATACTGGATACATACCATCACGGCATCCTGTATGCGAGGCACGGCATGAACGTTGAGACAGGAGAGCACGCGACTTATCGGAATGATAAGTGGAGCTCATGCAATATCTGTGATGCGATAGGCCTGCACAGCTGGTGGATCACAACGGACGATAAAGAAAGACATTTCCGGATATCCGAGAGGGACAGGTCCTTTTTAAGAGACCTGCTGGAGATCAGAGGGTATCAATGGAGACGGCCGCAGCCATTCGAGACCATCCTGGGGATGGAAGAGGATTTCGACCGGATGAGGAGGGAAAAAACGGAGATGAGCAGAGTCGCACGTGTGAACAGGATGATGAGCATGGTCCCGCAGATGCCGGACAACCTGGAAGAATGGATCGACCAGAGACGGCTCGGCGGCGAGAATTACATCCTGAAGGCCAAAGATGCGGAGCAATGGAGCTGCTCCGCCTGCGGTCAGGAATTTACAAAAGATGAGATACGGACGGCAGACGGGAAGAAGCCACGTAATAAAGACAAGGTCATATGTCCGCACTGCGGGAAAACGGCCGTATACCTTGCCAGAAAGAAGTGTGTAGATATCCTGACACAGTTCGCACTCGTACAGCCGATCGATGACAAGTACAGTGTTGTGAGACACTTCGACGTGAATATCTATTGCGGAGGGAGGAGGAAACAGGTCTATCTTGATGAGGGGACACGGATCATCCTGTTCAAGGACTTTGGCCCGAAGATATGGCTGGGGCCGGAGGGCAAGCCCTGCAGCCTGTACCATAACCAGTATCCAAGATATTCTTATGGCGGCGTAGCAGGCACATTTGATAACAAGAGCAATCCGGCGAACAGACGGATCCGGGCAGGGTACCTTTACGATGACGGGATAGAGGAAGCGTTCAGGGACACGGCATATGAAGACTGGGGCAGGCTCTTTGCCCAGATGGCGGCAGCAGGCGTGGAATTGAATTATAACGCACTGATGACCGCATACCGGGATAAAGCGCTGATCGGCATCACGGAGCTGTTGTTCAAAGGCAGGTTCCAACGTCTGCTCAAAGAGACGTCGGATAGGATCAATGTGTGGGATGGCCAGTACTATGGTTCACTCGACAGAAACGGAAAGACCATGGAAGAGGTGTTCGGTCTCCGCGACCGGCAGCTGATCAACCGGATCCGGGAGAAGAACGGCGGAATATTGGCGGTGAACTGGATGCAGTGGGGAGAACGGCATCACACAAAGATATCAGAACAGGCCTTTAAGTGGGTCCTGCAGAACAACATTGCCCCGAATAACCTGTGCTGGCCTTTGTGCCGCATGACACTGGAAAAGACAATGAACTATCTGGAACGGCAGAGAAAAGAATCCTATCCCGGCAAATCTCTTGGCCAGGTCATGGATGCATATGCTGACTACATGGAGATGTGCAAAAAGCTCAAGAAGGATACCACTGATGAAATGATATATCGTCCGCGGGAACTGAAGCGCCGGCATGATGAGGCAGTTCTGAAGATCGAACAGAGGGAAGCGGAGCTGAAGGCGGAGGAATATTCCAGAAAATTCAAAGAAGCCGAAAGTGTGCTGCAGGAGATCGCTGAAAAATTCACCTACCAGGGGAACGAGTATTTTATTAAAGTGCCGTCCCGGATCATTGACATCGTGCTGGAAGGCCGAGCGCTCCATCATTGCGCCGGCGCCACTGACAGGTATTTTGACCGGATCAAGCAGCACGAGACGTATATCTGCTTCCTGCGTAAGGCAGCAGAACCGGACACGCCATTCTATACGATCGAAGTAGAACCGGGCGGAACGATCCGCCAGCATCGGGGATATCTGGACGAAGAGCCAGATATCGAACTCATAAAGCCATTCTTAAGGGAGTGGCAGCAGGAGATCCGCAAGCGGATGAGCAAACAGGATCATGAACTGGCAGCAGCCTCAGCGGTGAAGAGGGAAGAGAACCTGCAGGAGCTGCGGGAAAAGAACAACACAAGAGTATTGAATGGCCTCATGGAAGATTTCATGGAGGCAGCAGGATAAGGAGGGAATCATGGAACAGATAATGGAATATAAGACCTATCAGGAATATAAGCAGCAGCTCGATCAGGAGCTGAACCAGACCGCGGAGGGATTTGTGCGGATCGGATACCTTTTAAAGATTGCCAGAGACACAGATATCCTGAAGGAATCCGGGTATACGACCGTCGCAGAATTTGCCAAAGCAGAATATGGACTTGATAAGACACAGGTCAGCAGATTCATCCACATCAACGATAAATTCTCGGAGGACGGTTATTCCGACCGCCTCCAGGAGAACTATCAGGGATTCGGCTTCTCCAAGCTGTCCCTGATGCTTCTGCTTCCAGATGCAATCAATGAGAGCATCACGACGGAATATTCCAAGGCCGACATTCAGGCCATCAAGGATGAAGTGGATGCCGAAAATAAGGTATCAGACATTGAGCGCATGATTGAACAGGCCGAAACTCCGGCAATGCCGGGCAAAGAAATCGACAGAGTCATCCGCCAGCTGGCCGAAGACGAACCGGAGCTCTACATAGAGATGCACAAAGCGCTCAAGGATCCGAACTGGACCATGGAGGACATCAAAGAGAACATGGTACCGGATGGGGATAAGACCTATAGTATCCGGATCCCGGGTATGGGGCGCATGATGTTGATGCTGAACACGGAAGGGAATATCACCCTGGTGAATGTCCGGAGCGGCAAAAGAGATGTATATGAGTGGGGGGCAGACATGTCCGGAGCCTGGCTGTATCTGATGGACTTTGACGTTTCCCCGGAAGAGAGCTGGTCAAAAGAGTTTGGGCGAAAATGCCCGGTTGTACCGGTGCAACAGAAATCAGTCAGCCTGGCTGATCCGCTGCCTAAAAAGAAAAAGCCTCAGCCAAAGAAAGAGGCTAAGGTCAAAAAGGCAGTCCCGGAGTGGGAGAGCAAATACAGTGCTGGTGATGAGGTCGTATCGACCACTACCACGCATGGCAAAAGGGGAATCCTCAAGCGGAAGCGTGATCGGAAAGCCGACTGGGAGGTCCAGGTAGGAGGATATATCGATATCTGGGCGGAAGCCTTTTTCAAAAAATATGATCCGGAAGAAGAAAAGAAGCTGGAAGAGGCGATGAATCCTCCGGAGGAACAGGTACCTGGGCAGAGATCAATCACAGAATACCCGGAATACATGCCGGAAGCAGAGATGATTCCGCCGGAACAGACGGAAGTAGTCGATACGGCCACCGAGGAACCTGTCAGTGCAGCAGGCATACCAAAGACCGAAACGGCAACGTGCATGAATGAGGAGAACATGCAGGTTAGAACCACAGATGAGCCAAATGACGAAATGGCAGCAGGACAGAAAGAGGAAGAACCGGATATGACGCAGAGATCGATCCTGAAGCAGATCGATACTCTGAAAAGGGACGTCATGAGCCGGAGCTGGCAGCAGGCGCAGATAGATATTGATATGATCAAAGACTCCGTTAACAGGGTGCTGGGTATGGCGGAGTCAGACGATGATGAGTCTGATGACTGCTATGAGGATTGAGGTGATTAGATGAGTGAAAAAAGAGATACTGTCAATAGACAGATGGCGGTCAATGCGCTTAAATCCAGAGCGATGTGTTTATATGGAGTGGAAGGCGACAAAGGAGAAACCTGCAAAGAAGCAGCGCAGGTAATTGAAGCGTTACCCTCTGAACGAAACGATCGTAGAGGCAGATTGGAGGATGAAGAATATTGTGCTGAATGTAATCACATAGAAATGTGCAGCTGGTATCCATATGATGGTTGCGAGTTCCGGGATATAGGTTATAAAACAATTCCGGATGAGAAGGAGAGAAAATTATGAATTACCCAATATGTAAGAACAAAGGATCCTGCATATTCCGCGACGAAAAGAAAAGGTGTTTGACATTAAGGGATACAAAATTCGAGGACAGGGAATGCCATTTCCGAAAAGAATCTATAGGAGGAAAGAATATGTACGACAAGAGGTATGGAAATGACACAAAGCCATGAATACAAAGGATATGTTCTGATTCAGGTATCGTACAACCGACACTATATTGTTCTGAACGAAAAAGGGGAGCTGGTCATGCGTGCGCCGGCAGACCACATGCTGACAGAGCAGGAGGCCCGGGATGCGATTGACGGATATCTTGCACTAATGGCATAAGAAGGGGGCAGAAGAATGAACGATAAGATCTGCAGAACCTGTGGCGCGACCTTTCGCGCCACGAGGATAGACAAGATCTATTGCAGCAAAAAGTGCTGTAACGAATGGAACAGAGCCAGAAGGCTGGGAATAGAAGTGAGAGAGCCGGGTGCCAAGAGAAAAAGAGGCAGACCAAGGAAAGGCGTTGGTCCATACGAACACAAGAACAGGGTAACCGATCAGCCGGGAAATGAGCAAGACATGACAATTGCCCAGATGAATGCGCTGGCCAGGCAGCAGGGCAAAACATACGGTCAGCTCCAGGCGGAACTGTATGCAAAAAGGGACAGGAGGGGAAAAGATGAACTTTAAAGTTGGAGATAAGGTGAAACTGAAAGATGGTCTTGAGGAAGGTAAGGAGTACGGTGGAGTGACTCTGCTTAAAGATATGCAGTTTTATGGAGTTACAGAGATTGCGGGCGTAACGGGGAATGAATATTATGACATTGACGCCAATAGTTTCCGTTACGCACCCGAAATGCTTGAGCCGTATCCGGAAGAATTAACCGCGGAGGAAGCATGGGAAACAGCAAGAAGGCTATGTTCAAACCAGAGAGACGGAGGATTGTCCTGGTGGGAGTTGGTGGAAATATTCGGGACACCATATTTTGATGAACTCTTTGAACAAAACACAGTCTACGAAGCAGCTGAAAAAATCCGTAAATGGGAAAAGAACAAGGTGATCCAGTACGGCGATGTGGTTAAGTATGACGGCAAGAGATACATTGTTGGGAAAGTAGCGGGCGATTACATAAGGGTATTTTCGAGTGATATGTCAGTGTTGGCCACAAAGGAAAGCTTAATAAAACTCGGCCACATCGACTTGGACAAACTGATGGAGGATATAGATGCTGATTAAGATATTTGCCCTTTGGGGAATAGTGGAGACGTCGGTCATAGTTATATCACTGGTCAGTGTCTTGATCGAGATAAGACATTCGGTGCATGACCCGGAAGACAGGCCAAAACAGGAAGAATGAAACTGACAGCAGGAGAGGAGATGGGAATGGTGCAGCAGGACAACGAAGACAAAAAAGAATACTTGAACAGCTATTACTATCTGACCCTGGAAGAGAAGAGGATAAGTGATCGAATCGGGTATCTGACATCTCTTCTTGCCGGATCTGCGGTGCAGTACTCTCTTGCACCAAAGACACCGAATCCGAACCGTGATCTGTCAGATGACTTTGTCGCAATAGAAGGAGAGATCGAACGTCTGCACAAAAAACGGAGACAGGCGATCAGCAGGTACCGGGAAATCGAAAACGCTATTGAACGAGTCACAGATAAAAATGAACAGGAAATTTTGAAAGCCAGATACCTTGAATGCATGAAATGGAAAGATATTGTAACAAGAATGAGTTATACATATCAGCATATACTACGGCTCCATGGAAGTGCGCTGCATCATTTTTCCGTGCCAAAAAGCAAAGATGTGATAGAATGTGACTAAATAATGTGCTATTATGGTATCGTCGAAAGAAAGATAAAGAAAAAGAAACATACAGAACAGAACAGAACAGACGCACTCGGAAGGGTGCGTTTTTCTTTGCCCGGGTGAAATACAGACCGGAATCATATCCCTCCTTTCATTTCAAGTGGAGAGGCTTACCCATGGCCTCTCCGAAAGCGGGAATTTCGGTACCTTAGTACCGTTAAAAGCCGTCTGGTTGTACTGCTAACAGCTGGGCGGCTTATTTTATCAAAAACGAAGGTGAGGCGATGGCAGGGTATGAAAACATAAAAGACAAAGGGTTTGACCATCGAACCACGGGGGAACTACGGGAGATCGCAAAAAAAGGAGGCAGGGCATCCGGAGAGGCCAGACGCCGGAGAGCAGACTTCCGGAGGACATTGAACAAGCTCCTGACGCTGCCGATAGACAGCCCGGAATGGACACCGATCTTGGAGTCCCTTGGTCTGGAAGCGAATCTGGAGAATGCAGTCAACATGGCCATGGTCAAAGAAGCCCTCCTGGGGAATGTAAAGGCTTATGATGCGATCGCCAGATACTCCGGGCAATCGACCAAAACAGAAGCCGATGACGAAGAGCAGAAGATCCGTACTGACCGGGCAAGGCAGGCCCGGAATCAGGAGGTCGGCGATGAGGATAATCAGGATGAGAACATCAGAAATTTCCTCAATGCGGTAAGGCCGACCGAGGAAGAGCTCACGAGGCTGTTCAGAGAAGAGGATGAGACAGATGCCGAAGAAACGTAAGAAGCAAGTGCTGTTCAAGTTCGCCCCGTTTTCTGACCAGCAGAAAAGGCTGATGCACTGGTGGAGGCCACAGGTAAGCGCCAGCAGGAATGATTATGTTATTGCAGACGGCTCGATCAGGTCCGGCAAGACGATCGCATGTATATGCGGGTTCCTTCAATGGAGCCAGGAATCTTTTTCGGGAGAATCATTCATCATGGCCGGGAAGACGATGGGGGCGCTCAAGCGAAATGTAGTGCGCCCGATGCTCCAGATCCTGGAAGCGTGGGGATGGCCATACACATATATCCGCTCCGGTACAGAAGCAAGAATTGAGATTGGGACGAATACTTATTACCTTTACGGAGCGAACACAGAAGCAGCACAGGATGCTCTGCAGGGGCTGACGGCAGCAGGGGCATTAGCGGATGAGGTAGCCTTGTTCCCGCAGAATTTTATTGATCAGATGATAGGCCGCTGTTCGGTAGATGGCTGGAAGGTATGGATGAACTGTAACCCTGGAAGCCCATACAGTTATATCAAGACAGCGTTCATCGATAAAGCGAAAGAGAAGCATGTATATCATCTTCATTTTGTGATGGATGATAACCTGACATTGTCGGAAAAAAGAAAAGAGGCATACAAACGGTCATGGTCACCGGACTCTGTATTTTATAAGCGCTATGTGCTTGGCTTGTGGGTGGCAGCAGAAGGCATCATTTACGATATGTTCAGTGAGGCGCTGCATGTCAGACCGATCGTAAAGTTCTTCCAGAATCTTATTGACGGGAAGCGGTATGTCAGCATCGATTACGGTACGCAGAATGCGACGGCAATGCTCCTGTGGAACAAGGGGATAGATGGAGTCTGGTACTGCATCCGGGAATACTACTATTCCGGGAGGGAAAAGGGAAAGCAGAAGACAGATTCAGAATATGCCGATGATCTGGAGGCATGGCTGGAGGACACGAAGATCAGGGCTGTCATCGTGGATCCGTCAGCGGCGTCGTTCATAGCGGAACTAAGGAAACGCGGATATAAGGTCATTCAGGGTGTGAACGACGTAGAAGACGGGATAAGGCAGGTGAGCAAGCTGCTGAATCTCGGGAAGATCATGTTTGCTTCTTCATGCGAGAGCACAGTGAAAGAATTCAGTTCCTACGTATGGGATGAGAAGGCGGGAGAACGCGGAGAAGATAAGCCGGTCAAACAGCACGACCATGCAATGGATGCGGTCCGCTATTTCGTATACACGATACTCACGGACAAGACAGCCCGGATAAGGGACAAAAAGAAAGCAGGTTTGAAATAAAATGTATATCTTTACAATGCCCGCAAGCGAGTGGGATGAAAGCAATCCAAACAAGACAGCCATCCTGACGCTGATCCAGAAGCACATCAGCCATGTACCCCACCTGCAGAAACTACTGCGATATTACGAAGGGAAACATGAAATCCTGAAGGATAAGGAGAGGGCGAATAAACTGGTCTGTAATCATTCGAAGGATATAGCGGACACTGCCAGTTCCTACTTTATCGGCAATCCGGTCAGTTATAATGCAGGCGACCATGATATCAATGCGCTTACAGAGGAACTGGAGGCTGCAGGAGCGGATGAGGCTGATGGGGACAATGGCCTTGACCTGTCAATCTATGGCAGGGCCTACGAGTATATCTACACACAGACGGATGAGACAAACCTGGAGATCAAGAACCTATCTCCGGAGAACACGTTCATGGTATACGATGACAGCATTGAGCAGAGCGAGCTCTTTGCTGTTTATTACTATATCCAGAAAGACGACTCGGACACTACGGGAAGGATCCACTATATAGCGACGGTGCTCACCTGGAATTATAAGTGGGTGTTCGATATCCAGCAGATACCATCCGAGTCTTCTGTTATTTCCGGGCCGGAGCCACACTTCAAGGGAGAGATCCCTGTGGTGGAGTACCTGAATAATAAGCTGGCCATTGGAGATTATGAGCTGCAGATCCCTCTGATCGACGCATATAACGCCCTGATGTCAGACCGCGTGACGGACAAGGAGCAGTTCATTGATTCAATCCTCGCCATTTACGGGACGATCCTGTCCGATGAAGACATGGAGACGGAAGGCGATGGGGAAGGCGGCCAAAAAGCCATGAAAAAGCTGCGCAAAGAAAAGCTATTGGAAATGCCGGGAGAAGGAGCGAGGGCGGAATACCTCACCCGGACATTTGACGAAAATGGTGTTGAGGTGTTAAAGAAAGCGATCGAACAGGATATCCATAAATTCAGCCATGTCCCATGCCTGACAGATGAGGCCTTCGGCGGAAATGTCAGCGGGGTGGCGATGGAGTTCAAGCTCCTCGGGCTTGAGAACATCACGAAGATCAAGACCAGGTATTACAAGAAGGGTCTGCGCAAGAGACTGCGGATTTTTGCGAATTACATTAACACGCGGTCGAACATCCTGATCGATTCGAAACGTATCACCGCCGTATTCAGCAGGGCACTGCCAAAGAATCTGTTAGAGATCAGCCAGTATGTGGGCAACCTGAAAGGCATCGTCAGCAAAAAGACACTGATCGCACAGATCCCGTTCGTCACAGACGTGGAAGAGGAACTGGCAGCAGTAGAGAAAGAGGAACAGGAAGCCGTAGAGCGCCAGAGAGAGCTTTTTGGCGGCGAACCGAACATTCCCCCGGATGAGATGCAAAAAGGCGAAAATGAGGCTGATACGGAGGCAGAGGAGGACAAAAAGAGGGAAGAGATAGATGCCGAGTAATGCGTATTGGGAGCACCGGCAGGTCGTGGATGCATACGAAGTCTTCCAGGATGCCGAGGCGGTCGCGAATGAACTGAGGAACGTTTATTGGCGAGCGTCAAGATACATAACTGACCGGGCAAAAGATATCTTCGAGAGATTCCGCGACAAATATGGACTGACCGACAAGGCAGCCTGGCAGCTCATCAATACGATGAGAGACAGCGCATCCGTAGATGAACTGCTTCAGAAACTGGCGGGCGTCAAGCAGACAGAGAGTATAAAGGAGCTCCGCAAGCAGCTGGAGTCCCAGTCATACCGTGCACGTTTGGAGAGGTTGAAAGACCTGAACACCCAGATCGATAATGTGATGAGGAGCGTTTACAGGCAGGAGCTGTCAAGGGACACGGATTTTCTGAAGGAGCTGGCCAGCGGATCATACTATAAAGGCATCTTCCGGTTGCACCAGAGAGTGAATGCTGCATTCTCTTTCGCGCATGTAGACCATAAAGTGATAGATCATGTACTGAACATGAACTGGTCAGGGACACATTATTCGAAAAGAATCTGGAATAACACACAGAAGCTGGCGCAGACACTGAAAGAGGAACTGATCGTCAACCTCATCACTGGCCGGTCAGAACGTGAAGCCGCCGAGATCATCAACGAGAAGTTCGCAGGTGGTGCAAGCGCTGCCAGAAGGCTGATCAGGACAGAGAGCAATCACGTCTCAACAAGCATGAATTTTTCCGCATATGAGGAGGCCGGCATTGAGGAATATATGTATCTGGCCACTCTGGATCTAAAGACATCAAAAATATGCCGGAGCCTTGATGGGAACATCTACAAGGTATCCGAACGGAAAGAGGGCACGAACTGCCCGCCGATGCATCCGTGGTGCAGATCCACGACGATCGCAGTCGTAGACAGAGAGTTCCTTCAGAATGCGACTCGTTCAGCGAACGATCCGGCGACTGGCAAGACAATCAAGGTGCCGCTGACGATGAAGTATCATGAGTGGCATGAAAAGTATGTGAAAGGCAAGCAGGAAGCGGAGGCGAAGGAGAAGGCACTAAGGAACAAGGCAGTTGACAAAAAACAATATGAAAAATATCGAAGGATATTTGATAAAGATATTCCGGATTCACTGGTAAAATTCCAGGAAATGAAGTATACTGATCCCAAGAAATGGAACGAGCTGAAGAACAGAAAGCAGGAAACCATCAACGCCATGGATATTGAGACTGTAAAAAGGCTCAATGGCATGCTTGGGAACAAAGAAACACGGCTTTGGTACAAGATTCATGATGAAAGCATTCCAGGTATCATAGACACGTCCAGGAGCTTGCATGAGCAGGCGAAACAGGCACATGAACTGCGGAACGCTTATCGAACACAGGCAAGAGACCTGATGTCTGATCAGGAGAAGAGGAAACAATTAGATATAGATTATCCAAACCGTTCATTTGAAGAACTGATGAATAGAAAACAACAGGTATACAGATTGACAGGTGAGGCTGCATATAAAGATATCCTGCGAAGCAGCACAACAACAAACCGGGAATATGACAGAAAGGCAGGTCTGGATAAATGAAGATAATTACGTTAGACAGCAACACACATGTGATATATTTTCAGAATTTCGAACGGATACCGTTAAGGGAGCTGTTTCAGAAGGTTGTGTCAGAGCTTCAAAAAAATGGATGTGAGATAGGACGTAAAACAGAAGCATGTACAGCGGACATATATCCCTGCCGCTTCTTGCCGGAGGGATACAGATTTGATTTGGTTTATGATGATACCGATGATGGAACCAGCATCTGTATTCGTGAAGAGGAAGCATTTGAGAGGTTAAAGCAGATTTTTGAGTATGTTGATTAATATGATCAGTCAGAAAGGCGGTGCTATTCTCATAACGTATGAGGTCATCGAAACAAGAAACTCACGACTTTGATTGTGAGGAGCGTCAAAGCGAAAGGAGCCTCAAATGAATAATTATTTTTGTTATCTATAAAATACTCAAGGCACGGGTTTATAACCACCAGTCATAACGACCGGTGGTATTTTTATACTCATTTTCAGAAAGGAGACAAGCACAATGAAATTTGCAGAAGCACTGGAAGTGCTAAAAAGCGGAGGGGCGGTAAGACTATCCCACTGGACCGGGTACTGGAAGATGGAAGATGAGACCATCATGATGCACTGCAGGGATGGCAGTATCCTGGACATCAGGGAAACAGAGGATGTTTTCTATACACTGCAGAATATTGCATCCGAGGAGTGGGAGATCTGCGAACTGGATCCGGACGTACCGCTTCCGCTCATTCCGACCATGCGGTTCGGAGAGGCCCTGCGCAAAGCAAAAGCAGGCCTCCTGATCGCGCGCCTCGGATGGAACGGAAAAGGAATGGCAGTCGCCTACCAGCCCGGATATCCGGAAGGGATCCCCTGCAATAAGAACACATCAAAGACATGGCACATCCCGGAAGGGACTCTGTTCAAGTGCAGGCCGTATCTGCAGATGCGGTGTACAGACGGGACCTATCAGATGTGGCTTGCCTCCCAGTCAGATATTCTTGCGGATGACTGGATAATCACAGAGTAGCGAGTTGTACCGGTACAACAGCAGAAAGGAGGAACCATGTACCTGAAGGTAATCAAAGCATATGCAGACCGGCTTTCCGAGAAAAAAGATATCGTGGAGAAAGGGACGATTCTGCGAGGTGTAGAGGAAGACAGAGCGCAGGAGCTGCTGGCAGCAGGAGTTGCTGAAGAGATCATAAGACCGGCAAAAAAGCCAAAAAAAGAACAGTGATAATGATGCATCGGGAGACCGGTGCTTTATTTATGCTCCGCAACGAGGATAAACTAAACAGTCTATAAAGCAATGCCCCGGGCGCATGAGCGAATAGGGTGGGGCGGAAAGGATGAAAGATGCACTATAAAAGAATCAGAATGTTGAAGCACGCACGATTTGCGGTATCTCCGGAGGGAGGAGAACCATCAGGAGGCGGGAACGGCGGCGGATCCGGCAGCAGCGGAAACGACGGCGGAACAGACGGTGATGGAAACGAAGGAGATGACGGTGGTGGAAATGGAGGACAGTCTTTTGAAGATTTCCTGAGACAGGACGGGAACCAGGCAGAATTTGACCGGAGGGTCCAGAAGGCGATTGATACAGCAGTGTCGAACGCACAAAAGAAATGGCAGCTCATGACGGATGGCAAAGTATCTGAAGCGGAGAAGCTGGCCAAGATGACGGCTGCGGAGAAACAGCAGTATATGGAGCAGAAACGCCAGAGAGAGCTGGATGAGAGAGAAGCTGCAATCAACAGGCGGGAACTGATGGCCACGGCGAAGAACACGCTCGCTGATAAAGGGCTCCCTCAGGAACTTGCTGAAATTCTCGTATACTCCGATGCGGAGGCATGCAACAGGTCGATCGAACAGGTCGAAAAGGCATTTGCGGCAGCAGTCGAGGCATCCGTGCAGGGAAGGTTAAAAGGGGGCGACCCCATGAAGAAGGCACCGAAGATGACGCAGGAGGAAGCGCTTCGGCAGGAAGTAATGAAAGCAATGACAAGCGGATTTTAGGAGGTAAAAGGAAATGGCAATCAACACATTAGCATATGCTGTAATTTTTCAGACATCACTTGACCAGCTGGCAGTAAGGGAAGCTGTCACCGGATGGATGGAGGCAAACGCCGGCAAGGTCAAATATAGCGGCGGGGCAGAAGTAAAGATCCCGAAGATGTCGGTACAGGGAATGGGAGACTATGACCGAGATGACGGTTATACACAGGGCTCTGTCACCCTGGAATATGAGACCCGCAAAATGACACAGGACAGAGGGCGCAAGTTCCAGCTGGACGCGATGGATGTAGATGAGACGAATTTCGTTGCGACGGCCGGTGCGGTCATGGCAGAGTTCCAGCGGACCCAGGTGCTGCCGGAGATCGATGCTTATCGTCTTTCTGCGCTTGCAAAGATCGCGATCGATGCAAAAGTTGCCGGAATGGTCCAGTACGGACAGGAGATCAATGGGGCAACATCTACACTGAGAAAGGTAAAAGAAGGTATTGCAGCCATCCGTGACATGGGCTACAACGGGCCGCTGGTAGTCCATGCTACAGATACGGTGTGCATGGAGCTGGATCTTGAACTTGCCGGCAAGCTGCAGAATACGACATGGTCTCAGGGAGGCATTGATACCCAGGTGCCAATCGTTGACAATGTGCCGATCATTGCGACACCGGCGAACCGTATGGTCACGGCGATCACGCTTTATGATGGCAAGACTGCCGGACAGGAAGCCGGCGGTTATGTCAAAGGCTCAACAGCAAAGAGCGTGAACTTTGAAATCATGCCGCGCACGACGCCTCTGGCAATCTCCAAACAGGATGTGATGCGCATCTTTGACCCGTTGACGAACCAGAAGGCAAATGCCTGGTCAATGGATTACAGAAGGTATCATGATATCTGGGTAAAGGACAATGCAATGAATTCTCTGTATGTATCGATTAAGGAGGAAGAGTAATGATCCGGATGATCAAAGGTAATGTAGAGCGCATAGTGGCTTCTGAGGGAGCCGCTGCGCGTTTTAAAGCAGAGGGCTTCATCAGAATGGATGCGGAAGAATCACAGGAAGATGCAGCGCATTCTGAGGCAAAGGTGCCGGTAGAGACAGAGGAAGAGACAGCGCTGGAGAACCTGACGATCAACGAACTGCGGAAGATAGCGAAAGAGAAAGGCATCAATGGCAGTTTTTCCCTTTCAAAAGCAGATCTTCTTGAGGTATTGAAGGACGTGATGTAAGTGGCTAGACAGAAGGACATGGAACGCATAAAGGCTCTGACAGGCGAGACAGATGAAACACTCATCACTTATCTTTTGGAGGATGCCGAAGAATTTGCCCTGGCTTATACGAACCGGTCAAAGATGATTGAGGCTCTCGAAAAGCCTGTCAGGGATCTTGCGGTCATAGCATTGAACCGGATCGGCACAGAAGGAGAATCCGGGCGGAGCGAAGCGGGCGAGAGCTACAACTTCAATGATGCCCCGAAGCAGATCTACGATGTGCTGAACAGATACCGTCTTGCCAGGGTTGGAGGAAAGGTACATGAGTACAAACCGAAGGATGATGCGTAAGCGGACACAGACATTCCATCTGAAGAACCGAACGGTAAAGAAGGACCGGGAAGGGAATACCTATGAAGAATATGGTCTCCCGGTCCCGTTTACCGGGAAACAATGGCCGGCGGGCGGTAAGGTACAGGCAGAGATTTACGGAAAGAAACTCCCTTATATCCGGAACCTGAAGGTCAAAGGGACGTATGCGGTCGAACAGAGAAATGGTGTGACATACTATGTATTCTCAGACAAGCTTGCATTCGCTGAGTTGGACGGGATATGCCTGGACGTGCCGGCCGAGTCGGGACCGGACTATAAGATCATCTCGATTACACCGTATGAACCGCTCAGAATGGAGGTGGAACGACGATGAAGGTAACAGGGCTCGATGAACTGGCTGAAAGATTTGAGAAAGCTTCCACGGCAGACTTGTCGAACGCAGTCAGGAAGGCGATCCTGCATGTACAGGCAATGGCCAAAGCAAATGTAAGGACTGCATCCGGTGAGCTGAAGGGCTCGATTCTGACAGAGGTCAAAAGTACATCGAACTCTGTCACGGGGATATGTTATACCGACAATGAGCATGCCGTGTATGTCGAGTTCGGGACCGGCCCAGTCGGGCAGAAGAACCATGCCGGGATATCGCCGGAAGTGCATCCGACCTATCATCAGACAGGATGGATCATACCACCTGACGCCATGAGTGAAAGCCAGGCGGAACACTATGGGCTGCTCGTCTTAAAGAAAGAGGATGGCACCATCGTAGGATATGCGACGAATGGCCAGCCGGCAAGGCCGTTCCTGTATCCGGCACTGAAGGATCACAAGGATGAATGCATGCAGATTATAAGAAAGGAACTCAGAAAGCAGTTATGAAAAATATCAAAGATCAGGTCTATAGTGCCCTTTGCAGGGCATTTGGAGAAGAATATATAACAGACCAGTATCCATCGAACTGGGTGAATCTTCCGGCTGTCCAATACACAGAAGAAGATAACCACAGTTATGAACGGACGAGTGAGGGCGAGACAAAATCTTATGTCCGCTATCGGATCGATATCTGGGATAACCGCTCAACATCTGAGGCAGCCATTAAAGTGGAGCAGGCGATCGGTTCCCCTATTGAAGGAGCACGGATGGAAGGAGTAGAACCTTTCGGGCTTAGCCGGACGGGTTGCCAGGACGCACCGGATCCTTCCGGGCTCAAACACAAAGTCATGCGCTATGAAGGAATCATAGACCTTGAAAGTGACTATATTTATTGGACAAATTAAACAGGAGGTAGAAACATGTTAGCAAATGGAGCAACGCTTGGTTACAAGGAAAAAGGAGGAACAGAGAACACATTTACAGACCTTCCGGGGCTGAAAGAGATCCCGGAACTTGGAGTGAATCCGGAGAAGGTGGAAAATACCTGCCTTACAGATGCGAACAAAATGTACGAACTTGGAATCGGGGATCTCCCTGATATGGTATATAAGTACAAGTATGATAACTCAAAGGCTGACTCTCCGTATCGAAAGATGCGAGGATATGAGAAGGCAGGTACAGTGCTGACCTTCCAGGAGAAGCTCAAGGACGGATCCACGACACAGTATGATGCACAGGTATCCGTGAAGCGTACTGGCGGTGGAGTAAATGGTGTCATTGAGTTCGACCTGAGCATGATCGTGCAGTCAGAATTTACATTCACGGACCCGGTGTAAGAAGGAGGATAAGAACATATGGTGAATACAATTGGCGGAGGACTGGATGAGGAGATCATGGTCCAAAAAGAAGAGAAAGTGGTCGAATTCGAGGAGAAGAAGACCCGCAGGCCATGCCATTACTGGACGGTAGATGGGCACGATTACAAGCTGAAACTCACAACCCGCACGATCGAACAGGTAGAGCGGAAATATGGCAGAAACATTCTGACTTTGGTATCAGACGACGGAGTGCCGCCATTATCTGTCATGCTCACAATCATCCAGGCTGCGATGACAAAGTGGGAGCACGGGATCAGTTATCATAAGATTCAGGATCTGTTCGATAAGTGGGTCGAAGATGGTGGTAACCAGGTTACCTTCCTCAGTGAAATCGTCATGCCGACACTTGCGGTATCCGGTTTTTTTACGGAGAAACAGGGGGAGTCAATGCAGGAGGAAATGGCGAACATGGACGAAATGCTGTAGTCAACCTTGTTTCAGACAGCATCAGCGCATTGTATGAACCGGCACTGGATGCAGGGATAAAGCCATCTGAATTCTGGGAATATTCGCCGGGAGAGATCATGGACCTCATAGAGAGCTATGCCAGGAAAGAGACCCGGAAAGCCAGGGAACAGGTGAACCGGATGTTCATCCATGCAGAGGTTGTAAGAAGGTATCTGTTCCCGGGAGAAGGCGTCACAGAACCGCCGCATCCATGGGAGTATTACCCAGAACTATTCTCAGAGGAAGCTGTACATTACACAGAGCAGCGGGAGCAGGTCGAGTTTGCTGATTACAAAGTGCAAAGAAGAGCTATGTTCAAAGAATATAACAGACGGAGGCAGCAGGGCGTGTGACCATGCCGCCTCCGCGTTGAGGAACGATTATGGGGACAGAACTAGAAAGAATCAAGGTCGAGATTGACGCCAGTACGGCACCGATGAAAAAAGCATTTTCGGAAGCTGTGAACATTACGAAAAAAGTAAAAACACAGATTCAGGAGGCCATGAACCAGACAAAGGCAAACATGCAGATGTCTCCGAATGTAGACACAGAAAAGGCAATGAGCGCAATACAGAAGCTCCGGCTTGCCTGGAAGACATATATGGCAGATGCAAAAGTGGCAAGTGGCTATTTTGAGTATACTGACGAGTACAAGATTCTTGCTTCTGACATTCTGACAGCATCAGAGAAATTGGAAGAACTGGAAGGAATGAAGAAGAGGGTAGCAATGTATCAAGGGACGGATTCTGCAGAGTATAAAGAACTGGCGGAGCAGGCCAATGGGGCAAGCGAAGAGCTGGAAGGACTGTACCGTATGCTGAACAAGGTGCAGAAAGAGGCTGGGTTCACTCGTTTCACCGGTGGTCTTGCTATGTTAAGGAGGCTCGCGAATGCGGTAGGAACCGTATCGAAGAAACTCGGACAGCTGGCAGGCGGAGCAATCAGGAAGGCCTCAGGAGCGTTCGCTTCCCTGATCAGGAGGATGTTCTCTGCAAACTCATTATTGGGGAACTTCTTTAACCGGGGAAACGGCGGGAACCTGTTACAAAGGCTTGGCAGGACTCTGCTCATGGTGGATGCTCTGAAGATGGCATTCCAGCAGTTAAAGAAAGTCTTCGACTGGGTAAAAGAGGGAATCAAAGAGGGCCTCTCAAACATGGCTGCGGCTATGCCGACGGGAGAACTTGCCCGGAATATGAATACGCTAAAGGCATCTGTTGCACAGCTGAAGAATTCACTGGCAAGCGCAGCAGCACCAATCTTCAATGCGTTAGCACCGGCACTGAATGCCCTGATACAGCTTGCGATAAAGGCTGCAAATGCCGTGGGCATGCTGTTTGCGGCGTTGACCGGGAAGAAGTTCGTTGCAGCGACATCGGGAGCCTCAGCGGCAGCAGGAAGCGTAGGAAGTATCGGGTCTGCAGCCGACAACGCAAATGCATCCGCAGAGAAACTGAAAAAGACGCTCATGGGATTTGATGTCATTCAGAAACTGGATGATAACGACACTTCCGGAAGCGGTGGATCCGGCGGCGGAGGTGGTGGAGGTGGTGCCGGCGGCGGTCTGATGGGAGGCTTTGAGGAAGTACCGATTTCCAACCAAATCAAAGAATTTGCAGACAAGATCAAAGAAGCCTGGAAAAATGCGGATTTCACAGAGATTGGTACAATAGTCGGCACAAAATTGAAGAACGCGCTGGAGAGCATTCCATGGGATAAGATTAAGACCACATGCAATAAGGTGGCAAAATCGGTTGCGACATTTCTGAACGGCTTTTTTGAAACACCGGGCCTGTTCACGGTCATCGGGGAGACTGTCGCAGAAGCTCTGAATACAGAATTTGGGGCTCTGAATATGTTTGCCACGAATTTCCATTGGGACAGCTTCGGAAAGGCAATCAGTGACAGTATCAATGGATTTTTCCGGAAATTTGACTGGAAACTTGCCGCAGACACGTTCTCTAACCTGGTGAAAGGTATCGCCACATCCATAGCCACGGCATTCGAAAATGTGGACTGGCGGGAACTTGGCCGCAAGGTAAAGGAGTTCTTCAAAAATATCGACTGGAATGGAATCGCCGATAGTGTCTTTGAAGCGATCGGAGCAGCTCTTGGAGGCATCGTTTCATTTATTGTAGGGCTTTTTGAGGACGTTCCGGGTGCAATCAAGAATTTCTTCGCAGAACATATAGCGGAGGCGAAAGAAGCCGGAGGAAGCGTTTTACAGGGCATCCTGCAGGGGATCCTGGATGCACTCAAGAACATCGGGACATGGATTAAAGAACACATCTTCGATCCGTTTGTAAAAGGATTTAAGAAAGCATTTGGCATAGCAAGTCCAGCCAAGGAAATGAAGCCGCTTGGTGAATATGTCGTTCTTGGGATTCTGGAAGGGCTTAAGAATAAACTGAAAGACATTATCCAGTGGTTCCTTGACCTGCCAGGCAAGATCAAGGAAAAACTTGGAAATGCGAAAGACTGGATCAAGAACATCCTGTTTGGGAAATCCAATGAAACTGATTTGGGCGACCATACTGCAAAAATCAATCTGATTCGGAAACTAAAGAATGCACTTACGTCATTCCTATCTTGGCTCAAAGAAAAGATTTTTGGGAAAACAAACGCAGGTACTGAAACCGACTTGGGAACACATACAGGGAAGATCTCTTTGGCAAGGAAACTTGCAAATGTGCTCAGTAAGTTTACGGATTGGGTAAAAGAAAAGATTTTCGGGTTGGGGAAAACGAACCAATCTGAGACATCACTGGAACACACTGCACGCATCAAGCTTGTCCCAAAACTTGCAGACGGTTTAGGGAAATTCAGTGACTGGCTCAAGAAGAAACTTGGTATATCTGAAGGGAAGACAGATGCAGACGCCACCATTGGCAGAAAGAAAGGCTGGAAGATTGGAACGTTTGCCTCTTGGATTTCCGGAACTTCGAATGGGGAGTTCATTTCCGGAGCAAAAGCAGCGATTGATAGGAAGAGAGGCTGGAAGATAGGTACATTCGCGTCATGGATATCAGGGGCGTCAAATGGAGAATTCTACTCCGGGGCAAAAGCATTAATCGGAAGAGAAAAAGGTTATAAACCCGGTACATTTGCTCAGTGGATTTCCGGGAAGCCTAATGGGCAGTTTAACTCTGGCGCATCCGCCGGCATTGGCAGGTATTATGCTTGGACGCCCGGCACGTGGAAAAAATGGATTACCGGCAGAGATGACGGTCGTTTGTATGGTACCAATGCTATGGTCGGCAGAGCCCTTAATCCTGGAATTAACTGGTCATGGGGCGGTTGGATGAAAATGATAA
>CAMNOU010000011.1 GCA_946546945.1 uncultured Lachnospiraceae bacterium
TCGAACAAGAAGCCCCCACTTCTTAGCCTGGGCGAAAGTGGCGGGAGTATGTCACCGGGAAAAAGACTGATACAGGTGCATCAGTCTTTTTTTGCCTCTGAAGAAGATGGTTTTTCCCGGAGTTTGACAGATTTTGCAGCCATCCGGCGCCTTTCATCTGCCTGCGCCGCATAATGCCGCCGTGTGGTATTCACATCCGAGTGACCAAGCACATCGGCAACCAGATAGATATCTCCTGTTTCCTGATAAAGGTTCGTTCCGTAGGTGCTCCGGAGTTTATGCGGAGTAATATTCTTTACCGTAGTGACCAGCCGTGCATATTTTTTGACAAGATTCTCTACAGACCGGACGTTAATGCGCCTGTTCTGCATGGACAGGAAGAGGGCATCTGTACTGCCGTCCTGGGGTGTGATATGCAGCCGCTCATCGAGATAATCATCCAGTGCCCGGGCCACTTCGTCACCGAAATAGACCATCATTTCCTTGCCGCCTTTGCGGTGAATCTTAATTCCGTTATTTTTGGGGTCAATATCGTTGATATTCAGGCCAACGCACTCTGAGACACGAATCCCTGTTCCCAGAAGAAGGGTAAGAATGGCCATGTCTCTTTTTTTGGTCTTTTCGTGATATTTTTTCTGGCGCTCAGTCAGCTTTTCCCCGGATTCTGCCTCATCCAGCAGAATGGCTACCTCATCGAGATCCAGGCGCACGATGTTCTTTTCGTGGCGTTTCGGCATCTGTACCAGCACTGCAGGATTTTTTTCAATGATCTCCTTGCGGTAGAAATAATTGTAGAAGCTGCGGAGGGAAGCAAGTTTTCGCATCTGCCCGCGCTCATCATTGGTATGTTCGGTTCCGTTATGAACATAATATTTCAGATACTGCAGGTATTCCTCGATATCCATCGCGGTCAGTTCATCCAGAAGGGAAATGGGAAATTCCGTTATCTCCATTTTGGATAGCGCCGGATTGTTCTCATGAAGATAGTGGAAGAATACACTGAGATCATAAGCATAGGCGATGCGTGTCCTGGAGGAAGTGGATGGCTCGATCCCGATGAAGAATTCCCGGCAGAAGCGGGGGAGCTCTTTTAAAAGCTCACGCAGTTTCATCTCGTTTTCTATGTTTACTTTTTCATGATAAGCTCGTTCTTTCATGATTGAATTCCCTCATTTCAGCGATACACAGAATGACATTGCATCCAGTTATAGGCAGGACGTTCGAGAAGCAATGTGGATATAAAGTTCTTATAAGGCAGAAGGAAGGGAAAGTCATCTGTCTGCGCATAAGACGGCCGGTGAAAAGATTTCGCGGCAGCAAGAAAGCTGCGTATATCGTCGAAGGTCTCAAACCAGAGCTCCGCATAACGATCCCATTGATGATCACTTTTTTCGTTATGTGACATCAGATAATTCATTTGTTCCGGCTTCCATGTGCCCGGAAGATGAAGATCTTCCTGAATGACCGGAGAAGAAAAAAAACGGTAAACGGATTCTGTCTGCGCAATTTGCTGTGCAAGGAAGTTTTTAAAGTGGAGGTCCGACTCTGCGGGATCGGCATCCACAGGGTACTGCCAAAGCATAACCAGCCTGAGACATGCTTTTTCCTCCGGTGAATAGAAACGCCCCTTAAAATCATCTTCACACTGAGCCGGTAAAAAGGCGCTGAAATTTTTTGCATTTACCTGAGGAGAGGACATGGCCATCTCTCCCATAGGACCTTCTTTTGGAAGACTGTGCCAGAATCCGACCGTCGTCAGCCAATTTGTATACCCCAATTTATCTCCAGGTATATCATCCGGCACAGGCACGGGACGATAACTCTCAAATCTTGCCAGCCAGGGGCCATACCGTCTGGCAATCTGGGGACCATGACATCTGTAATACCATTCTTCAGACGCGGCTATATAATTATAATCCAATTGATGCATCACAATACTGCGGATCATTTGTGTTCCTTCTTTCCTGTTTATAGATTACAGGATAACACGTTTACATTTTCTTGTCCATAACTCTGTTTTATGCTAAAATATATCAATATTGCTGCTAATTACCAATACTGGGAGGATGAAACGATGTCCAGAATACTGATTGTAGATGATGAAGCTATGATCCGCGAGGTCATTCGTGAGTACGCCAATTTTGAAGGATATGAGGTGAGAGAAGCTGCCAACGGGAAGGAGGCGATTTCTCTTTGTGAGCAGGAGGACTTCGATGTCATCATCATGGACCTCATGATGCCCGGCATCGACGGATTCACTGCTTATGAAAAAATAAAGAAAATAAAGACCATTCCCGCGATTATTTTATCTGCAAGGGGAGAAGAGTATGATAAGCTGTACGGATTTCGTTTGGGAATTGACGATTATGTTATCAAACCGTTTTCACCCCGGGAATTAATGGCCCGCGTAGCTGTTGTTCTATCCCGCAATGAGAACCGGAATGACCGGAAACCGGAGAAAATCAAGTGCCTTGAAAGCGGGAAGCTGAGAATCGATCTGGAAAAGCATCAGGTTTTTGCGGATAACAGGGAATTAAAGAATATGACCAGAAAAGAGTTTGAGCTTTTAAGTTTTATGGCTTCCAATCCGCAGATCGTGTTTTCCCGCGATCAGCTGCTGAACAGAGTGTGGGGATATGATTACGCGGGGGACGGGCGTACGGTAGATACCCATATCAAGATGCTCCGTCATTCGCTGGGGGAATGCAGGGATTATATTGTGACAGTCAGAGGAATAGGATACAAGTTTGATGCAGAGTAAAGAACGGATAAACAAATGGAAGATAGAACTGCATGGTCTGCACATGAAGCTGTTTTCGATTTTCCTGATCACGATTCTGGGAATTGTTCTTTCCTTCATCATCGTACAGACCTGTTCGCTGCGAAAACAGATGTTCCGTGATCTGGAAGATGATCTGAAGAGCACTGCACAGTCGATTTCTGCCGTGTACAGTTCCAATGCATATATGAGCTCCATCCGTACGGTGATCAATTCCGGAGAGTACCGGGTACGGACGATGATGGAGGACGGGAAAATACTGATCGATACGAATGATCTGAGTTTCTATATACACTGGCCGGACATTACCTGTGACGCATCGACGGTCAGCCGTCTGCTGAATGCCTCAGAGACCGGATATTTTGTGTCGCTGCAGGAAGACCCGGAGCAGGTTCAGTGGGTGCTGTACGGACAGGTCCTCGCAAACTGGGACGGGAATAAGGAAATCCTGCTGATTACAAAAAATACGCAGAACATGATTGAGAAGATGAAGCGTCAGGTCTATTTGCTGATCAAGGTCGGACTGGTGATCATGGCGGCGGCTTTTTTTGTCTGCTGGTTCGTCTCAAAAATCTATCTGAAGCCGATTGAAGAGATTACAAAAAGAGCGGCCTCCCTTTCAAAGGGAGATTACAGTGTTGTTTTCCCCAAAGGAAGCTATAAAGAAATCGATACACTTTCAGATGTTCTGAATCAGTCCGTGGAGCAATTCGCCAGTTATGAGCAGATGCGCCGCGATATGATTGCCAGCCTTTCCCACGATATGCGGACTCCGCTGACGATGATCAAGGCCTATGCGGAGATGATTCAGACCATATCCGGCGAGAACAGGGAGAAGAGAAACGAGCATCTATCTGTCATCATCCAGCAGTCGGACAACTTATCCGCATTCATCACTGCAACCCTGGATCTGTCGAAGCTGCAGTCCGGCACCGCAGAACTGCATTTTGAAAAATATATGCTGGACCGTCAGGTGAGCACCATATTGGAACGGATCCGTGTCTGTGACCAGGACGGACATGAGTTTCAGGCCTTTCTGGAGAAGGATTGCCAGATTGAAGCAGATTACAGCCGGATCGAACAAATTTTGACAAATCTTTTGTCAAATGCCATGAAATACGGCAAAGATCCGATTGAAATACATGTTCGGCGAAAAGACGGAAACATTCTTCTGGATATCATTGATCACGGAGATGGCATTCCGGAGGATAAACTGCACCTGATCTGGACAAGATATTATATGGTAAATCCATATGGAAAAGACTCGGCAGGAGCCGGCGTGGGCCTTTCTATTGTGAAAGAAATTGCAGAGCTTCATAATCTTTCCTACGGAGTAAAAAGCCCGAACGGGTATGGCGGCTGGTTCTGGTTCCGCTTTCCGGAAGCACAGTAAAAAGGGATCTGTATTCGAAAAGAATACGGATTCCTTTTTATTTCACAAAAATTTCACAATGATTTCGTGTACGTCACACGCAGGGTCGGTAAACTGGAACAAAAGGGTACAGTAGTGTACTGTGAAAAGAAAGAGGGGAGGGAGCTTATGGGAATCCTTGTGACAGAGAAGATGAGCAAAAGCTTCGGCGGAGTAAAAGCATTGATCGATCTTGATCTGGATGTAAAAGAAGGAACCACGCATGGCCTGATCGGTCCGAATGGTTCCGGAAAGACAACGACCTACAATGTGATTACCGGCGTTTTTCCGCCGACAGCAGGCAAAATCTATTTTGATGGAAAAGACATCACAGGTATGCCCGCTCATGAAATCGCAAAGCTTGGAATCAGCAGAACTTTTCAGACACCAAAGATCATGCCCCGCATGACTGTTCTGGATAACGCAATGTCCGGGCTGTATTCAAAGACCAAAGCGGATCTGGGTGGTACATTTTTTCATGCTCCGTTTATGAAGTCAAAACAGGAGAAGCGAATTGAAGAAATCGCAATGGAAAACCTGAAATTCGTCGGACTTGAAAAGTCTTATGACCGCTGGGCCGGCGATATTGCATGGGCGGATCAGCATCTTTTGCAGATCGCGCGTGCGCTCGGAATGGAGCCGAAACTTCTGCTTCTGGATGAGCCGACGGCAGGCATGGGAGCGGAGGAATCCGCATTCATGGAAGAAATCATCCGAAATATTAAATCGAGGGGAACGACAATTATGCTGATCGCCCACGATGTGAAACTGGTAACCAGAGCGTCTGATGTTGTCACCGCAATTGAGTTTGGTGTCAAAATCGCGGAGGGACTTCCGGAAGATGTTCAGAAAGATCCGAAAGTAGTGGAGGCATATCTTGGAACAGACTAATATGTTAAAAATCAAAGATCTGCAAGTGTTTTATGGTCCAATTTGTGCTATCAAAAAAGTGGACCTGGAGGTAAACAAGGGAGAAATCGTTGCTCTGATCGGGGCGAACGGAGCTGGTAAATCCACCCTCCTGAACTGTATTCTGGGACTGCAGAAGGCGAAAAACGGTAATGTCATTTTCTGCGGAAAGGATATCACAAATCATCCGACCGACAAAATCGTCAAATACGGGATTTCCGTTGTGCCGGAGGGAAGAGGAATGCTTTCCAATCTGACAGTTCTGGAGAATCTTCAGCTTGGAACCTTCCATAACGCACCTGCTTTTGCAAAGAATATTCAGAAGATTTATGACCGTTTTCCGATTCTCTATGACAGAAGAGAACAGAAAGCAGGGACTCTCTCGGGAGGAGAGCAGCAGATGCTGGCAATCAGCCGGGCAATCATCGGGGATCCGAAGCTTGTGCTTCTGGACGAGCCCTCACTGGCCCTGTCTCCCGCATACGTAGATAAAATCTTTAAGATTCTTGTGGAATTAAAAGAGGAAGGGCTTACGATCCTGTTGTCCGAACAGAATGCGAGAAAGTCTCTTCAGTATTCAGACAGAGGATATGTACTTGATATGGGAGAAACCGTCATGAATGGCCGCTCCGCGGATCTGGCCAGCGACCCGAAAGTAATCAGTGCATATCTGGGCGGAGAGTAGCAGGAAAGGAGAGAAAGAAGCATGCAGGGATTAGTTGCTCAGATTATCAGCGGTCTTGCCACCGGAGCGATCTACGCGCTTCTGGTACTTGGCATGAATGTCATGGTGCTTGTGCGTGATATCGTACATCAGGGTTATGCCAATATATGTATGATAACGATGGCTGTCGGCTGGATCGTATTAAATCATTCAAATGAAAATGTTATACTTGCAATTATCGTAATGTTTATCGTCGGTACCGGGCTGACAGCAGCCACGGAGCCTCTGTTCAGACCTTTGTGCAAGCGCGGAGCTACGTTGGAAACAATCGTACTGGCCATGGGTGTCGGCATTATCTGTACGGAAATCATGTCACAGTTCGTCAATAATGGCGGTAACTTTGCTTTCCCGGAGAAAATGCGCGGGGGCGGCGTGACACTGAGTGTCGGACTGATCAAATTGTCACTGGCCAATGTCATTACACTGGTCCTGGCGGTTGTTGTTGCGATCATCTTAATGCGTTTTATGTATCACACACAGCAGGGACGTGCCATGAGAGCGATGGCCGGAAACCTGAGAGTATCCAGAATGCTGGGAATTCCTTTCGGACGCACCGGTATTATCGGATTCTCGATTGCCGGCATTCTTTCCGCGTTTATCTCACTGATGCTGATCATGACGATTGGAACGAACGGGCCTTCCCTCGGAGACAATTACGCGACCAAATCCGTAGTGCTGATGCTTTTTGCCGGTATGGGCAACTTAAAGGGCGGACTGCTTTCCTGTCTGATGATGGGACTGGTAGAGACACTGGCCCTTGCTTATCTGCCGGGAAGCTGGACAGAAGTGATCTTCTACGGCTTTATGATGGGCATCATTATCTGGAGGCCAAACGGACTGTTTGGCGCAGCAAAATAGAGAGGAGGGGAATAAATGTCAACACAAGCATCCTATTTTTTAGTTTTTATATGTGTATACCTGATTCTGACATGGGCTGCATATGTTCCGTTTAAAGCCGGTCTTCTCTATAATGGTACGGTTTACTGTATGTGTATCGGCGGATATTTCACGGCATTTGTATCCAAGAACTTTGGCCTGCCGTTCTGGTTCTGCATTATCGGTTCCATCATTATATCGGGACTGCTGGGATTCCTGCCGGCCCTCGGATTTTCCAGGACGAAGGGTATCGTCACAGCAGTATCCTCGATGGCATTGATCTTTATCATACAGTCCGTTGTGCGAAATATTCCGTTTCTCGGAGGTGCGCGCGGTATCAGCGGAATCAAGAAAGTAGATCATCTGGTACTGTATTCCATCATCTGCGTTGTGGCGATCGGAGTCTTTTTATGGAGATTTGAAAAGTCCAGATTCGGACGTGCCTTTGAGAGCATTGAGACAGATCCGGATATGGCCAGAACACTTGGCATCAATGTGAAATGGATGACAATTCTCGGGCTGACCATGTCATCGGTCATCGCGGGAATCGGAGGCTGCATCTATGCGTTCCAGATGAGAGTAGTTTATCCTGAGACATTTGGCTTTTCCATGCTCCTGAATATCATGACCATGATGTTTGTCGGAGGCCGTTATACTCAGTTTGGTATGATCATATCTGTTCCGATCCTCTGGGGTCTGAATAAGTGGATCCCCAGCAGTTTATCCATCTACGCACAGATTATTTACGGTATCATTCTGATCGTTGTTCTGATGGCATTCCCGGAGGGACTTGTCACCAGAAACATGCTGAAAAAACTGAAAAATGTTTTTGTCCGTCAGAAAAAGATTGCATAACAAGTGATATTAATGAAAATTAATATAAAACACATGTGTTAAAAAGGAGGAAAAAAATGAAAAAGAGATTGGTTTCAATTGCACTGGTTGCTGCCATGGCAGCTTCAATGACAGCATGCGGAAACAGCAGTTCATCTGCAGGCGGCAATAATGCGGCAGATGACAAGACGAGTGCAGCTGAAGAGAGCAGCAAAACTGCAGAAGTCGGCGGAGAAGTAGCTGTAGATGAATGGAATATTCCTGTTCTGTCTGCCGTTACAGGCGCAATCGCTTTCGTAGGAAAGCCTGCTTCCTGGGCTGCTGAGTACGCTGCAGAGATGATCAATGAGCAGGGTGGTATCGAAGGAGTACCGGTATCGGTAGATATCTACGACACCAAGTTTGATACTGCTGAAGTAGCCAGCTGTCTGTCACAGGTAGTGGATGATTCCCTCGTTGTTTTAGGACCTATGGATGCTCCGGGCGGAGAAGTTGCCGGTCAGATGATCTATGATGCAAAGGTTCCGAATATCGCGGCATATTCCTATCAGGAAGCCCGTGAGAATTATGAGCCGTATGCGATCGCATATATGACTGACTCAGAAGAGGGTGACACCATTGCAGCTGAGAAATGGATCGGTCTGAATCCGGACATCAAGAGTGTTGTTATCTTCACATGCCCGTCTGATTCCTCTCAGGTTGCAACAACAGAGCTTCTGGAAGAGTTCCTGCCGACTCTGGATGTAGAAGTAAAGGGTGTTGTTGAAGTTGAGACAGACACACTTGACTGCGGTCCTGCAGCTGTTCAGGCATTAAACTATAACGCGGACGGATATATTTCTGTATTAAGAGCTGATGAGAACGCGAAGGTCGTTATGGAGCTTCGCAGCCGCGGTGTTGACGAAGGAAGAAGAATCACCTGCGGATTCTCTGCATTCTCTGACAACTACATTGGTGTAGCAGGAGCAGATGCTCTGGACGGAACTTATATCTGGAACAAACTGGATCCGAATTATGACGGAGAAGAGTGGAATAAGCTCGTTGAGGCTTATACAAAAGAGTTTGGTTCTGCTCCGACATCCAATCCGGTACCGGATTTCTATGATTCCATGATGGCAATCAAGCAGTGCTTCGAAGAACTGCATATCACAGGCGATCCTGCCAATGCAGAAGCTGAAAAACAGGCAATCGCAGAGTGGTTCTCCAATTCACCTACCATTCACGGCCTTCAGGGCGACTTTGTATGGGAGAATGGAAAGAAGATCGCTGATATCCAGTACTTCCAGTTTGAAGGAAATACACCGGTTTCTCTTTCCGCAGAGGAATAGATCCTTTCATAAATTCTAAAAATTAACGATGATGCCGCTGCGCTAATGGTTGAAAAATCATAGATGCAGCGGCATCTTTGTGGTAATATGGAAAAGAGTAAAAAGGTTACAGGAGATAGACAGGAATATGAAATTTGTAATTCAAAGAGTCAGACATGCATCGGTCACCGTAGATCAAAATGTAATCGGAAGTATTCAAAAAGGATTCCTGGTTCTGATTGGCGTATCGGATGCCGATGACAGGTCGGTTGCAGACAAAATGATCCGGAAACTGATCGGCTTAAGGATTTTTGAGGATGAAAACGGAAAAACAAATCTGGCATTAAAAGATGTTGACGGACAGCTTCTTTTGATTTCACAGTTTACGTTATATGCAGACTGTAAAAAAGGAAACCGGCCGTCGTTTACTCGCGCGGGCAAACCGGATGCAGCCAGTGAGCTTTACGAATATATCATCGCGGAATGTAAAAAACAGGTACCCGTTGTGCAGAGAGGAATCTTCGGTGCGGATATGAAAGTAGAACTGTTGAATGACGGACCTTTTACCATTGTTCTGGATTCTGACGAGATCTGACAGAAAAAGGATGAGAAAGGGCCCCTGCCAAACTATTCGCAAAAGACAGCTTTAACGAATAGTTTGGCAGGGACCCGCATCACAATATCGTTTTTTTAACTCTTTACCCGGTATATTCCTTATAATCAGCCTTCCTGTGTACGAAGCTTCAGATACTCAATAATCAGATCTACCGTCTGATCGATTCCAAGTCTGGAACTGTCAATGCTCAGATCATAACTTCTGGAATCTCCCCAGCGTTTATTCGAGAAATAATTGTAATAATTCGCACGTTTTTTGTCGGTCTTGTTGATGAAATCAACAAGCTTCCGGTCATCTTTAAAGGGTTTATCAACATAGGTTTTAACACGTTCTTTGCGGAAGTCCATATCAGATGCATGGATAAAGACACTGATGCAGTCTGCCTGGCCGGCCAGCGCGTAATCAGCGCATCTTCCTACGATGATACAGGATTCTTTGAGCGCCAGTTTTCGAATTGCTTCAAACTGAGCAAGGAAAACGCGGTGATTTAAAGGAAGTATGGTATATTGGTTCACATAACCGTAATTGCCGTTGTCTACAGCTGTATTATAAAGAAGATTGCCCGTACGCCGTTCGTCATTGTATTCTACAACTTCTTCACAAAAATCGCCTTCCTGAGCTGCAAGCGTGATCAGCTCTTTATCGTAGCATTTTACATTCAGTTTTTCCGATAGTTTTTCACCGATTTCTTTTCCGCCGCTTCCGTATTCCCTGCCGATTGCGATCACAAATTTTTTCATGCCGTACACCCCTTTCCATATGTTCGGTTTTTATTCCGAGAATTGGTATTGCTGATTATAAGCCTCAGGTAAAAACGAATAAATGTTTTTACAATCAAATTTTAACACATAATATTCAGAATTTCAAATGCTGTTCAGCAAATTGTCAAAATAATTTGGCAGCGGAGCCGATATCTCCAGATATTCACGGGTGGACGGATGAATAAATCCGATCGTCATGGCATGCAGTGTCTGTCCCTGAAGGCCTTTTACAGCCTTATCACGGGGGCACCCGCCGTAAAGGTCGTCTCCAAGCAAAGGATGCCCGATACTGGCCATATGGACGCGTATCTGGTGCGTACGGCCGGTCTCCAGCTGAAATTCCATATAAGTATATTTACCGAACCGCTTCAGTACACGGTAATGTGTGACCGCCGGCTTTCCGTTTGTGTGATTGACAGCCATTTTCTTGCGCTGTGTCGGATGACGGCCGATGGGGCCTTCAATAGTTCCCGCATCATCCGGAACATTTCCGCAGACAATGCCGCGGTACAGGCGCGTAACAGAATGTTCTTTGATCTGTTCGGCAATCTGAATGTGTGCTTTATCATTTTTGCATACAATCAGGGAACCTGTGGTGTTCATGTCGATCCGGTGCACGATTCCCGGACGGATCTCGCCGTTAATGCCCGAAAGACTGTCTGCGCAGTGATACATGATGGCATTGACCAGTGTGCCGCTGTAATGCCCTGCTGAGGGATGTACGACCATGCCTTTCGGTTTATTGACGACAAGCAGGTCCTCGTCCTCATACAGGATGTCCAGGGGAATATTCTCCGGAAGAATCGATACAGACTCCGCTTCCGGAATATCGGCACAGATCAGATCCCCGTATTCGACGACAAAGCTGTTTTTAGGGACGATCTGTCCGTTCACCGTTACGTTTCCGCCCTTAATCAGTTTCTGGAAAAAGGAACGGGACTGTTCTTTATAGATTCCGGCGAGACATTTGTCAATCCGCTGGCCCGCGAATTCTTCACTGCTGATTTCAAATTCCTGTTTCATTTTCGTTTCTTTCTGTATCCCGGTGCTTCTTCAGAGACAGACTTTTTAACAGTTCATTCACATCGTCATCCCTGAATCGGAACAAAATGGTGAGGACCAGTAAAATGGTCGAACATGTGACATAGATATCCGCCACATTGAAGACCGGGAAATTAATCAGGTTAAAATAAAAGAAGTCCACCACATATTGCTGTGAAGCGCGGTCAATGGCGTTTCCCACTGCTCCGGCCGCAATCAGAACCATAAAAACACGTAAAAGGCGGCATTTCCTGTTAAAAGGAAGCTTCAGATAACAATAAATGATCAGGATGAGGATCACAATGGTAATTATGAGAAAAATAATTCTTTTTCCCTGAAGAATACCGAAAGCTGCCCCATGATTTTCCAGATAAAATAATTGAAAGACATTTCTGATCAGGATAACGGGATCCCTGCCTTTCAGATTCAGCACGGCCAGTTTTTTTGTAAACTGATCGAAAAGGACAAGCAGAACGAAGGCAATCACACCGGTAAGGATGCTTCGTTTTGCGTAGTTTGCGTTTTTCATAAATCTTAGTTACCTCTGGGCTGCATAAGAGAAAAGCCAGTCAGCTGTTATCTCAGGAGACTGGCTTAGTGGTTCGTTTGTTTAAATATCTGTCTGGATCGAGGAGGAATCAAAAGCCCCCATGATATTCTGGAAATCTCCGGAAATGTCTACATTGGACGGAGTTACGATGAAGATATAATTTGAAATCTTCTGCAGATTTCCGTCAATCGCGAAACAGGAACCGGATGTAAAGTCAATAATCCGCTGAGCGATCTCAAGGTCAAGCCCCTCGACATTGATGACAACCGTTCTGTTTGCCAGGAGAGTCTCCGTGATTTCTCTCGCATCTTCTACGGAAGTCGGTTTGATCACACAGACCTCCATAGCGGTCGGACCGCCCTGCGATCTTCTGGACGAACGGATGGGGGTTACTTTATTTGTGGAAACAGTACTTCTGGATACCGGTTTCGGCTGCTCCTTCGGCGCAGAATATCTGGGCTCAGGTCTCTCTTCTGCCCTCTTCTCCTGCCGGTCACGGCGGAAACTTCTTTTCGGAGCTTCATAATCATCCTCATCATCAATGAAGTCATCTTCATAAAATTCATCTTCGTCTTCTTCAGAATTCAAACGCATGGCATTTAAAAATTTATCCATCATTCCCATAATTGATTTTCTCCTATCTTTGTATTCAATCTCGGTATCGTCTGGTGTCATACACCGTAATTGCGCTCTCCGAATATTCCGGTGCCGACGCGAACCATGGTCGCGCCTTCTTCAATCGCGACTTCATAGTCGCCTGTCATGCCCATGGATAGAATCCACATATGTACATTATCCAATTTTTTGCTGTCTATGTCAACAGATAATTCTTTTATTTGCCGAAAATATGCGCGGTTTTCTTCCGGATCGTCTACATAAGGAGCAATCGTCATCAGGCCGCAGATGCGAATATTCGGAAGCTTTGCGGCTTCCTCGACCAGTGCGGCAGCCTCTTCCCGCGAGGTGCCGAATTTGGTTTCTTCACCTGCTATGTTTACTTCAATCAGGATATCAGTGGTCACATTCTGCTTAACCGACTGCTCACTGATCTGTGAAGCCAGACGGATGGAGTCGACGGAATGGATCAGCGCAGTTTTTCCGATCAGATATTTTACCTTATTGCGCTGCAGGTGTCCGATCATGTGCCAGCGTATATCAGACGGCATGACGTCATACTTGTCCATCATCTCCTGCACCTTGTTTTCGCCGAAGTCCCGGATACCGCAGGCATACGCTTCCTCCAGCATGGGAACCGGTTTCGTTTTGCTTACGGCGATCAGAGTCACTTCACTTCTGTCTCTGCCCGCCCGCGCGCAGGCGGCGCAGATCCTGGCTTCTACGTCCTCTAGATTTTCCTTTACCATTCTAACTACCTCCTAATTTGCAAATTCGCCTTCTGAAACGGCGCTGCCATCCAGGGCGATCCGGTCATACAGAGCCAGGCCGTAGCGTGTACCGGTCTGAATGATCGTATATTCTTCATTTGATGTAATTGGCTCAATGATCCGGAATACGGCATATCCTTTATTCATGTTATAGACGCCTTCCTTCGTTCCGGTTTCCGACACTTCATACCGGTCGGAAGAATCCGGTTTCTGGATCTGGTCGCCGGGCTGAATATCCGCTGCATTCACATAGCAGAATCCGGTTTCCGAATCTGTATAATAGATATCGGTGCTGACAAATTCCACAGAATTATCTCCTTTTTTATCCGGATCAACCTTTAAGACTCCCCTGGACGAAGAATTGTCGCCCTGGCTGATGTAATCCTCCGGAATTAACAGGAAATCCTTGCTGGTCACGGCGGAATTCGGAATCTTCAGGCCCTCATGGTCGGCCGAACCCAGTTCAACCTCCAGGTAACGGTCGGAAATATAGCGGATCATCGAGCTGTTTAAGTTCAGCTGAATAAAATCCTGCCCGTCATAATTCTTTAAAGAGGCCGTTGCGTAGCTTCTGCAGTTATCTTTTTTAAAGATCACGTTAATAATAAAAGAATCCGAACCGTCATCCATCTCCTGCTGATACTGCTGCACCTGTTCCGCATTCAGAGGAATCAGGATATACCAGTTTTCATCCGTAATGGTTTTATATAAGGCCTGACCGGATGATACGGCAAGGTTGCTTTTGAGATTGTTTTTGATATAGGAGGACGGGTTATACATATCCGCTGTAAAAGAATCCGGGGTCACATCCTCATACCCGTCCGTATAAAAGGCCAGAATGCCGTCATCACTGGCCCTCACAAAGGAGAAGGTATTGTTGGAGATCGCCGAATCCGTCTGCTCTGTCAGCTGATTCAGGGCCGACTGATACAGATTCTCCTGCACATTTGCATTGACGTTCTCTTTGAAGGAATACACATTATAAAACTGTATATCAGACTGAGAAGCCGTATAATCATTAATGATCCCCTGGATGCCGGAAAGCTCCTCCTTTGATAAAGCTGTCCCGTCGAGACCGGCTGCGGTGATTTCCTGTGAAATAGAGCCGTCTCTGTCGATGGAACAGATCAGATCGCTGTGTCCCGCCTTATCGCTCTCTTTTTTATAATAATTGATGTTTCCTGATGTATCAGAGTATGTTACATTTTCCGAGCGCAGAACAAGACCGGTATAATACGTGGTCTTCATAATCTGTCCTTTTTGCACTTCATAGATGGAAATGTGCTTATCTGTAAGAAAGTTAATCAGATAAATCAGAAAATAGATAAGTACAAATGCAAATACAATAATACCTATATTAATATGAACCGGTTTTCTGTACCGGATAATCGTCTCATTTTTCTTTTTTTTCATAAAAATGTTCAGTCTTTCTGAATAGATTGTTCATCCGCGGATATACTGAAAATACAAGGAGCATTTTCAGTATGAACAGAGGGATTTTGGATAAAGTCCTGTTTGCAATCGTAATTGCCGGGGCTTTCAACTGGGGACTGATCGGATTTTTCCGCTTTGATCTGATCTCGTTCCTGTTCGGAAATATGACCTGGCTTTCCCGCACGGCGGAAGCCCTGATCGGGATCAGCGGTCTGTATACGATCAGCGCATTCCGGCAGATGAGAATGAAAAGCTAAAAAAGGAATGACGCCGGGGCGTTCCTGAATATGATTAAAAAAGGTGTCTTAAGAAACCTTAAGACACCTGAATTTTCGAAAATTATAAGGCATGCAATATTCTTGCTTTTGCCGACTCAGGCAGATCAGCCTCGTTTTTGGATAAGCTGATAACAAACTTTACTTCATACTTCTTACTGATCTCATCAAGCTTTGTGATAACATGATCAATCTGATCATCCGCAAGGTTTGCGATCGTAAGGAAGCTGTCGAGATACATCTCCTGAAGATCATAGTCCTGGGAAACAATTCCGCAGATAAATCCGATGAATTCATCGGAATTTGTGATCGGGTAATCCATCACATTGATCAAACGTACTTTATTTGACAATTCATGCATATGCTTCTGGCTTTTATCAAGGTATACAATATTTCCGGTAGCTTCCGCAACAGACGTATTTACCATATCCAACAGATATTTTGTCTTCCCCTTACCTTTTTCGCCGGCAATAATTTCAACCATTGTCTTTTCCTCCTACACTCAAACTGCATCTTCTGCTTCTTTGCTGCAGTTCTTTTTCTATATAAATCAATTATATTATATCCCCCTGTAAAAAACAACCGTAAAATTCTAAAAAGCACTTATTCTTTTGTATACTCTGCCAGCATAGAACTCATGAAGCTGTAAAGGGATTTCTTGGATTTTCCTTTTAATACGACCGAGATGACCGGCTCTTCGTTCTGGCTCCTGCTGTACAGAACCAGGCAATTGCCGGCTTCATCCGTGGTTCCTGTTTTCCCGCCGATGACGGTGATTCCGTCGGGCTCCGGCTGCGTGCCTGTCAGATACCAGTTCGTGTTATTCCAGGTAGTCACGATGTTTTCACCCGCCTGGTTCTCATAGGATACCTTATAGGATTTTGTCGAGATCAGTTTTACAAAATCCTCGTTCTGAAGGGCCGCATTGAACAGCAGATAGAGATCATAGGCGGTGGTATAGTGGTTATCATCATGCAGGCCGCTGGGGTTCACAAAGTGGGAATCCGTGGCGCCGAGCGCATAGGCTTCCCTGTTCATAAGGTCTGCAAATGCCTCTATGCTGCCGGAGATCCCTTCTGCGATCACATTCGCCGCATCGTTGCCGCTTGGAAGCATCAGTCCGTACAGAGCATCCTCCATGCGGATCTTGTCTCCCTTTTTCAGACCGCAGACCGATGATGCGGGATGGAGGGAATCTATGGCTGTATCCGATACGGTCAGGATGGTATCGGGATTGCCGTATTTTAAGGCAAGAAGCGCCGTAAGGATTTTTGTCGTACTTGCAGGGTATCTTTTTTCATAGATGTTTTTGGCATAGGAAACCTTTTTGTCATCGATACAGAAGACAGCCGCAGTCTCAACATTTTCATCCGGAAGATCTTCAGACACGGTATTCTCCTGCCCGCCGACACACAGATCCCTGGAGAAAAAGGCGGCTTCTGTTCCGTCATCCTCTTTCAGATCTTCGATATAGGTATCGGTCGTGTCATAGATCTGATAGGCCATGGGCACATCTTCTCTGCTGCCGCCGCATCCGGCCATGAGCATAAGCCCCGTCAGAGCAGCCGGAATCAAAACAGTTAACAGTAATCTTCTTTTCATACGATGTCCTCTTTTCTGTATTTTGTGGTCTGGAGCCCCACATTTAATACCATGCCGATCCCGATGTACAGACTGATCAGGGAAGTCAGTCCATAGCTGACGAAGGGGAGCGGCAGTCCCGTATTGGGAATCAGTCCTGTGGTAACACTGATATTGATAAAGGACTGAAAACCGATCAGTGCGGCCATCCCGCAGCAGATCAGCCTTCCGCCGAGATCCTTTGCATTCTTTGCGATCAATATGCATTCGATCACGATCAGGATGACCAGAATCAGAATGACGATAGATCCGACAAAGCCGAGCTCTTCTCCGACAATGGTAAAAATAAAGTCTGTCTGAGGCTCGGAAATAAAGTTTCCGTTTTTCAGCGAAGTGATGGATGTATTATCCAGTCCCTTCCCCCAAAGCTGTCCGGATCCGATCGCGATGATGGAATTCTGCTGCTGTCTGGCCAGATCGGGGAATTTGTCCGGGTACTTCCAGGCAAGGATTCGTCCGTACTGATAAGGCTGAAGGAAAGGCACAGACTCCCGGAGCATCATGATAAACCCGATAATACTGACCGGGATGCCGATTGCCAGCAGTGTGGCAACAATTTTATAGCTCAATCCCGCCACGAAGATCATGACCGCGAAAATCAGTGCAAAAATAATCGAAGTGGACAGGTCCGGCTCCAGAAGAATCAATCCGAGCGGAATGCCAATGAAAAGAATAGATAAAAACAGGGTCCATACCGTATTCAGTTTTTCCCGGTACCGCATGAAAAAGGCTGCAAAAAAGATGATGATCAGTATTTTGCAGAACTCGGACGGCTGAAACTGAAATCCCGCGATCTCAATCCATCTTGTCGCAGCGTTGACTTCCTTTCCCACTCCGGGGACCAGGACAAGCCCGAGAAGAACGACTGTCATCAGATAGAAAATGCGCCTGAATTTCAATATGGAGGTATAGTCAATCAATGATACCACAGTCATCACAGCCAGACCGGCGATAAGTCCCATGATCTGCTTGCCCTGGACGTCCTGCCTGGCACTGCCGATCACAAGGATTCCGATGATGCAAAGCAGGACGACATAGGCGACCAGACGAAACCGATAGTCTCTTAATCTGTATTTTTTTAACAATGTATAATCCTCCGAATAAACTAATCCGCAAACCCGTTGGAAGAATCTCCTACATCTGCCGCTCTCTGATTCAAAAGCGTCTCCGGCGATTCCTGACCAAAATAATATTTCATCACAGTATCAATAAAATCACAGGCATTTGAGGATGTATAACCGTACGCGATCCTGGTCGCGACAGCAATCTGCGGCTGGTCGTTCGGTGCAAAACCGACGAATAAAGCATGGTTCGGACGGTCCTCGGATTCCTGCGCGGTACCGGTCTTCCCGGCAAGCGGTGTCTGCAGGTCGTCAAATTGCTTGTGCTCTTCTACTACCTGGCGCATGCCGGTCTTAATCAGAGACCAGGTGCGCGGGGAAAGGTCGGTGATCGTGTTCCGGACCTGCGGCTGGTAGGTTTCCAGGACGTTTCCGTCGGAATCGGTCATCTTGTCGAGAAGGGTCAGATCATAGACGGTTCCCTGATTGGCGATCGCTGCGACATATCTGCAGAGCTGCACGGTGGTAAAGTTGTTATTACTCTGTCCGATCGATGCGCTGACAGGGTATTCGTCTGCAATCTTGGAATTGCCCTCTGAGATCTCAATATTGGTCTTATCTGCGAATCCGAATTCCTCCGCATATTTTGTGATCCGGGAAAGACCGGTCTGTTCATTGTAGTTTTCGCCGACCAGACTGAGGCGGTAGCCGACCTCACAGAAGAAATAGTTGCAGGAATCCCGGATGGCCTTGACAACCGTCTCTGTTCCGTGATTGGAAGGATAGATCCAGCACTTCAGATTGTAATCCAGCTGATCAAAGATACCTGTATCCACAATTTCCGTCGATTCTGTGATGACGCCCTCGGTCAGCCCGGCTGCGGCGATCAGCATTTTGTAAGTGGAACCCGGTGCAGTCGTCTGCTGTGTCGCATTATTGTAAAACGGCTTGGATCCATCGGAAAGAAGCTGATTAAAGTAAGCCGAATCCATGGAATTTGCGAGACGGTTCGTATCATATCCGGGATAGGAAACACAAGCCAGAAGCTGTCCGTTGTTGGGATCCATAATGACACAGGAACCGGTGCAGGGATCCAGTGCCAGCTGGGCCGGCGTCAGTTCAAGATTGCTTATTTTCTGCCGCAGGAACGTATAGGCGCTCCTGGATCCGTCTCTTAAAGCGGCTTCTGTCTCTGCATCTTCCGGTAAGACGCCCTGTTCAAACAGGATCATACAAAGCGAGGAGCCGGAGATCCGGTCACTGTAGATCAGATATTTATAAATGATCTTGTCAAATGCGCTGCCCGAAGTCAGGTGCTGCATAATATAGGCCACCAGTTCTTTATAGATTTCCTCCGTGTCGGCATATCGTTCCGGGATCTCAAGTTCTGTGATATTGACCCACGAGGAATCGATGGCGTGCATCAGATACTCTTTGACAGAAACCTTCCCCTGCCGCCAGTTCAGATAGGTCTCATCCGATGTATCTACGGCGCCGGCATCAAAGACCTCCATATTCTGCAGGTAAGAAACGATATAGGAATGATAGTCTTTGAGGTCATCTGCCTGATCCTGATAAGGAGTATCGCTGTACAGCGAGGACTCCACCATTTCCAGGGCGGATTCCTTATAGGACGCGAAAACAGAATAGACATCCGCAGAGACCGTACCGCCATCCGCTGAAGCCAGATCATCAATCGAGATGACCCCGTTTTCGATCAGTGCATTGTATACCATATAAATCGGGATATTCAGACTGTAGTCATCCCGCTCTTTTGTATTCGCAATCTTGGAAAGCAGGATGCCTGCCAGCTCCTGCTCCAGGAGATGATAGACAGCAGTCTGCAGTGTCGAATCGATAGACAGGTAAATGTCTTTTCCGGCAGACGGCTGTGTCTGATCTTTGACTTCGAGGATTTTTCCTACGTTATTTACATAGACCGTTTCGCGGCCCTTGGTCCCCTGCAGATCCAGCTCCATCACCTGTTCGATGCCGGCTTTTCCGATGGTATCGTTCAGCGTATAGCTATCATCCTGAGCGGAAAGCGTATTGTATTCATCGACGGAGATCTTGCCGGTATAACCGATGATATGAGAGAAATACTCCGGCATATCATATACTCTTTTCGTGTCTTCGCGCACTCCCACGCCCTGCAGCTCATAGCTGTGCTCTTCGATCATGGCCACGGTGACTTCCGATACATCATGCGCGATATCGGTGGCGATATATTTCTGATAGGAATTCAGCGAAAGCGCATAGCGGATCGCGGCAATCTGGTAGGACCGGTACAGACTGTATTTTTCCTGATCAATGGAAAAACGGTCGATCAGATAAGAGAGGATCTGCTGCGGCTCTGCCTTGGCTTCATCGTATCCGAGCTTCGGGTTCACGCGAAGGTCGGCGACCGATGCACGGCCGAAGATATCGCGCCGGAATCCCTGCAGGGCTGTGCCGGAAACGGTAAACTGAAGTTCGCCGGTGGCCGGATCCATATACAGATCGAGCGTATTTAAGACGCTGTCCCCGTTTTTTTCAATCATGTCAATGAGCCGGCTGATTTCCTCATTCAGCAGCTCTGCTTTTTCATCGTTGTCCGCGTAGGTACCGCTGTCCTCCAGTGAAATCGTATAGGAAAGCTCATTGTGCGCCAGCAGGACCCCATTGCGGTCATAGATATTGCCGCGGGTACCGTCCATCAGAATCTCTTTCTCAATGCTCATCGTATAATTGTTCAGATAATCTTTCCCGTTCACGATCTGAAGTGTGAACAAATGCTGCGCAATCATTAAGAATACGACAATCATGACGATTCCGAGAACAAAAAGACGCGATTTTATAATCTTTATAAGCACTTCTTTCAGATAATTAAACAAATTTTGCCGCACTCCTTTTCTCGATCTCTTCCAGCTTCTGATTGATCTTTAACAAAATGAAATAAAGCAGGATAGAGATGACCATAGTATAGACCAGTTCCGGCAGAATGATATGGAGCAGGTAATAACCAAAACTGAACCGGCCTCTGAACCAGAACAAGATAAAAAATGTCAGAAGATTGCAGCCGAAATCGCTCAGCGCAATCAGCACGATCGGAAGCCGGACATCGTCCGGGAAAAAGATCCGCTTGAATAAGCCGTTAAAATAGCCGATGAACATATAGATCAGCGCGTAAAAACCGAGAACGCCTCCAAACAGCAGATCGATCAGAAGTCCGCAGAAGAAACCTGTGAACAGACCTTCCTTCTTCCCGCGCATGAATCCGAATGCAGCTGTCACAACGATCAGAAGATTCGGAGATACATTCGCAATATTCAGGGCTTTAAATACGGTACATTGTAAAAGGAAGCAGACAATGATCACTGCTGCGATAACCAGTTTACGCCTCATCATCTACTCCCCCCTGTTTTCCGTTTCTGATGCCTTCGTCTGAAGGATAACAAACACCCTATCCATATGTTCAAAATCAACGATTGTGGCGATTTTTCCGGATTTTGTCAGATGATTCGGATCATCGTTCACTTCCGTGATATATCCGACAGGAATCCCGCCCAGATACAGATCACTGATGTTGGAGGTGACGATCTGGTTGCCCGGTGAAGTCGTGTTGTCTTTATCGGTAAGGTCCGAGAAATTGATCAGACCGCTCTCATTCATGGACTTCAGGCTGCCGCTGACAATGCAGAGATTGTCGTTGGTCAGGTCTTTACAGCTGATATTGGTGGTATCGTCGATCACGGAACGAACAGACGCATAATTGGGTCCTGCTTCCGTTACAATACCGGCCAGCCCGCCGTCAGCGATGACATTCATGCCTTCTGTGATGCCGTCCCGGCTGCCTTTGTCGATCAGAAAAGAGGAAAACCAGTTCCCGGAATCTTTGCCGATAATGCGGGCAGCGACTTTGTCATAGTCAGAATACATCGTATCCATTTCATACAGCTCCTTCAGTGAAGAAAGCTCTTTTTCATCGAACTGGACCTGGTTCAGCTCTGCTCTCGCATCTGCAAGTTCCTTCCGCAGTTCCTGATTCTCCTGCTGAAGTTTTTCTCTGGATTCAAAGCTGCCGCGCAGATCGGTCAGTGCGGATCCGACGATATTGATCCCCTTCTGCATGGGTATGATGACATAACCGATGGCTGTATTGACCTGTGCGGAAGGAATCACGTTCCGAAAGCTTCCGATAATGATCACGAGACAGAATACGGACATGATCAGCAATATATATTTTGCGGGAATTCGGTTTTTCTTTTTATGTTTCATAAATCATATGCCTCTGTTATCTGAAAATTCGGGTATTCAAACTGTAGGCCAGATGCTTGAACTTATTGTCTGCCGCAATAAGGCTCAGTCCTTTCACAACCGATGTTTCCGGCTCATCAAAGGTGTTGACCGGGATACTGACGGTCTGTGACAGAAGCTTGTCCATGCTCTGCAGACGGGAGCCTCCTCCGGTGAGATAGATGCCGGAACGGATGATATCCTTCGCGATCTCAGGGGGAGTATTCTCAAGGATGCTGCGCACTTCATCGCAGAGTGCGGACAAGGGTTCTTTGATGGCTTCACAGACAGCGGACGCATCCAGGTCCATCTGTGCGGGAAGACCACTGACAATATCTCTTCCGATTACCCTGCTCTTCCTTGCCGGAATGCCGGATGCGCTGCCGATGCTTTCTTTCAGCTGGGAAGCGCTCTTTTTCCCGATCATCAGGTTATAATGTTTGCGGATGTACGCGGCGATCGCTTCATCCAGACGGTTTCCGCCGGTGTGCAGCATGGTGCCGAGCACCAGCCCTCCCAGGGAAAGAACGGAAATCTCCGTCGTATCCGCGCCGATATCAACGACAAGCGAGCCTGACGGTCCGGTAACGTCCAGTCCCATCCCGGCAGCAGCCGCTACGGGTTTGTCGCACAGAAAAACGGCCCTCGGCTTCAAACGGCTTTTGGCAAACAGATCATGGAATGCTCTCTTCTGCACCTCCGTAATCCCTGTCGGGACGGCAACGAGAAACTCCGATCCGCGGATGCGGCCTCTGGCATGGATTTCCAGGAGTTCCTGGATCAGTGCCTGAAGATGGTCATAATCGGCGATCATTCCGCCTGAGACCGGAAAAGATACCTCGATCGAATCGGGTGCTTTTTCAAACATATCATAGGCTCTGTCTCCGCAGGCGTATAACTGGTTGCGGTTAATAACTGCAATGGTGTTTTTCTCCATCACGATCTTGTCCGCGTGCCGGTTATAGAATTTCAAATTGCAGGTGCCCAGATCAAATCCGTAAATATTTGCCATATCAAGTATCCTTTCACATCAGTATGTTCTGCTCGCGAAAACTGAAGTAACAGTTGTCGCCGATAATAATGTGATCCATCAGGGGTATGCCAATCAGTTCTCCGCACTCTCTGATTCGGGCGGTGACCCGGATGTCTTCGCCGCTCGGCTCCGGAATCCCGCTTGGATGATTGTGCAGGAGGACGATATACTCTGCTTTATTTTTCAGAGCCGTCTTGAACACCTCCTGCGGCGTGACCAGGGACGCGTTCGATGTGCCGAGGGAAATCAGCTCATCGCCGAGCAGCATGTTTTTCCGGTCAAACATGGCAAGGATCAGGTTCTCTTTTTCCTCATGGCGCATACGCTCCATATAAAACATGGCGATATCTTTCGGATTTCCCATCACACAGTCAGCCGCGCGCCTGCAGGAGGCGATCCTTTTTGCCAGCTCACCCGCGCATTTTAACTGGACTGCCTTGACCCGGCCGACGCCGTGAATCTTCATCAGATCCTCCAGACTCATGCGGATCAGATTCAGCAGTCCGTCCGGCCCTGCCGACAGTATCCGGCCGGCAAGATCCGTGCTTTTTTCGCCTGATGAGCCGGTGCGGATAATCACACTGATCAGTTCGGAATCCGACAAAACGCCGGGACCGTACTGCATACACTTCTCATAGGGGCGGTCCTGACTGGGAAGTTCTTTCATCGTTAAATGATTTTTCATGGTATGTCCTTCCTACTCTCTCTGTCAGACGGACACTTAATCATGATAACATAAATCATTTTTCCTGTACACAAAAAACGAGTGAACTTTTTGTATTATTATCTTAAGTTTTTGTTAAAAAATTTGTTTGTTTCAGGCGATAAGAATCAGAGTATCAGCTTCTCTTTGCTCACCACGCCCGCCTCGATCAGCTTCTGCAGAGACATCAGGATGCCGAGCTTCGCGTGATACCAGGTAAGTCCTCCCTGGAAATAAACGGCATAGGGAGGCTTGATCGGCCCGTCAGCGCTCAGTTCAATGGAGGAACCCTGTACGAAGGCGCCTGCTGCCATAATGACCTGACTGTCATATCCCGGCATATCCCATGGCTCCGGGGTAACATAGGCGTCCACGGGAGCAGCCGCCTGAATGCCCCGGCAGAAAGCAATGACGCCCTCTGCGCTTCCCAGAGTGACGGCCTGAATAATGTCATGTCTGGATTCATCTGCGGAAGGAACGACCGGGAATCCCAGACGCTCATAAATATTTGCCGCAAAGATAGCCCCCTTTAAGGCCCCGCTGACGACCATCGGCGCCTGGAAGAGACCCTGATAAAAAGAGGAAATAACGCCGAGGGATGCGCCCACTTCCTTCCCGAGGCCGGGGGAAGTCAGACGGAAAGCAGCGTTTTCGACACACTCCTTTTTCCCGACGATATAGCCGCCGATGGGGGCCAGGCCTCCGCCGGGGTTTTTAATCAGGGAACCGACGATCATGTCTGCTCCGACATCAAGCGGTTCCTGTTCTTCCACAAATTCTCCGTAGCAATTATCGACCATGCAGATCAGATCCGGCTTCACGGATTTTACAAAATGAATCAGCTCTCCGATCTGTTTTACAGAGAAGGAAGGTCTGGTGTCATATCCTTTTGACCGCTGGATCGTTACAAGCTTTGTTTTTTCATTGATCAGACTGCGGATTTTTTCATAGTCAAAATCCCGGTGATCAATCAGATCCGCCTGTCGGTAGGTGATTCCGTATTCTGCCAGAGAGCCCCGCGAAGGGCGGATCCCGATGACTTCTTCCAGTGTGTCGTAGGGTTTTCCCGCCGGTGAAAGCAGTTCATCCCCGGGCCGCAGATTGGACATCAGCGCCAGAGCCAGCGCGTGCGTCCCGCATGTGATCTGAGGGCGGACCAGAGCCGCCTCCCCGTGGAAACATTCCGCATAGACCTCTTCCAGCGTATCCCTTCCGTAATCATTGTAACCGTATCCGGTCGTCGACTGGAAACATTCGGCACTGACTCTCTTTTTCTGCATTGCCGCGATGACCTTCATCTGATTGTATTCCGCAGTCCGGTCGATCCGGGCGAATCGTTCCTGTAAATTCTTTTCGATCTGTTCTCCATAATGATACACCTCGGAAGAGATTCCCATGGAGAGATATTGTTGTCTGATTATTTCATCTGTCATTGACAGCCTCCTGATTGTAAAGTTTCAACCTCTTTTAAGAGAAAGTGAAGGATACGGTCGTCATCATTTTCAAAGTCGGGCCGGTTGACCCAGATGACATCCCGCTCCCTGCGGAACCAGGTCAGCTGCCGCTTGGCAAAGTGCCTGGTGTCCCGTTTCAGAATATAAACGGCTTCTTCGTATGTGATTTCGCCGTCCAGCCATGCAAGAATTTCTTTGTAACCCAGTCCCTGCATGGAGACCATGCTCCGGTCATACCCCTTCCGGCGGAGAGCTTCCACCTCCTGACAGAGTCCCGCCGCAAGCATCCGGTCGACCCGCTGATCGATCCGTTCGTACAGTTTCTGCCGGTCATCGGTGAGAACAAAATACCGGAAATCATAGGGGGATTCCTTCTGACGTTCCTTTTCATTGTGTTCTGAGATCGGCATGCCGCTTTTCTTACAGAATTCCAGTGCGCGGATCACGCGCTTGATATTGTGCGGGTGAATCTTTTCGGCAGAGACGGGATCTTCCTGCTTCAGCATCTGATGCAGATATTCACAGCCCTTTTCCTCTGCGATCCGCTCATATTCCCGGCGAAGAGCCGTATCCTCATCCTGGGAGGTAAAATCAATATCATACAGCAGTGCCTGAATATAAAAGCCGGTGCCTCCGACAACGATGGGGATCTGACCGTTTGCATAGATTTCTTTCATGGCTGCTTTTGCCAGTTTCTGAAAGCGCACGACGTGGAATTCTTCATCCGGATTCAGGATGTCGATCAGATAATGCGGAATCCCGTGCATCTCTTCCGGCATAATCTTGGCAGAGCCGATATCCATTCCTTTGTAGACCTGCATGGAGTCAGCGGAAATGACCGCTCCGTGAACGGCCCCGGCCAGCCGGATGGAGAGATCCGTCTTGCCGGCAGCAGTCGGCCCGGCGAGGATAATCAGCGGTTTCTTTGTTTTCGTCTTTTCATCCATAGCTATACGATTCTCTTGAATTTTTTTTCTATTTCATATTTGGTCATGGAAATGATCACCGGTCTTCCGTGCGGGCAGAAATACGGATTTTCCAGCTGCAGAAGATCGTCGATCAATCTGCGGACCTCCGGCCCGGAGAGCTTTTGATTGCCTTTCACGGCTGCTTTGCAGGACATGCTGGCGATCTTTTCAATCACCATGTCCGGCGTATCATTTTCAGAAAGACTTCCGAGTCCGTCAATCAGCTCCAGAAGCAGTGTCTGACCGTTCAGCCCGTACAGATTATCCGGAAGTGCGCTGACTGCGTACTCCTTTCCCCCGAACGGCTCGATGACAAACCCGAGCTTCTCAAAATCCGCCAGGTGGCGTTTGAGAAGTACTTCTTCCTGCATGGTCAGGGTCAGAAGGATCGGAGGGCTGATCATCTGGGACGTGAATTCCTTTGAGCGGTACGCCTGCATGGTCTGCTCAAAAAGGATCTTCTCATGCGCCGCATGCTGGTCGATCATATAGAATTTATCCTGAAATTCCACCAGCCAGTAAGTGTCAAAAAGCTGTCCGATGATCCGGTGCTGCGGACGGGCCTCCTTTGATAAAAGCCGGGTCTCTCCGGTATCATAATCCGAGAGGGAAGCCTGTTTTATCTCCGGATAGCGAACCGGCTCCGCGATCCTCTGGGTCTGTGTATATTTTTTTTCATACGGGCTGTCTTTCTTTACTGCTTCCCGTATCTTTTCCAGTCTGTTTTCTTCAAAGGGTTCCGGTATCAGTTTTTTGTCATAGACGGGCGCCTGATTCCGGGAAGGCGCGGAGTCGACCGATACATTCGTAATCAGCTCCCTGTCTTTCAGAGCGGCATGGATCTCGTTCATGATGTTCTCATACAGCTTTTCCTGATTGGAAAAGCGAAGTTCCATTTTATTCGGATGCACATTGACGTCGACCAGTCTTCCGTCGATTTCCAGCAAAAGAACGGTGAACGGATACTTGTGCTGCATCATGAAACCATGGTACGCATCCTCGATGGCCTTGGCAATCAATGCGCTGCGGATGTATCTTCCGTTAATGAAATAGCTTTCAAAATTCCGGTTTCCTCTGGAAATCACCGGTTTTCCTACATAACCGTAAAGCCTCATGTCTTCAAAGGTGCGGTCGATCTCCAGAAGATTGGAGGCAATATCCCTGCCGTACACATGGTAGATGATATCCTTCAGCTTCCCGTTTCCGGAGGTGTGCAGCCGGATCTGGCCATTCTGGATGAATTTGAAGGAAATGTCCGGATGGGAAAGCGCCATGCGTTCCATCAGATCACTGATATAGCCTGCTTCGGTCTGCGGTGTCTTTAAAAACTTCCGGCGGGCCGGTGTGTTATAGAACAGATTTTCAACAAGGAAAGTCGTCCCGTTCGGCGCGCCGATCTCTTCAAACAGAGTTTCCTTTCCGCCCTCGATCCGGTAACGGCATCCCGTAAATGCGTCCATGGTCTTTGTGATCAGCTCCACCTGTGCGACAGAGGAAATGCTGGACAATGCCTCGCCGCGGAATCCAAGGGACGAAATGGTGATCAGATCCTCTACAGACCGGATCTTGCTGGTGGAATGCCGGTAAAAAGCAATGGGAATCTGCTCCTTTTCTATTCCACATCCGTTGTCGGTGATCCGGATCAATGAGGTGCCGCCATCCCTGATTTCTACCGTAATTGCCGTCGCCCGGGCATCGATCGCATTTTCCACGAGCTCCTTGACGACAGAGGAGGGACGCTCCACTACTTCTCCGGCTGCGATTTGATCAATTGTCTGTTCGTCTAGTATTTCAATCTGCGGCATCACTATCCTCCTACCAGCGGTTCCTGATCTTGTTTTGCAGTTCGATCAGTTTATTCATTGCTTCAAAAGGTGTCATGTTGTTCATGTCCAGGTCGGAAAGTTCCTTTATGATGGCGTCATCACTGACCGTATCGAACAGAGAGATCTGGGCCAGATCCACATCGTCCGGCTTTTTCTTTGCCTTTCTGGTACCGGCAAGGGAAACATCCAGATTACGGGTGATGCTGCTCAGATCCGCGCTTTCCAGCTCCTCGCAGATGGCTTTTGCCCGCTCGATGACAATATCGGGCACGCCGGCCAGCTTCGCCACCTGGATTCCGTAGCTTCTGTCCGCCCCGCCGGGAACGATTTTCCGTAAAAATACGATATCATCGCCTTTTTCTTTGACGGCGATACAGTAATTATTGACATTATTCAGCTTCCCTTCCAGCTCCGTGAGCTCATGATAATGGGTCGCGAAAAGTGTCTTTGCCCCCAGAAGGCGCGGATTGCTGATATACTCTACCACCGCCCACGCGATGGACAATCCGTCGATGGTACTGGTTCCCCGTCCGATTTCATCCAGGATCAGAAGACTGCTTGCCGTAGCATTCTTCAGAATGTTCGCGACCTCATTCATTTCGACCATAAAGGTACTCTGGCCGGAGGCAAGGTCATCCGATGCGCCGACACGGGTAAAGATGCGGTCCACGATCCCCACATTGGCCCGGTCCGCAGGAACAAAGCTGCCGATCTGCGCCATCAGCACAATCAGGGCAGTTTGCCTCATATACGTTGATTTGCCGGCCATGTTCGGTCCGGTAATGATGGAAATCCGGTTGTTTTTGTTGTCCAGATATGTATCGTTGGCAATGAACATGTCGTTGTTCATCATTTTTTCTACGACCGGATGCCGGCCGTTCTGTATATCCAGGATTCCTTTTTCATTGATTTTCGGGCGGACAAAATTGCTCTGTTCCGCGACAAGCGCCAGGGAGGCAAATACATCGATTCCGGCCAGGGCTCTGGCTGTCCGCTGAATCCGTTCCACCTGCGCCGCGATATGCTCCCGCACATCACAGAACAGATCGTATTCCAGGGCAGTCAGCTTGTCATCTGCTCCCAGGATCGTCTCCTCCAGTTCCTTAAGCTCGGGTGTGATATAGCGCTCCGCGTTGGTCAGGGTCTGTTTCCGGATAAAGTAATCCGGAACGAGCTCGCGGTAGGAATTGGTAACCTCCAGATAATAGCCGAATACCTTATTAAATTTGATCCGCAGGTTCTTAATGCCGGTCTTTTCGCGCTCTTCCTCCTCGATTTTGGCAAGCCATTCCTTCCCTTCCGTCTTCGCGCTCCGGAGGCGGTCGATTTCCGGATGATAACCATCGCGGATCATGGAACCTTCCCGGATGGAGATGGGAGGATCGTCCTGTATGGCCTGATCGATCAGCTCATACAGATCCTGCAGGGTATCCAGATCATCATTCAGCTGCTGCATGCGTCCGGAGGAAAACTCCCCCATCAGCAGTTTGATCGGTCCGAGCATTTCCAGAGAAGTCTTGAACGCGATCAGATCTCTGGGATTTGCGGTCTGGTAAACGATTCGGCTGATCAGGCGCTCCAGATCGTAGACCGGATTCAGATATTCCCGGAGCTCTTCCCGGGTGATCATCTCTTCTTTCAGTTCTTCTACGGCATCCAGGCGCTCCTCGATCTCCTCTTTTTCAATCAGAGGCTGCTCAATGAAGGCGCGCATCAGGCGGGCCCCCATGGCTGTCCTGGTCTTGTCGAGCACCCACAGAAGAGAACCGCGCTTCTGCTTCTCGCGGAGCGTTTCGACGAGCTCAAGGTTCCTTCTGGTAGAACTGTCCAGAATCATATATCTTCCGATAGAATAAGGCCGGATCGACGAAAAATGCGTCAGTTCGGTTTTCTGAAGTTCTTTCAGATACTGCAAAAGAGAACCGGCCGCAATCACCCCGGAATCATAATCCTTCAGGCCCAGGTTTTCCAGATCAGTTTCGTGGAAATGTTCCAGCAGAAGCTGTCCGGAGGCATCGCCGAAATAGGAGGTATCCAGCGCGTAGATCGCGATGGAGAGCCGGTGCTTCAGATCGTCAAGATCGATACCGCTCATCAGGAAAGTCTCGTTGCAGATGATTTCCGAAGGGGCATATTTACTGATCTCATCAATCAGTTTCCTTTCGGAATCCACTTCCGTCACAAAGAATTCCCCGGTCGTGACATCTGCGGCGGAGATTCCGTATTTGGAGTCGGTATAGACAATACTCATAATGAAATTGTTTTTCGTCTCATCGAGGGCATAGGTATCCAGGTTCGTACCGGGCGTGACGATCCGTACGACCTCTCTTTTCACCAGGCCTTTTGCGAGCTTCGGATCCTCCATCTGTTCGCAGATCGCCACCTTATACCCCCGGGAAACGAGACGGGTCAGATATCCTTCGACTGCGTGAAAGGGAACGCCGCACATGGGTGCGCGCTCTTCCAGCCCGCAGTTCTTCCCTGTCAGTGTTATTTCCAGTTCTTTAGACGCTGTGAGGGCGTCATCAAAGAACATTTCATAAAAATCTCCCAGACGATAAAACAAAATACAGTCCGGATATTCTTTTTTCGTTTCCAGGTACTGCTTCATCATTGGGGTCAGCTGGTCTTCGTTTATCTTCATTCGTGATGAGAACTCCTTAAGATTGGTTTGCCGGTTTATATTTTTTCATGATTGCTTCTGCTGTCTTCAGACCATCCATGGCTGCGGATGTGATGCCGCCCGCATACCCTGCTCCTTCTCCGCACGGATAAAGGCCCGCAACGGTACTTTCCAGAGAATCATCTCTCGGAATGCGTACCGGTGAGGATGTCCTGCTCTCCACTCCGGAAAGGATCGCGTCCTGTCGGTCAAATTCCGGGATGACGCGGGCAAAAGCGTGCATGCCCTCCAGGAAAGCTTCGTTCAGTGTTTCCGGAAAAATCTGACGAAGGTTCGCGAAAGCGGTTTTCCCTTTGGCGCAGGAAGAAAAAGCTCCGTAACCGGTGCTTGTTGTATTGTTTTCAAAATCCCCGAACAGCTGCTGCGGGATCGCTCCGCGGCCGGCTTCGTATGCGTTCTGTTCCAGTCTGCGCTGGAAGGCAAGGCCGGAAAGCGGATCGTCCGGATTATCAAAGTCCGCCGGACTGACGGAAACAATGATGGCGCTGTTGGCGTTTCTGCTGTCTCTGTCATGATAACTCATGCCGTTTACCGCGAGCATCCCCGCTTCGGAAGAAGCGTTGACTACATAGCCTCCCGGGCACATGCAAAATGAATATACACTTCTGCCGCCGGATGACTGATGCGTCAGTTTATAGGAGGCGGGCGGAAGCTTTGGAAGTCCGGCAAAGTCTGCATATTGGTTCCGGTTGATCATGGACTGCGGATGTTCTACGCGCATGCCGGCGGCAAAGGCTTTCGGCTGCATCGGTACGCCGCTGTGATACAGCATCGCAAAGGTATCCCGGGCACTGTGCCCGATGGCGAAAACGGCCGCGCTGACAGGAAACTGCCGGGTATGATTGATTTCAAGAGAGGAGATCCTGCCCTGTTCTGTCTGAAACCCGGTCACCTTAGAGGAAAAAAAGACCTGCCCGCCGGCACGGATGATTTCGTTTCGCATATTTTTGACAACGGTGCGCAAAAGATCGGTCCCGATATGAGGCTTGTTTACATACAGGATTTCTTCGGGGGCGCCGAACTTCACAAAGGTCTCCAGGACAAAACGGTTCCTTCCGTATTTATCTTTTACCAGCGTATTCAGCTTCCCGTCTGAAAAAGTACCGGCTCCGCCCTCCCCGAACTGCACATTGGATTCCGGCAGAAGCTCTGCGCCCTCCCAGAATCGTTCCACATCAGCGGTGCGTTCATCGACGGATTTTCCGCGTTCAAAGACGACGGGGCAATACCCGCGGACAGCCAGCAGATATGCGCAGAACAGTCCGGCCGGGCCGGTGCCGATCACTGCCACCGGATCTTTGAGTGGCTCTTTTCCGCAGCATACCGGATGATACACGACGGGAGAAATCTCTGTCACATGTCTGTTTTTCTGATAGCGCATCCCGGACGGGATGGTCAGGTTCGCACTGTAAATATAGGTCAGTTCCTGCTTTTTTCGTGCATCGATCGACTGTTTGATGATCTCGAAATGCAGGATATTTTCTTTCTTAACGCCGGCCATGCGGCAGGCCTTTTCAAGAACCTGTTCGCTGCTGTGGCCCGGAGGCAGGGATATCTGTGATATCCGGATCGTTTTTTTCTTCATAGGCTGCTCTCTTCCGTATCCGGTACGCCAAAGGCGTAACAGATGTTTACTGCTGTAAAGCTTTTTGGGCGGCATTCTTCCCGGCTATAAAACCGCTTGTCCACGCCCACTGCAGATTATAACCTCCGCAGATGCCGTCTACGTCGATCAGTTCGCCGGCAAGGAAAAGGCCGGGAACAATCCTGGACTCCATCTGACCGGTGATCTCACTGACAGGGACACCCCCGCAGGTGACCTGTGCAGACTCATACCGCTTGGTAGACTGGATCATGACTGTCGTCTGTTTGACCTGGCGGATGATCTGGCCGGTCTGTTTTTGAAAAGCTTTCTCAGATAATTGTGAAACGCAGAGTTCTGATAGTTTCAGTTTGCGGCAGATCATGCCGGCCAGCTTGTTGTTGAGGATGCCGGCCAGGATCTGATACCAGTTTTTCTGCATCCCATGGGATCCGGCTTCCCCGGTAAGGAAATCCCGCAAAGCAGTCTCGTTCGTTCCGGGCAGAAAGTCCACATAGACCTGAACCTTTTTCTTCGCGGCAAGAGCCAGGGAGGCGAAGCGGCTGATCTGAAAAACAGGTATGCCGGAGATTCCGCTGTCGGTAAACTGTACCTCCCCTGTATCCGATGCGACTTCCTCCCGGTCGGCCAGAAGGGTGACGCGCGCGTCACAGCGGACTCCGGCGACCGATTTCAGCCAACGTTCATTGGAAAGGAGCGGAACGAGGGCCGGCAGCGGATTTTTGATGGAATGGCCGAGGCCGTGCGCGAGCAGATATCCGCTCCCGTCACTACCGGTCTTCGGAGCAGCCTGTCCTCCCGTTGCGAGAATCAGCGCGCGTGCATGAAACTGTTCTGTTTTTGTGTGCACCGCAAAGCCATCCGGTTCCGGAGTGATTCCGGAGATCTGTATCTCAGTCAAAATCTTTATGTTCAACTGCTCAGCCTGCCACAAAAGCGCGTCCCGTATCGTCGATGCCTGCGAAGTCCGCGGATAAAAGTAACCGTTTCTTTCTTTGCTCCAAACACCAAGACGGCGGAAAAAAGCAATACTGTCCTGCCAGGAAAACTGCGCAAGCGCATCATGAACAAAGGCAGGGTCATCGCACCTGTAACAGCCGCTGCCCTGCTTCTGATTTGTAAAATTACACTTTCCGTTCCCGGTCGAGAGGAGCTTTTTTGCCGGAGCGGTATGGTGATCAAGAATCATCACATGCCGGCCGCTTTCCGCCGCAGTGATGGCAGCCATCAGTCCGGATGCGCCTCCGCCGATCACGATCACATCAGAGGCTGTAATATTTCCTTTTTTATTCACAATATCTCATCTGCTTTCTAACAAATTCATTCCATTATAACATAGGAGCATTGATTTTGAAAGCTGTTTAGCCGATTTTGCGAAGGAGGCAGCAGGACACCTCAGCTCGAATAATTTTCAAGAAAGCCGTACAGGTCCTGCAAAGAATCGAACGCAAGACCGCTCCGGGCCTTTTGACGAAGAGCTTCCGGCAAATCGGAAAGATCCAGATCTGTCTCGAAGAAGATTTCGGAGGAATCCCCTTTGTAAACGGCCAGGCAGTCGTGATTATCTTTCAGATAATACTTGTCCGGAGAAAGGACGGCCATGCTTTGCCGGGCCTCCTCGGAGGCCGCAATGCCCTTCGGCGCGTGCAGAACCGGGTCCTGGTTTTTCAGATGTGTTCCCCCTGCGTAAAAACCCACATAAAAAGCAACTGCAGAAAGGACGGCACAGAGACAAAAAGAAATGCGAATAAACCGAATCTGTTTCATCATAAAATCTCCTTTTTCCGGTAGTATTCACATTTCTGATTGTTCTTATACAGCTTTTAAGTTTCCGTGGTTTTATTCGGTGACTGCAGGAAGGATATGCAGTTTTTTTGCATATCGTATGATCAAATCTCCCTTTGGGAAACTCTTGAGCTCCGACTCCGTCAGCCCTTTGATCTGAAGAAGGATCACGGCGTAGGAAATAATGCCTGCCAGGATCGCGATCACCGTGCAGATGGAATTGATGCCGGTCACCTTGTAAAGCACAAAATAAATCAGGTATACGACAGCGCCCATAATGACTGCTGAAATCGCGGGTTTTAAAAAGGTCTTGCTGATATCCGGTGTGAATCCGGAATACTTTCGCACGGAAAGTGCGTTCAGGATACACATGACCAGAGAAAACACAATATTTCCGACCGTCATCGCATAAATGTTCAGATGAAAAACAAACAGAGAGATCGGGAGGGAAACAACATTAACGGCAAGCGCTATGATGGCGTTTCTGATCGGGATCCGCATCCGGTCGATGCCCTGCAGCACTGCATTGGACAGGGTGGATATGGAATAAAAAATAATGCTGATGCCGCCTGCACGGATCAGGCTCGCTGCCAGATCGGAAGCGCCCGGGAATAACAGCTGCATGATCGGACCTGCCAGAACGATCATGCCGACCGTACACGGCATGGCGATCACGAGGATAAAGCGCATGGAAAGGCTGATCCTGTGTCTGACCTGATCGTGATTTTTCAGGGCAAATGCGGCAGCAAGTGCCGGAACACTGCTGGTCGCAAGCGCGGTCGAAATCGAAATCGGCACCTTGGTCAGGACACTGTAGTATCCTGAATAAATGCCCCACCATTTGGATACGGAATCACTGTCATATCCCTGCAGGATCGCAAGGTTTTTGAACATGCCCTGATCTACGATCGAAACCAGGTTGTAAAGGGTCGTGCTGACAAGGATCGGAACAATGGTCAGAATCAGGATCTTCATGATCGAACCGTAGGATTCCGGCACGGTCCTTCTCTGTCTCTGTTCGCGGACGACCATTTTTTTGAATTTTTTGTGATAAAGAATAAACACAAAAACACAGAAGGCAAGTCCCATGATGGCACCGACACTGGTACCGAGCGTACCTCCGGCTGCCCCGTAGGCTTCCGCATAGTGCTGGTTTCCCCCCATCGTCTCAGCGATGCGTTTGCCGTATCCGAAAAGGATATACGCGGCTGCAACACTGACAACGGCATTGACGATCTGCTCGAGGATCTGTGAGATCGCGCTGGGAATCATCGTCCCGAGTCCCTGGAAAAAGCCTCTGAAAACGCCCAGAACAGCAACAATGACCAATGTCGGAGCAAGGACGCGGAGCGGATAATAGCTCAGAGGTGTCTGGAACAGGTTCGCCAGAGCCTGCGCCTTGAAAAATACGACCAGACAGCCCGCTGTTCCGGTGACGAGCGCGATGATCATTGCGCCCTGAAATACTCTCCACGCATTCTGCCTTTTGCGGCTCGCCATGTTGGCGGAAACCATCTTGGATACAGCCATCGGAAGACTGTAGGATGAGATCATCAGCAGTGTGCTGTATATCTCAAAAGCGCAGCTGTAATAATCATTTCCGTGTTCTCCGATAATATTGGTCATCGGGATGCGGTAGACCAGGCCGATGATTCTGCTGATGATCGATGCAATCGCCAGGACAGATCCCTGCACAAGAAATGTTGTGTCTTTTTGTCTGTTACTCATGGATAACCTCTACTCTGCTGTTTGAAACTCTTCTTCGCTCGCATAAAAAGCGATCTGATCTTCCAGTGTATTCTGCGTGATGCATACCCAGGTCTTTCCCTGATTCATGACGATCTCCTGTCCGCCTGCATCATAATACTTTGTCGGCGCTTTCTGGGAAGCCTTTGACCAGGTCACGGGAATTGCTTTCCCGTTTGTGATGTAATACCCTTTTCCCCCGGACATCGTATCAACGGCCAGATATCCGGTCTCATTATCAGCGACATACCAGTCGCAGATCTGGATCAGGATATTCTTTACTCTGACCGTCTCTTCGGTCATGGCGTCGAACTGTCTTTCCCCGTTCTGGTAACGGGCATAAAGACCGGTCTGCGGATCATAGACGAACCACGGACGGTTGACTTTATAGCCGGGCCGCACAACAGCGGCATCCTCGCCGTTCTCAAGATTGATTTCGGCGGAATCATCCTGGTTGAATGTATAATGCGGCTCATAATCCGCGGCATGCTGTGACTCATATCCTTTGATGGAAATCCCCTCGCGGATCCCGTCTCCGGTCGTATAGGCATTGTGCGGAGCCTTCCGGGAAGAATCACGGAAATACATGGTGTTTTCCAGACTTCCGTCCAGTCCGCTCAGATTGTTGACATAGGAATTGCCAAGCATCTCCTTTGCCAGATATGCCTGCCCGTAATGGCCGTAAATCGCGTCAAATTCGAGTGCCCAGTCGATGTAATACAGACGGCAGCTGCGGATCGACATGATTTTTTCAATATCTCCGTAATCCTGGAAAATAGGCATCAGTCTCGTCTCGGATCCCTCCACGGGAGCTTCATAAATAACATCTGCTTCGCCTATTCCGTACTGAGGAGTGGCTATTTTTGTATTGCCCATCATGACCGCAAAAGGCCGCTGCGCAGCGACGTCCTCGCTGATCCATTCCCCGGTCAGGTCACTGCGGGCCTCTCCCGCATGCAGGTCAGGCTGTTCTTCTTCGGCGGAGGCTTCCGCAGGATCATCCTGCCCGGTCAGATCCTCCACTTCCACAACGCTGATCTCCTGCGCCGGCTGTTCCGGCTGCTGTGCCGGGATTTCGTTCTGTTTGCCGCATCCTGTGAATAAAGCAGCACACATAGCTCCTGTCAATAATAAAACCGCTGTTTTTTTCATAAATAATTCCATTCACTTTCTTTTATCTTTGGATATGAAGGATATCAAGGATTCTGTTCTGATGCTCTTCCATGACCGAGGCCTCTTCGGGAACCATATGATCATATCCCATGAGGTGGAGCATACTGTGCGTGATCAGAAAGGCATATTCGCGCTTCTCGGAATGCCCGTATTCCTGTGCCTGTTCACTGACTTTTTCCAAAGAAAGGACAATGTCTCCGAGAAGGATCTCTCCGGTATCCGGATTTCTGTCACAGAAAGGATCTTCGGAAAGGTCTGAAAAATCCGCCGGAGCGGGATATTCCAGCATCGGAAAAGACAGCACATCGGTCGGACTGTCGATTCCCCTTGTTTCTTTGTTGATCTCATGAATACGCGTATTATCCACCAGAGTCAGCGAAACCTCTGCCTCAAAGGGAAAGTGCTCCTCTTCGAGCGCTGTGCGGATCACTTTTTTCGCCAGTTCCCGGTAATGAAACGGGAACGCAGGCTTGCATTCACAGACTAGATTGAGTGTCATGATCTATCTGTCTCCCTTCTTTGAAGATCGTTTTTTCCGTTCCGGCGCCGCTTTTTTCGCCTGGCGGCTCTCGTATTCATCATAAGCCCGTACAATCTTCTGGACAAGAGGATGTCTTACAACATCCTGACTGGTCAGTTCGCAAAAAGCGATGTCATCCACTTTCTTTAAGACCTGCATGGCCACATCCAGTCCCGATCTGACGCCAAAGGCGAGATCCTTCTGGGAGGCATCTCCTGTGACGACGACCTTGGAACCGAAACCGATTCTGGTCAAAAACATTTTCATCTGTGCGGGCGTCGTGTTCTGCGCTTCGTCCAGAATGATAAAAGCGTTGTCCAGCGTACGGCCGCGCATATAGGCGAGCGGCGCGACCTCGATCAGTCCCTTCTCCTGGTTGCGGATAAAACTCTCTGCCCCCATGATCTGATACAGCGCATCGTAGAGGGGACGCAGATAAGGATCGATCTTGCTTTGCAGATCGCCGGGAAGAAAACCGAGCTTCTCTCCGGCCTCGATCGCCGGGCGGGTAAGGATGATACGGCCGACCTCCTCATTTTTAAAAGCAGTGATCGCCATCGCCATGGCCAGATAGGTCTTTCCCGTTCCTGCAGGCCCGACACCGAACACAATCATTTTATCGCGGATCTGATCGACATAATCCTTCTGGCCGAGGGTCTTTGGTTTTACCGCTTTGCCGTCGATCGTATGACAGATGATCTCACTGTCAGCTACCAGCAGCGCATGTTTGCTGATCGTGCAGGTGTCCAGAGCATAATTGACATTCTGCTCGGTAATATCACTGCCCTTTGCCGACAGGGCAATCAGCTGACTGATAACGGCGCAGGCGCTGTCCACGGCAGCCTGGCTCCCCATGATCTTCAGCCCGCCGTCACGGACGACCATCGTGACGCTCAGTGTTTTTTCAATTTTCTTCAGCCATGCATCAAATTTTCCGAACACATTGGACATGTGATCAATCGGAATATCTATCATTTGCTGTATTAATTCCATCCGGTCCTTTCCCTTTCTCTGTCTCATCAGCGGGGGGTGATCAGATATTGCTGCTGCCTGATCAGTACATCGAGTTTTCCCGTTACATGTACCATTTTCCCACTATCGTCTATCATAACACTTTTGTGCAGGATTTGAATACCATTTTCTTGTAATTTTTTATCATATTTTTTGTAATTCTTCTCTGCCTGCTCCCGGATTTCTTCTTTTGTAAGCTCCTTCTTGAGGGGCGTGGTTCTGCGCCGTTCGATCCGGATGATGCGTACGGGAAGATAAAAATCCTTTCCGATCACGGCCTGGGATATGTCAGCCATCTCGACAAAGTGATCGCACTTTGGAAGTTTCCCGACAGGAAAAAAACGGCCGCCCAGAAGAAAAACATATGCCGTATGCGTTTTTTCCGAAACGGCAAACCGTGTCCGGGAGCGGGGAAAGCGGTCTTTGTAGGAAATGGTGCTGCGGATCGTTACATCCGCATCGCTTTTTACATACTTCCTTCCCGTAATCTCACCGGCATCATTTTTCCGCTCTACGATTCCGGAGACGAGGATGTCGCCCTTTTTTACAGAATCCTGTGCTTTCACCAGAGGCGTTCCCTGACGGGTCGTAATCGACTGAACGACCCCGTCCGCACTGGCGGCCAGGTCGGCGCACGGCGCATCTGCCTGTTCTTTGTCCCGTGTGCTTTTGTCCCCTCTCAGACGTTCCCGGATTTCAACGGAAAGCCTGGTGCCCTCGATTTTTGCGGATACCCAGGTGATCTCATCAAAATGTTCCCGAAGGGCTGTCTGCAGATCTTTACAGTGAATGTCTCTTTTCAGGGAAGCGTATCCCGCGCCCTTCTCCTCAAGGAAATCACGGATCACCTGATCAGAATAGCGGCTGTTGCCGGATATATCGACACGCCAGATAAAGGCAGACAGGACCAGAATCAGGCAGCAGGCCAATCCGAGCCCCGCCGGGAAAAACAGATGGTTTTTGTATCTGCGCAGAAGAAAAGGAAGACCGGACTTCCGGATAATCCGGAGGGTGCCCCCTGTTTTTTCCAGGGCAGGTCCGAGAGATTTCGCCCATTTGCGGCTGATGAAAAAAGAACAGCCATCCTCTGTAATCCGGACATCCCGGAGAACCAGATTCCTGTGTGCGCAGAGGTTAAGAAAACGTTCAACGGAATTCCCGGTGATCTGAACATACAGATATCCTTGCAAAAAGCAGATCAGACGAAGCATGCAGTCCCTCACATAGTATATTGAATTTGGTTAATGGTGCCGGTAATCTTCATATCCGCATTGGTGTAATATTCCATTCGCAGATCTTTTCCGCAGATCAGGAGCTGTCCGTGCTTTAATGACAGCCGGATCCGGTCTGTGTCAAAATTCAGGATGCCGCTGTAGTTCTCGATCAGCATTTCGCTTCTGCCGGTGATGGTCACAATGGGTTCACAAAGCATCAGATCTTTCGGCAGATCCAGATGTTCTGTCATGGTTTCCAGAAGGCTTCTTTTGGGTGTCATGTTCTTCATACACAAAATATATGAAGGCAGGCCGTCGATTATTCGGAGCCTGCCTCCAATGCGATAAAAAACATCTCATAAAAATCATCTTCACCGAGGAGCATGGGTGAATTCTCCCCTCCTCCGTTGGTGCTTCGCTTCATTGCTGCCACAAATTCTTCTCCGGCAAGGATCAGATCCATCTCATAAATCTCATAACCGAGCTGGCGGCACTTTGCGCAGAACGCCCCGTAGGGATCCTCCGCTTTCCGGGTCTCAAGAAGCTCCATTTTCAGAAGGTCATCCTGCAGAGCCCTCTGCTGCAGCTCGTAAAGCATTTCCAGTGTATGATCCATGGAATATCAGCTCCTTTTCCCAACAGTTTATTTGTGATAAGGTTCATTGGATAGAATGCGGAAGGCGCGGTAGATCTGCTCCAGCAGAATCACGCGCATCAGCTGGTGCGGGAAGGTCATATCCGAGAAGCTAAGCTTCATATCCGACCGCTTCAGGACTTCCTCGGAGAGCCCCAGAGACCCTCCGATTACAAATCCGATGTCGCTTTGTCCGTGCAGTCCCAGTCCCTGGAGCTTTTCCGAAAAGACGACGGAATCCATCTTCCTGCCGTTGATCGCGAGTGCGATCACGTACTCCGTATCACGGATCTGGCGCAGCAGCCGGACCCCTTCCCTGTCTTTGATCTGTTTTTCCAGGGCCTCTCCGGCACCGTCCGGCGTTTTTTCATCGGGCACCTCTACGATTTTTAATTTACAGTAGCGGCCCAAACGTCTTACATATTCTTCGATCGCCTGCCGGAAAAAGGATTCTTTGATCCTGCCGACGGTATAAAGCGTAATATTCATAGCGGTCAGACCGGCATGATCGGCTTGTTGAACTCGCCGTCTACAATACCTGCTACTGCCGTATAGATTGCGGAAGCTCCGCAGAAGATACCTTCGATTCCCGCGATGATGCCGATGACATGGCTGCCCGTAAAGTTCTCAAGGGCAAGAAGCAGGAACAAAAGCATCAGCGTGAAAAAGACGATCTGTGTAGCATGATTGGCTTTTATGGTTCCGATAAACATAAAGAGGGTGAAAATACACCACAGAATCATATAAAATCCCATCGACTTACCGTCTGCGCTTTCAGTTCCGAGATGTGCCGGGTTCACCAGAATAATGACCAGTGACCACCAGAACAGGCCATAGGATGTGAACGCAGTCGCGCCAAAGGTGTTGCCTGCCCTGAATTCCATCAGGCCGGCGATGAACTGTGCCAGTCCGCCCATTGCGATCCCCATGGCAAGGATCATAATCGAAAACTCAATGATGCCCGCGTTGTGAAGGTTCAGTAATACCGTAGTCATCCCGAATCCGAGAAGCCCCAGAGGCCCCGCATTCGCTTCTTTGTGTACAGTTGCTTCTGACATACTCAAATTTCCTCCTTTGTAAGTAAACCTGACAAACAGGTTTTTAAATGATAAACCGATAGTTAAAGAATATATACAGAAAAAGACCGCAGAAAAAAACTCTCTGCGGTATCTGCAAAAAGCTGATAACGGGAATCGAACCCGTGACCTCCGCCTTACCAAGGCGACGCTCTACCGACTGAGCCATATCAGCTTGTTCAGTATCAACTGACCTTAAGTAATATACTATATTGGTCGACAAAAGTCAAACCTTTTTTAAAAAAACATTTTTATGCTGTCATTGTCCCGGCAAACATGAGAATACATACGCCGATGAACAGCCAGATGCCTGCATTTCCGAAAATCCTTTTTGCCATGACACGGGCCGGGGCACTGTACTCTCCCGGGCGCAGATCGAGTGCCTTCAGCGCTGTGACCAGTCTGAAAAGACCGATGAGCCCGAGGATGAATAATCCGATTTCAAAAACACCGTAGCCCGCCAGGACACCCAGATGATCATAGATGAACCGGAGGACCTCCGGATCCTGCAGGGACTGTGCGGAGGTGAGCAGATCCAGATCAATGTGCCTCAAAAACAGCAGGGGGACAAATCCGCCCAGAAAGTTGATCGTCATATGCAGACTGATGGTGTAACGCAGCCTGCCGGTACGGATATAAATGTAGGCAAAGAGACATCCGAGGCCAAAGGCGTAAAATACCTGATAGAAGTTTCCGTGGAACAGTCCGAACAGAAAACCGGAAAGAAAAATCGCAGTCCGGTCTCCGAATACAATGACCCGGTCGATCAGTACCTTCCGGAACATCACTTCCTCCAGAACGGGCGCAAGCACCACAGAGAAAAGGAAGGAATACAGAAGGTTCTCTTCCAGCATCAGCTCCTGAAGGTCAAACGACATCTCCATGCCGGTCAGATTTGAGATAATATTGACAAGCGCATTCCCCATCAGATTGCCGGCCAGCATGATGAACAGGCAGATGCAAAGAAGGGCGATCCATCGTCCGGCCCGCAGGGAGCCCTGCAGGATGCGCATCTTCGGGAGTTTTTTCATCATCACCGCACACAGCGGGAAGCCAACCAGATACAACGGCCCCAGCGCTATTACGTAAGTCATGAGGTCCGTACCGTAGATCTGCGGCGCAAAATGGCTGATGGCGGCCGAAACCGCCTGAGCGAGGATCATCGTTACAATGGCAAGCACAAAATAGGACATTCCTGTTCTAGAGAAAAATTTCCGGTAATTCATAGAATAATCCCCCTGATGATAAAAAAGATGACCGGCACGGCCAGTGCCGGGAGCATGTTCAGTGTTTTCAGGTTTTTGATGTTTAAGATTGAAAGTCCGGAGGCGGCAATCAGAAAGCCTCCCACGATACACAGCTCGCACATCAGATCATCCGAGATCAGTGTCGCGGATGCGTATTTCGCGATCAGATAGATCCCGCCCTGCCAGCAAAACAGAACAGGTGCCGCAAGGGTCATGCCGATTCCGTATGTGGAAGCAAGGACCATGGATGTGATCAGATCCAGAGTCGCATTGGTGAACAAAAAGGTATGGTCCTGGTATAATGCCGCCATGACCGGTCCCATGATCGAGAGCGTACCGATGCAGTAGATCAGGATTCCCGTTGACAGACCCTGCCCGAGATTGGAGTTCGAGTGACGGCTGACCAGTGCCTGAAAGCGGTCATCGATATCCAGCGCAGTGCCGATCAGGCTTCCCGCGGCAAGACTGACAATGAAAAGCACCGGATATTTGCTGTCCGGCATGTGGCTGACGACGGCATTGATGCCGACGCCGATGGCAGCCAGTCCGCAGGCGGTAAACAGTGCTTTCTGATATTTTTCCTTCAGCCCTCTTCGCAGGATGCTGCCGATGATACTGCCGATTAAAATCGTACAAACATTTGTTATCGTTCCGATCATTGCTCTTTCCCTGTCATGTATACTCTCACCTTGCTCCGGATCCGCTGGAGAGCATTGTCAATGGATTTTTCCGGTTTTCCTGTCTTTTCAGCAATCTGCCGGTAATTCATGCCCGTCAGATAGTCATCCAGCACGGACCTTTCCATCTTGCTCAAGTGGCTGCAGAGCCTGTCCAGAAAATCATCCATGTTTTCCCTGTCGATCAGGATCTGCTCGGGGTTCTGGGCATTTCCTGACAGCTCCTTAGAAAGCGCCTTCTCCGATGTGTCGGGCGTCTGCCGAGACAGAGAAACATAGGAATTGAGCGGCCCGTGTTTTTTCCTGGCCGCTGACTCGATTGCCGTATAGATCTGGCGGCTGATGCACAGCTCCGCGAAATGATAAAAACTGCCGGAGCCCTCATCGTAGTCGCGGATGGCCTTGAACAGACCGATCATTCCCTCCTGGATCAGATCATCGGTGTCTCCCCCCAGAAGGAACAGAGTGTTCGCTTTTTTGCGGACCAGATGTTTGTATTTATCCATCAGATAATCCATTACCTGAGGCTCGCCCGAGCGGAGCATGCGGATCAGCTCCGGATCGCTGTAGTCTTTGTATTGCGTCATGGTTTATCCTCATCACTGTCTGGTTTATTTTTCACAGATGCGCTGCCGCACGATCTCAAAACTTAAGACTCCGCAGGCGACAGACGCATTCAGGGAGTCAATATCTCCCCTCATGGGGACAGATGCCGTAAAATCACAGTTCTCTCTGACAAGTTTGCTGACACCCTCTCCTTCGTTGCCGATCACCAGCCCGATCGGACCGGTCAGATTCTGCCGGTACATGACCTCTCCGCCCATATCTGCGCAGACGAACCAGAGGCCCTCTTCTTTCAGCTGTTTCATGACTGCGGAAAGATTGGTGACCTTGGCAACCGGTGTATAGTTGATCGCGCCGGCAGAGGCTTTCGCGACCGTGGCGGTGAGCCCGCAGGCGCGCCGTTTCGGGATGATCACACCATGCGCGCCCGCCAGATTGGCAGTACGGATGATCGCTCCCAGATTATGGGGATCTTCGATTCCGTCCAGCAGGATCAGAAAAGGAGGCTCGCCCTTTTGTTTTGCATTCTCCAGCATTTCATCAACAGAAGCGTAATCATAGGCGGCAGCATACGCGATCACTCCCTGGTGCTTTTTCGTCTCTGAGAGCTGATCCAGCCGTTCTTTGGATACAAAGCTGATAATTGTATTTTGTTTTTTTGCTTCCCGGATAATGGTGCGGACGGGGCCATCCTGGCAGCCGTCCAGTACAAAAAGCCGGTCTATTGTTTTCCCGGAGCGCAGCGCTTCGAGTACGGCATTGCGCCCTTCCAGTGTTAATTCTTCAAATCTCATGAATCGTCATCCCCGTTCACTGTTATCCCTGATTCTGCATGGCCGGTTCCGTTCAGCCCGGTTTTGATAAGGAAACACATCCTCTCGAACTGATCGGTAAGATAGAGGTATCCCATCAGTGCTTCAAAGCCTGTGGCCCGGCGGTAATCCCCGACGGTCGCGTTTTTGGCCATGGTCGGTGATTTGGCGTTGCGCCCGCGCCGGTAAATATTCTCCTCCTCCGCGTTCAGCTGCGGCAGGAGATATTCAATAATCTCAGACTGGGTATGCGCTTTCACAAGATGACTGGTGTGCTGATGCAGCTGGCTCGCTCTTGTGTTGCCCTGCCCGACAATAAGAGAACGGATGACGAGATCATAGATCCCGTCACCGATGTACGCAAGTGTCAGCGGAGAATATGTACGGATGTCCACATCTCCTACTGAAAAATATTGTTTGATCTGAGAGAAAATCCGGCAGTCCTGCATTAAACTCTCTTCCATATAACTCCTTCTCTGGTGTCTTTTAACTGAATGCCCATAGCCAGCAGCTGGTCACGGATCTCGTCAGCGCGGGCAAAATCCTTTGCTTTTCTGGCTTCCTGACGCTGAGCGATCAGCTTTTCGATGTCCGCATCAAGGACCTCTTCTTCTTTTTCTATAATGATGCCGAGCACATCACAGAGCGTCTTCAGTCTTTCATACAAAGCGTCCGCAAATGCTTTGCTGCTTTCGGAAGATGCATGGGTGTTCGCGAATTTAACGAGCTCGAACACCGCAGATACTGCATCCGCCGTGTTAAAGTCGTCTTCCATGGAAGCCTCGAACTTCTTTGTGAAACCTTCTGCCTGTGTCAGCAGATCCTTCTCCGGATCCGTGAGCTCTCCTTTTGCGCTGCCGGAGATACGTTTCAGATTCTCGGCGGCAGTCAGAATGCGGTCCAGACCGTTTTTGGCTGCTTCCATCAGTTCCGCGCTGAAATTCAGCGGGCTTCTGTAATGCGCGGACAGCATGAAGAAGCGAAGCACCTGCAGATCGTACTTCTCTCCCACCTCGCGGACAGTAAAGAAATTGCCGAGAGATTTCGACATCTTGGTTCCGTTGATATTCAGAAAACCATTGTGCATCCAGTAGTGCGCAAAGGGTTTTCCGTTCGCTGCCTCGCTCTGCGCAATTTCGTTTTCATGATGTGGGAAAATCAGATCTTCCCCGCCCGCATGGATGTCGATCTCCTCGCCGAGATACTTCTTTGCCATGACAGAGCACTCGATGTGCCAGCCGGGACGTCCCTCGCTCCAGGGAGACTCCCAGTAGGGCTCTCCTTCTTTTTTGGGTTTCCACAGAACGAAATCCAGGGGATCCTCCTTCAGCTCTCCGGTCACGCGGATATCTCTGTGGCCGGCCTGAAGCTCATCGACCTTTTTCCCGGAAAGCTTTCCGTAACCGTCAAATCTGCGGGTGCGGTAATACACAGTTCCGTCGTCGGCCGCATAAGCATAGCCCTTGCTGATCAGATCGGAAATCATGTTCAGCATGCCGTCGATCTCCTGTGTCGCCAGAGGATGCGTGGTAGCCGGTTTCACGTTCAGAGCTTCCATATCCTGTTTGCACTCCGCGATAAAACGTCTGGCGACCTCCTCCGCAGAGATGCCCATCTCCTGCGCCTGTTTGATGATCTTATCATCCACATCGGTAAAATTGGATACATAATTCACATCATATCCTTTGTATTCCAGATAGCGGCGCACGGTGTCAAAAACGATCATCGGTCTCGCATTGCCGATATGGATATAATTGTAAACGGTGGGCCCGCACACATACATGCTGACCTTTCCCTGTTCAAGCGGAACGAATTCTTCTTTTTTTCTGGTTAATGTATTATATAGTTTCATCGATCTTCCGGGTTTTATACCGGTCTCCTTTCCTAAACTCAGTGTCTGCTGAATACCGCCCTGGCGATCTCATTCATCTGTCCGAGTTTTTCCTCAATATCAAGGGCGAGGTAGAACTGATTCACAGCACGGAACAGATTCTGCCGTTCGTCAGAAAAATCTGTCATATTCTGATCGCCGGTCAGGTAATTGATGAGATAGCGGATTCCCTTTTCCATGGCCGCAAGCCAGACCGCGTAACCGATCAGCTCACGCTCCTTCGGCGTCAGCACCCTGCCCATCTCTGCAGCGTAGCCGGTCAGGTGGGAACGGTAGCGTTCGAGATCCAGCTCAATATCGCCGTATTTTTCATCCTCATCAAAGGTCGCGTCCGCCGCGCGGACGGAATCTCCGAAATCCATGATGGCCACGCCCGGCATCACGGTATCCAGGTCGATCAGACAAATGGCTTTGTGCGTGTCCTTATCCACCAGAATATTGCTGTAATGCGTATCGTTGTGCGTCACCCGCAGAGGGATCTCACCGGATTCAACGGCGTCCCGGATCATGGAAAACTGTCCGGAACGGTTCAGGGCAAACTGGATCTGTTCCTGACAATCCGAGGTGCGAAAACAGATATCTGCCCGGACTGCGTCCAGAAGATTCCGCATCAGATACTTCATATCATGCATTTTCGGAACAGTCTCTGAAAGCTGTCCGACCGGAAAATCGCGCATGCGCCGGTGGAACTGCCCCAGGATCCGGCCGACTTCATAGGCCTGCTCTCTCGTTTCGGGCTTTTGCATCTCCTCACCGCAGCAGATCATGCGGTAAAGACGGAAATAGCTCCCGCCTTCCGTCTGCAGCAGCTGATTGCCTGCTTTTGTCCGGATAAAGGTCAGTGTCTCAAGATCCGGATGCAAACCTTCTTTTTTTATGACATCCCGCAGATATTCGGTCACAAGGAACAGATTGTTCATGACAACTGTAGGATATTTGAACACGATATGGTTGATCTCCTGCAGAACATACGCATCATCCCCGCAGATGATCTCAAAAGTGTGATTGACCTTCCCGTGTCCGAGCGGTTTCACATCTGTGATTTCCCCTTCAATCTGAAATTTGCTGAGGATTTCCTCATAGTTCGTCATCATCTATTAATCTCCGTAAATGATAATTCGGAAAGCATGCAGATCGCATTCGCCGCAATACCTTCCTCTCTGCCTGTAAATCCAAGGTGTTCTTCGGTGGTCGCCTTGACATTCACCTGTGTCCGGTCGATTCCGAGTGTGTCAGCGATGTTCTGCTCCATCTGATTCAGAAACGGAGCCAGCTTCGGCTTTTGCGCGATCACCGTCGAGTCGATATTTACGACCCGGAGGTTATTCTCCTCCAGAAGTTCGCCGACACGTCTGAGAAGTTCCAGACTGGATATGCCCCGGTAGGCATCATCGGTATCCGGAAAATGCCTGCCGATATCACCGAGTGCTGCAGCGCCCAGAAGCGCGTCCATGACTGCATGCAGCAGGACATCCGCGTCAGAGTGCCCCAAAAGGCCCATGGTATGCGGAATCTCTACGCCGCCAAGAATAAGCCTGCGGTCTCTGGTAAGCCTGTGAACATCATAGCCTGTGCCAACTCTCATGATACTTTCCTCCAGATTTACATAACTGTTTACATAATACCACACTTTTTGCGGTTGGTCACTGCCTTTTTCATTGACTTTTTCTTAAACTGTTTTTAATATTATTATATGAAAACATTATCCGGACAAATAACAGGCTTTGTGAAAGGCCTGAAACCAACTGTACGGCAGGCAATTCTGCCGACGCTTCTGGCAACCCTGATCTTTCTGATGACCTGGCGGTTTTTCGGCATGGAAAACACCATGATCGGACCATTTGCCACCCTTTCTTTCCTGCTCTACAGGACTGCCCATAATCATTATGAATATATGATACGGATTTACGGCGTTTATATAGCAATGGCGGTCATGGATTATTTCGCGGTCATGAACTTTCCGCTCTGCATTGTGATCAATGCGGCCGCACTGTTCTGGATCGCCTACATTCTGATTGATGAGTATAATCCGACGAACTATTTTCATGCCGCCATGGCACTGATTTTTTTCCAGATCGCGCCCGTACATACACCTGCTGCTCTCGCGAACCGGATTACGGCTCTGCTGGCGACGTTTGTCCTGACCTTTCTGTTTGTCTTTCTGCTGTCTATGACCAGGAAAGACAGGGATCCGCTGTCCGGGTATCTGCGCGAGGGATTTACAATCTGCAGCCGGATCCTTCAGGAATGTGAAAAAGAAGATCCCGGTAAGAGGGACGAAGAACTCCTTGCCGGTCTTCATAAGCGTATCCATGAAGTGAACAGGCAGATCAGCAGTGAGATCTATGCATTCAACCGTGTTTCCCTGCGCAGATGGGATAAAACCAATTTTTACTGTCATTTCATCCTGGTCTTTCAGGTGATCAATTATCTGACGCTTGATACAGGAAGCAGGGACAATGTGACAAAAGCCCGCCTGCTCTATGATGACTTTAAAAGTGAATTTGAACGGGTAAAGCCGTCCGCTTATTATCACCGGCTCAATTTCCGGCTGGTGAAGCCGGATATCAGAAGTTTCCGCCTGCGCTTTGCGCTGCGGCAGGTGATTACCGTGACGCCCTGTCTGGTGTTTGCCTGGGCGGTTCAGCTTCCCAATGTCTACTGGCTGGTCATCTCGGTCTACTTTATGATGATTCCCTATACGGATCAGACCATGAAGCGTGTCAGACAGCGGGTGCTCGGTACCATTTCCGGCATTCTGATCTGTCTGGTCCTGTTTTCCGTATTTCCGGGTTTCCCTGCCAGAGTTGTGATCATGACCATTGCCAACTTCCTGATCTACAGCGCGAACGGATACGGGCCGACGGTTGCCTATATCACCTGCTCGGCGCTTGCTGTTCAGACCATTGATATGGCTGTACCGATGGTTCTCGGTCAGCGGCTGATCTATACGCTGATCGGCGCCGGGATCGCTCTGGCTGCCAATCATCTGGTCTTTCCGATCCGGATGCGGAATCAGATGCGTTATCAGGTGGAAACGATCTGTAAGATCCGCAAAGAAATGGCTGACCTGGCAGAACATACGGTTCCCGGAGATCCGCGCCGCAGAAAAGAGCTGGATCAGCGCATTGTAAAGAGCTACATTGTATTTAAGAGAATGGAAGAACTGTATGACTCTCTTCCCGAAAAAATAAAAAGAGAAATGGACGATGGATTCGACTATATGGCGTTCCGGCGTGAACACCTGGATTTTATTGCCGGATATATGTCCCGCTATCTCGTAAATTTTCACGATAATTGAATTTTTGCAAGACAAATCAAGCATTTCCTGATACAATATACACTGCATTACAGAGATTCCGCATATTCCCGGATTCTGACACTGATTCTGAGCACTGTTCGGACCCGGTCATCGACCGGGTCTGAAAGGACCTTCCGGGAGTGTGTGAAGAACAGGAGGAAAAAATGGAGAAACTATTCAAATTCAGGGAGAATGGGACCAATCCGCGTACGGAAGTCATCGCCGGCGTAACAACATTCATGACGATGGCTTACATCATAGCGCTGAATCCGAACATTCTTGCAGGAGGGCAGGAACAGTCCCTCTGGAACGGCGTATTTCTGGCTACCTGTATTGCCTCTGCGCTGGCGATGTTTGTCATGGGATTCCTTGCAAACAAACCCTTCGCGCTGGCGCCGGGACTCGGTCTGAACAGCTTTTTTGCCGTAGTATCGACGAATATCGCTGCAATTATCGGATGTTCTTACCTGGAGGCTTATCAGGCCGCACTCTGCATCATTTTTGTGGAAGGTATCGTGTTTATGGTCCTTTCCATCTTTAATGTCCGTGAGAAAATCGTGGAGGCGATCCCTCTGGGAATCCGGCTTGGCATTTCACCGGCGATCGGCATGCTCCTTTTGAAGGTCGGACTGACCACCAGCATTTACGGAGCTGAGGGAAGCTGGAACCCGCTGCAGGATTTCTTCTCGGCGCTGACCCCGGGACTTGCACGCGATTCCGTCCTGGCCGGAGGCGGAAGCTGGGGAGAACTTTGCCTCATCGTCATCACTCTTTTCATCGGCCTCTTTGCCATCATCGTGCTGGCCCAGAGAGGAATCAAAGCAGCCGTTATTCTCGGAATGCTGATCGCCTGTGCGGTCTACTGGATCTGTGAAGCCGTTTTTATGGGCGTGAATCCCTTCGCAGGATTAGCAGGCGCGTCCTTCGTCCCGGCATTCGGAGACATGGCACAGACCACATTGTTCAAGCTTAACTTCCACGACTTTTTCCAGATCGGCTGGTTCACCGGCGTTACACTGATCATCACATTCTGTATCATCGATATGTTCGATACGATCGGTACACTGGTCGGAACCGCTTCCAGAGCCAATATGCTGGATGAAGAAGGCAAAATGCCGCAGATGAAAGAAGCTATGATATCCGACGCGATCGGTACGGTAGCCGGCTCTGTGACCGGTACATCTACGGTCACGACCTTTGTTGAGTCCTCATCCGGCGTAGCCGCAGGCGGACGGACCGGACTGACTGCCATTACAACAGGTATCCTTTTCCTGGCGTGCATCTTTATTGCCCCTGTTGCTGCCATCATTCCTTCCGCAGCGACTGGATCCGCACTTCTGTACGTCGGATTCCTTATGATCGGCGGCCTTAAAAAAGTCGACTTCGACGATATCTGTCAGCTTGTTCCTGTAGCGATTATGCTGATCGTCATGCCGTTTACCGGCTCCATCGGACACGGTATCGGCCTTGGAATGATCTGCTACACGGTCATCAAGATCTTTACAGGAAAAGCAAAGGAAGTATCTATTCTGACATATATTATATCCATTATCTTTGCCATAAAATTCTTCCTTGTTGTCTGAAAAAAAAGATGGTGCATTCCCGCTTCAGTACAGTCGGGAATGCACCTTTTTTTTATCCTTTCAGTTTTTCCAGAACTTTTAATGTCAGTTCATAGTTTTTCCTGACGGAAGGAATATTCAGTTTTTCCCGCGCAGTATGAATATCCATCATCTGCGGTCCGTAGGAGATGCAGTCGATCCCGGGCATCTTTTCTGTAAATATGCCGCATTCGACGCCGGCGTGGATCCCGGTGAGCTGCGGTTTCTGTCCGGTCAGTTCTTCATAGGCCTGCGACATGATTCCCTGGAGCTTTGAATCCGGATTGTATTCCCACGCGGAATAGGTACCGGTGATTTCATATTTCCCTCCGATCAGCCTGGTCAGATCCTTCATCCGCTTCATCAGCCAGGTCTTTTCGGTACCGGATGCGCTGCGCACGGAGAAGGTCATGGAGATCTCCCGCTTCCGTAGACGGAGGATTCCCATATTCAGGGATGTCTGCACCATTCCGGGGATATCCGGCATCATGCGCTGAATCCCGGACGGCATGTGTTCCAGAAGCGAGATCAGACGCTGTTTGTCATATTCATTAAGGACGGCCGCCATGGTTTCACTGCGTTTGGACAGAGAAAACACCATGTCGGGCTCAACGGTTTTATACTCTTCTTTCAGAATCTTTGCAAAGGAAGCGGCGGCATCTTCGAACCGTACGGCATCCTCCGGAGCCGTGACAAAAAGCGCCCGGCAGAGATTCGGGATGGCATTGTCTTTTTCCCCTCCGGCGAAATCACCTGTCCAGAAGGTGACCTTTTCACTGACCTCCGACAGAAATCTACCGAAAATCAGGTTGGCATTTGCCCTGCCCAGATGAATATCCGAACCGGAGTGTCCGCCTTTCAGGCCCTTTACGCTCCACTCGTAGACCACACCCTCGACAGTCTGTACGGAAACCGGCATTCTGCATTCAAAGGTCGCTCCGCCGGCGCAGCTGGTGAGGAAGATCCCGTCGTCTTCGGAATCCATATTCAGCAGGTATTTGCTCTTCAGGTCGCCTGTATCCAGCGCGGCGGCGCCGAGCAGTCCGATTTCCTCATCCACAGTCAGGACGACCTCCAGCGGAGGATGCTTCAGGCTGTCATCGGCGAGAATGGCGAGTGCATAGGCAACCGCAATACCGTCATCGCCTCCCAGAGAAGTTCCTTTTGCGTAGACCCATTCGCCATCTTTGGTAATAGCCAGACGCAGTCCGTCTGTCTTCAGATTCAGGTCGCAGTCCGCGTCTTTTACAGCGACCATATCGATATGTCCCTGCAGCATGACCGCAGGCGCTTTCTCATATCCGGGAGATCCTTTTTTCCACATGATGACATTTCCGCTCTCATCACGCCTGCATTTCAGCTTATGTGCTTTCGCAAAGCGGATCAGGTAATCACCGATCTGTTTCGTGTTCCCGGAACCGTGGGGGATCTGACAGATATCCTCAAAATAAGAAAATACATTTGCCGGTTCCAATTTCTCTAATACTCGCATTTTACCACCTCATATTTTATCTTTTTCCTGTCTGTTCTTTATTTTCCCGGATCATCGCGTTTATTGTCCGTTTCTTTTGATGTAACCGCGATAAAGCTCTTCTGCCGTATCCGGAACGGTGTACTTCAGGATATAGTCGTGATCCGTATTGCCTCCGGATGAAGGAGTCTGCTCGCTTGCTATGATGGAAAAACCATATTTTTTGTATAATTCCAGATAGAACAGATTCCTGGCATTCAGCCGGATATACATTTCCCTGTATCCGGCAGTCCGGCATTTATATTGAATGAAATGAATTACAGCATCCAGTGTCTCATACTGATCGAACCCGCTGTTCAGTCTGATTTCGCTGATCCAGAACCGGTTCGATGATTGAGCATACGCAAATGAATTCTCAGGCGGACTGCAGCTGTTTCTGAGGGGTTCAATATAGTAGGAAAAATCCGCAGCCGGCAGTTTCTTGACAAGAACCCGGTAAGTGACTGATTTCTTTGTTTCATTTTTTTCTGTGATGATATAATTCAATCTGACACCTTCTTATAAATCGTAAATAATCCTCTGTGCTTTTTCTTCGCTCACCGGAAAGGCATAATTGTTTTCTTCAAAAAGGGCGATCTTCCCGATCCTTTCCGGCAAAACAAAGCGCAGTTTTCCGCCGCGTACTTTTTTGTCGGTGTAAAGTTTTTGAACAAGAAGATCCCTGTCGATATAGTCCGGAATCCGTACAGGAAGACCGGCCCTCTTCAGCAGATGTTCGACCCGTATACCTTCCTCAGCTGTCATATATCCCATGTCCCGGGACAGACGGCAGGCAGCCATCAGCCCGATGGAAACGGCCTCCCCGTGAAGAAGCCGGTAATCACTTGCCGTCTCGACCGCGCGGCCGACGGTATGGCCGAGATTAAGAACTTCGCGAAGCCCGCTCTCCCGCTCATCCTTCATCACGATCTGATACTTGATCCTGCAGTTCATCTGTGCCATGTATTCGCAGGCTTCCGGTGAAAGCTCCATGATGTCCCCGATTTCTGATTCCAGCCTGGAAAAAAAGGAAGCATCCGCAAGACAGGCATGTTTGATCGTCTCCGCCATGCCGCTGCTGATCTGCCGTTTCGGAAGGGTCTTCCATGCCGTCAGATCAATGTAGACTTTTTTTGGCTGATAGAACATGCCGATGAGGTTCGTCGCCAGAGGAGTATCTACGGCTGTCTTGCCTCCGACAGATGCATCCGCGGCAGCCAGAAGAGTCGTGGCATAATTGATCAGAGGGACACCGCGCCCGAAGGTGCCGGCAAGAAATCCGGCAAGATCTGTGACCACGCCGCCGCCGACAGCAATCACACAGCAGTCTCTGCGGAATCCTTTCCCGAGCATTGCATCCTCCAGCGCTGCCTTGGTCCGGCGTGTCTTGCTCTTCTCTCCCGCCTCGAACGTGAATAGCTCCGCCTGAAAGCCGCAGCTGATGAGCTTGTCCGCGATCGGTTTTGCGTATAACTCTTCCACATTGGTATCGGTAATGACAGCGAACTTCCGGATCTTATCTCCCAGAAGGGACGGAATGTCCCGGACCAGGTGACCGGAAAGATCATAACCGATTTCAATCTCATAGGAATCATCGACAACTTTTTTTAGATTTACCTGAAAACTGGCCATTTCAACCTCTCAAACATGATAACTTGTTAGCTGTACTTGTTATTTTAACTGAAATCCCTGCAGAATACAATGTCGGATTTGCAGGGTTTCCATAAGAACACTATGCAGAACACGTTTTTTGTATTATAATAAACAGGTATAGAAACCAGGCAGTCTGTCTGGAATCAGATAAGGGAGGATTTTACCATGAAAACATTTTCAATTCTTGATTGCAACAAACCCATGCAGTTTTACACAAATTGTACCGGATGTATCCTGATGCCGAAAAAGATGGATCAGGTTGTCGTTATCACTGCTGACGGAGCACATGCGGATATCGGAACGCAGCTGCCCCACGCGCTGTCTGTGAATTTATATCAGAAGATCTGCGAAGCTGCAAAATGCGGCGGCACCATTGTCATTCCTGATTTTCATGAACTGAATGATGATGAGATTCGTTCTACCATTGATAATATACAGATTGAAGCCTGAATGCATGCATTTCCGGTGAGAAAGGGATTGTTTTAATCCTCTTTCTCACCGTTTTTATATAAGGCGAAAATATCCCGTATTTCTTCTGCCGGAATATGCGTAAAATCGGCAAGCTGTCTGAGGGACGGCATTTCGCCGTTTTCTTCGGCCAGCTGTTTCTGTGCTTCATAGAGCAGAGCTGCTTTTGCCACAATGGCCTGCTCGTAGTCTGCTTCCCTGCCGGCCTGACGGATATAGTTCTCCATGCCGTCCTTCACGGCACGGGTCAGATAATCTTCCATATCTGCTGCCCGCAGTTCTGCCGGCAGTTCCCCAAGCGCAAGCCAGAGAGCAAGACTGCCCTCCTGGATCACATCCTCGATCAATACCGGTGCGTCCCTGTAAAACTGTGACATCTGACGGATCCGGGCAATCCATTTTTCTACAATATGTTCGATTATGGAGGTATCTCCATCGATCAGCTGCTGATACCAGTCTTCCATGTTATTCTCCTTCCTTTCCACGTTATACTATCATATCTGGCCGGATGGTGCAAGAATCAGGTCCTGCGCTTCCAAAGAAGCAGGATTGCTATTCCTGCAAAGGAGAAGAACAGAATGCCCAGAAATGTACCGACAGGAACGGTGTCCGCTGCCGCACTCCGGACAAGATCGTTTGTTGTCACGACAATTTTGTCGTGAAACTCATAGGCGCTGTGAAAACTTTCCTTTTGCGTATCCGTCTCATTGCCGGCAAGATCGCGGGCGGTAATCCGCACCGTTCTCGGCGCATTATTTTCCCGGATCTCAAACGAACCTTCATAACGGTTCCGGTCTTCTGAAAAATCCGTCACGGATTCGATTTTTTCATCGTCCAGATAAACGGAGATCTCTTCCAGCCCCTGTGCATCGTAGATGACATAACTGACCGGAATCTTTGTTCGGTCAACGATCTCCTCTTCCAGTCCGGTGATACTTTCGATCTCCGGCGGTGTCGAATCAACAGTAAATACAAGACGATCGTTCTCCGAAAGAGATGTTTCCGCGCGGTTTCCTGCCTCATCCGCGGAGGCGAGGGATATCTTGTATAGCCCGTCCCGGCTGAAATTCCTCTTATCCAGGGTGTACTGGTACTGAAACCAGCCCTTTTCCCCGGGCAGTACCTGATTGTTGATCCGCGGGCTGACGGTATACCGGATACCGGAAAGAGGTCTGCCGTCCCGGGAGATCTGTATCTCGGGAGAACTGCCCGTTAGGCGGTCCGCATTATACTCTGTGATGATCAGATCATCTTCGATTTTTTTCACATACTGACCTCCGTTTCGGATCAGCGATTTCAGATAGCTGCTGTAGGTATATACGGAGCCGAAGCGGTTGACAGAAAAAACAGCCGAAGCTGATGTTTCGTTGCCGGATTTGTCACAGACGTTCACGGTCATGGTATAGATGCCGTCATTGCCGCGCAGCCAGTCAATGTTTTCAAAACGAACGGATCCGCCGGTTTCGGTAATGTCTGATGACCGGGCCAGCCGGCCGGACAATTCCTCCTTCTCTCCTCCCGGACCGGTTTTCACCAGAGAAACGGAATAGTCTTTAAAATGCCTGTCTTCAAACTGCGCTTCGATGACTGCATAACCGGGGAAGGCACGTTGGCCGGCCGGCTCCCGGTTTACCGTGATCACCGGAGTGCTGATGGCTGAGTCTACGATAATTTTCCCGGAAGTGTAGGTTTTCATCTGGTTTTCTGATTTGTCCCGGTAAGAAACCCGGAGTGTATACTCTCCGTCATCCTTCAGACAGATCTGCCCTTTGTGAAGCAGAATGCCGGTTCTTTTCCAGTCTGTCCGGACCGGAACGGGATCCCCGTCTTTTGTCAGAGTCACCGAAACATCCTCCGGAAAGAAATGTTTCTCCCGGATCGTTATTTCCGCAGCTGCTTCTTCACGGTAATAGGATATCTGGTCTTCCTGTTCGAACGGAGGATTCCATTCCACGAAGCCTTCCGGAGCTGTGGTATCCAGAATGATCTGCCTGTCTTCTGTCCGTTCGGAAAAGTTTCCGCAGCAGTCCGCGGCCGTAAACTTCAGCTGTCCGCTCCACTGCTCTGCGGTCAGTTCAAAAGAAGCTTCGGCACAGCCGTCTCCCGTAAAGAGCAGAGGGCCGGATGGAAGGATGAGGGCCGGCCCGGATATGCCGTCATCCTGCATGGCAAGCTGTTCACAGGAGACAGATGCGACCCGGCTTCCCGGATCCCTGACCTGAACGGTGACTGACATCTTTCCCCTGTAAAAACCGAAACTGAGCTCTTCCAGAACGGTATCCAGGACACTTTCACTGTAACTGACCGAGAGGATTTCCGGAGGTGTATTGTCCAGAGAAAAGGAATCCCGGAAACTGACGGAGGGTGTGTTTCCTGCCAGATCCCGGCAGGAAACTTCAAAGAGATAGGAGGCGTCCGCAAAAAAAGTGACGCTCATTGCGTGACTGTCCTGTGTCGTGGCCCAGGGCGATTTCAGATACATATCCTCTCCCTTCAGAAGATTGCCTGAAAAATCCTGCCCGATGATCGAAACGCTTACCTGCGAAGGATCAAAGTTCTTCTCATCGATCAGGATGGTCGCTTCCTGTGTCCCGCTGTAATACCGGCTGGTGTCGGAGACGGCATCTTTGTTGGCATACGTGACAGAAATGACCGGAGGGACGGTATCGATGACGATCCTGTCGGAAGTATACTCTTCCATCCAGTTCTGACTGCGGTCCGTCAATGAGGCGGACACCACATATTCACCGTCGCCGGAAAGTCTGTAATGGCCGGTATAGGTGTCTGCCCGTTCTGCCGGTTCCCAGTCGCTCACATGCAGGGCTTCCGGCTCTCCCCCGTCCTTTGAAAGCCGGATCTGAAGATCCTGCGGATAGAAATTCTGCTCTGTCAGTTCAAAAGTCATTTCTACGTCATCGGAAAAATAACGGGTATCCTGCCGGATATTTCCGTTCCCGCCGTTGATCTGCTGATACGACACCAGAAGGGATGGTGAAATGCTGTCCACAACAAGAATATTTCCGGAATCTGTTCTGGTATCGCTTTTCCATCCGGCAAAATCAACGGCACTCACACAAAGACTCCCGCGGATCTGTTCGGCTTTCTCCTTTGGCAATGTGAGAACGGCAGAATAATATCCTTCTTTCTCTTCCGCAGGGCTTGCGTAAAGGATTCTGTCTTCTTCTCCCGGTTCGGATGCTCCGGTCAGATTCCATGTAAAATACCGGATGCCCGACCCTTCATCAAAGGCTGTGAAGGTAATATGCACTTCTGACTGATAATATCCGAAGGTGACCGCGTCAAGAACTGTGCTCCAGAGAGGTTCACTGTATGTGATTCCGATCCGGCTGCTGTCCGGCGCCTGGCAGTCAACAGGAATCGGATCAAGCAGAACGGGCCCGGACAGTTCCTTTGTTTCCCGGTTTCGGAGCCATACCTTTTTGTCAGACGGATCGTCTTCGTCAAACACCACAGAGTCCGCGAATGCATCCGGATCCTCTGTTTTGGATATCTCAAACGTTCCGTCAGAAGGCGTCACGGTGACCGCTGTCGTATACCAGCCGTTTTCTCCCTTCTCCCCGGAGAGAATGACCGGCTGCGGCAATTCTTCCACTTCCTCTTTTTCCTGCGCTATCATCCTTTGCGGAAATGAAAAAAATAAAAGACTGATGGCCGTCAGCAGAACAGCCGTCTGCGTCATATGAAGATGCTTCTGTTTTTTGTTTTTGATCAATTAGTTCCCTCCCCGGCTTCATACAGATAGGCCTGTTCGATGGACCTGCGGTATGAAGCATAGTGTTCTGTGATTTCATTTTTCAGCTGTAAGGACTGCTTTTTCGATACCGAAAGAGCATTGGTTTTTTCATAGATTTCATCGATCAGACCCAGGACAGCAGACTGACGGATCTTTTTTCCGGCCAGTCCGTTCCGCTGATCATATAAAAGCATGAAGATACTGTGATAGAGGGACACCCGGTCATAAGAGCCCGTATCTTCCGCCTCTTTCAGCGCTTTTCGGATGGTCTGAATCAAATTTTCATAATCTTTTCCGGAGGCTTCCTCGACAGAGGACGCGCGAAGAATATATGTCTTGTAGAAATAGCAGATCGTATAATAGCAATGTGAGATATTCTCTTTTGGGAATCCGCAGGAAACCGTCTGCGGATCTTCGTTTTCCGAGAAGAAGGAATAAGCCTTCTGGATCCGGTCGGAAAAATCGGCAGTCCCGTTCTCGCCGGTATAATAATTGAAATACATGAGACCGGCCTTGTAATGAAGAGCGGCTGTGCCGGCATCGGACAGAGAAAAAAGGGATTTGTTCCGGTTATATAAAGCCAGGAACCGGTCACTGTCTGTGCGGGTAAAATGGCCGTCCTCTTCACAGGCTTCCAGGATGGCCAGATAGGCCTCTGTGCGGGCCGGGAAAAGCGCAATGGCCTGCTGATAGTTCCGGAGCTTCTCCTGAAAGGACGTAGCCGCCGCTACTGTTGTCAGAGCCGCATAATCCCGGCTGCGCATGGCATAGACGCCCGCACGAAGCAGAAAGACGGCTGCAATCACCGCGCTCAGAAGAACAGCCCTCCACCAAATCCGCCGACTTCGGAACGCATCAGCGGGATGATTCAGATCATGCAGGAGCTCTCTGCAGGTCTGGTAACGCCTGTCAGGATCCTGTCTGACACACTTTTCCAGGATGCTGTCCAGGCGGACAGGTGCTTTCGGGTTCCATTTTCGCACCGGGACGTAAGTGTTTGAAACCGGCGGATCTTCACCGGTCACAAGCTGGTGCAGCGTCCGCCCGAGTGCGTAAATATCCGACCGCACATCTGCTCTGCCGCTGAACTGCTCCCAGGGGGCGTATCCTCTGGTCCCGGGAATCAGGGAAACAGAGGCGGAACAGTCCTCTCTGTACGCTCTGGCAATCCCAAAGTCGATCAGTTTTAGACGGCCATCCGGAGTCAGGATAATATTGGATGGTTTCATATCCAGATACAGGATGGGCGGGTCTTGTTCATGCAGGTAGATCAGGGCACTGCACAGCTGCCTGCCCCACTCTGCGGCCACCTTCGCGGAAACAGGTCCGTGTTTTTTCAGATAGACATCCAGAGAATCGCCCGGGATATAATCCATGATCAGAAACAGACTCTCTCCCTCCCGGATCCGGTCAACGATCCGCGGCAGTGCAGGATGATCAAAGTGATTCATCAGATCCGCTTCGGCAAGAAGACTGTGTACCAGAGCTGCCTCCCGTTCGGAATCTGTCTGCAGATGAATCTCCTTGATGGCCCAGAGTTTCTGCAGATGAATGTCTCTGACCAGATAAACGGTCGACATGCCGCCGCGGCCCAGCTCTCTGATCCGCCGGTACCTGCCGCCGATCATGTCCCCATGATAACGCTTCACATCATCTGGTCCCCCCTTTCCTTCGGATCTCAGGCATCCCGCAATCGGGTATGCAATCAATATAACAAATGCCAAAGGGATTTGTAAAATAGAAAAAGAGGCCCTTTTCAGGCCTCCTTTTTTGACGGATTTTACAATTGTCTGAAACGCAGGACAGGGGAGAAAACGGAAAAAGACAGACGTTTCCCTGCTTTTTTGCTCCTCTCATCCTTCGTCAAATTGCACAAACACAAAAATGCTAATCCCGGATTTTCAAAAGGTTGTTGATATAACGGTCCCACAGGGATGTGTGCTGTTTCTCGTAAATAAGCTTGCGGGCCATGACCGGATCGTCTGTGATCACGTTATCGACATCCATATCAATCACACGGCTGAGCGTATCCTCCGAATTGACCGTCCAGACATAGACTTCTTTGCCTGCCTTGTGGGCCCGGCTGATGAACCGGTCGTCCAGGAGCATGGATTCCACGCTGTAAATATCTACATCCTCGAGCACCGTAAAGTTTCCGTAGGATACGGAGGTGATATAGGCGGTCCGGATATCCGGGTTCAGCTGCTTGATCTTCTGCAGCGACTCATATTTTTTGGAGGATACCACGCAGAAATCCGTGATGTGATATTTTTCAATCAGTTCTGCCACCGATTTCTCCAGGTTCTTTTCGTGCCCCGTCGGTTTGATCTCGATATTCAGCCGGATCCTTCCGGTGGTGACCTTCAGCACCTGCTCCAGAGTCGGGATGCCAATTGCCTGATACTTCCTGTCGAACCAGCTTCCGTTATCCAGATTGCGGATCTCATCCCAGGTCACTTCCCAGATGTTCCGGTCTGTTCCGGTCGTTCTTTTCAGGTTGGAATCATGCATCACAATGACCTTCTGGTCTTTCGTTTCCTGGACATCCAGCTCGATCCAGTCCGCTCCGATCTCGATGGCTCCTTTGAAAGCCGGAATCGTATTTTCCGGATATTGTACGGAATACCCTCTGTGGGCCGTGACCTCCACATTGTTTTTGAGACCCATGTTGATAAAACCCTTCCGGTCTCCGTAGCTGTAGATAAAATTCACGCCAATGACAACAAGTACACAGACCAGGATGATTTTTCTGCGTTTCTTGTAAAGCGATCTTACCCAGGAAGCCTGTCCCAGACGATAGGCGTTATCATGAATCTGAAGCGGAGGCGGAACCGGTTCGCCGCGCTTCTTTTTTCGGTAGTAAAAAAGAAGGCTGATCATCAGAAAGACCAGGGGAAGCCCGAAACAGTAAAAGGCGGCGCCGACGATCTCAAGAAGCAGGGAAATGCCGGACAGTGTCAGGCTGGCGAACATATCCCAGTTTTCCAGGGCCTGGTTGATGTGTGAAATGATCCACGAACCGAAGAAAATCACGGCCGTATACGCTCCGATCAGAGCAGCATTCCAGATGATCATGACAATCAGGTCCTGCCAGTAATGCCCGCGGATCAGACGCCAGCTTCGGTATCGGGCCTTTTTGAAATCGCATTTTTCCAGACAGAAATAGTGCAGGCTGTACATCCACCCGAAGGAACGCAGTCCCATAAATGCCCAGAATGCAATGTAGATGATCTGGAGGAACCGGTGGGAAAAGATGTATTCCAGAATAAAATCAGGAATGGAGAACTCCGCGATATATCCGGTGATCAGCGCCGCATGGGTCATGGGGATGATGATCAGAAGATACAGGATCATGATGATGTTCTTTCGCTGGTACACAATGCGCAGGGAGGTGATAAAACCCTGCCGGATCAGCGTGAACAGAGGCATCTCCTGCTTCTGAAAGGAGGCGTGAAAACACAGAATGATACAGCATATATCCCACAGGGTAAAAAAAGCCATGCAAAGGACCATGACCAGCAGGATGACCCATGTGAAGGGCGACTTGAAAAACACCGTAAAGGTCTCGTCCGATAAATAAGAAAGGCCCTGAATTTTCAGGGCAGCTTTCATAAGCCCGCCGATCACAGGCTTAAAAACGGCTGCCAGCGCGAGCTTGTACAAGATCTCGAACACCAGCAGCGTTCCGATATTCCTTTTAAATAAATGAAATGCATAACGCAGGTAACGGAAAATCTGATGCATCTATTTCTTTCCAATCATTCTTCTACAGGTACTTTTCGAACTCCGGTTTTAATTGCTGTTTCGGACGGAAACCGATCAGCATATCCTGCTTCTGGCCGTCTTTCAGGATCAGGAGCGCGGGAATGCTGGCAATACCGTACTCTCTGGCAATCTCCATATTCTCATCTACATCAATGTTGTAGAAGGAAATCTGCGGCAGTTCATTCGAGATCTCATCGAGAACCGGAGCTACCATCTGGCACGGACCGCACCAGGTCGCCGAAAAGTCCACCACAACAACACCATTTCCGGATACATTTTTAAATTCCTGCTGATTGATTTTTTTAACCATAATTTTCTCCTTACTTATTCATTATTAACTTGCTGCTTCCAGACAAATTTATCTGGTTTCTTTCTTTTTCCGGTCGATATAGGATGCGGCGGAAAGCGCTGCCACATTCCCCTCGCCGGCGGCTTTGATATACTGATAGGGAGTCCCTGTGATATCTCCGCAGGCAAAACAACCCGGAAGGTTGGTCTCCATGCTGCGGTTCACCTTTACATGACTGCCCTCGACCTCCAGTCCGAAGACAAGCTGGGCAGGCGCAATACTCTCCCGAAGAATGAATACGCCGTCGACCGGAAGCTCCTGGCTTTTGAGTTCCAGTGTATCCACCTTCATCTCTCCCTTGATGGACGCGGGCGTATCCCGAATCACCTGAATGTTGTCGGGAAGAGAGACCGGTTCATCATAAGTAGGTATATAATATACCTGTCCGGCCAGTTCAGACAGATACTCCGCTTCCTGTTCTTCCTGAGCAGATGAGGCGATGACGGCCACATTCCGGCCCCGGTAAAGCACCCCGTCGCAGGTGGCGCAGTAGCTGACGCCTCTTCCGAGAAAATCGGTCTCGCCGGGATAAGGCTTCTGAAAATGAACGCCTGTCGCGAGAATGAGCGCAGTTGCCTCATAGGTCTGGTTCGACCGGGAGGTCATGCTGTAATAATCTCCCATAGCGTAAATGGAAGTAACCGGATCCTCTGTGATCGTGATTCCCATCCGGCTGGCGTGATCCAGAAACTTCTGCGCAAGGTCGGCTCCGCTGACAGCCGGAATTCCCAGATAATTGTTGATCTCATGGGCTTTTTCCACTTTCTCGCTGACATGAGCGCTGCCGATCAGAAGCACATTCTTATTGCGGATTTTTAAAGTGATGGCGGCAGATAATCCTGCCGGTCCCGTGCCGATAATAGCGGCATCATAACGTTGATTCATACAGTAGTTGTTCCATTCCTTTCGTGTCTCGTCAATTAGGTGCCTATATCACTATTATATTTATTTACAGAATTTTTTCAACTATTCATTTTGTCCATTCGTACATAGCATCCCGAATGGTCTTCCAATACAGATCCGGAGCGATGACGGATGCCTGGGCATGCCCCGCTCCTTCTATGATATAAAGCTGCTTTTCTCCCGCTTTCGCGTCATAAAGCTCATACGCCATCCCGACCGGAATCATCATATCCTGATCGCCGTGAAAGAATATCGTGGGGATATCGCTTTTTTTCACCGCATCCAGTGCGGACGCATCCTTCAGATCATAACCGCCCCGAAGCTGCAGCATCAGGTTCGCCGCAGGGATGACGGTTTCCTGGGGCAGATGAAACCATGCCTCCAGCCGGTTCCCGAACATGGTATAGGCATCGGTGTAGGCACAGTCGGAAATGACGCCTCTGACGCTGCCGGGCAGGTCATCCCGTCCGCTCATCATCAACGCGCAGGCAGAACCCATGGACTGACCGTGCAGGATGATATGGGCATCCGGATCTCTTGCCAGTATTTCTTCGATCCAGAGCATATTGTCCTGGCTGTCCGTATACCCCATTCCGATAAAATCACCTTCACTTTCGCCCTGACAGCGCATGTCCGGGGAAAGAACGTGACAGCCAAAAATACTGTACCAGCAGGCATAGGGATAGAGCTCCTCTTTCCATCCGGTATAGCCGTGTAAAAGAAGCACCCAGGTATGCTCGTTGTTCTGACACATCTCTGTGAACGTATCCAGATCCGGAAGCGCAGCCAGCTTATGTTCCTGCCAGAACGCATACGAAAGTTCCCGGTCCGGCGTAAACACCTCCGCGACGAGACGGTATCCGTCCTGCGACACTTTTTCCAGTTTTTCGGACTGAACCTGATCCAGCCAGTTCTGTGTAAGATCCGAACTTTTATCCACCTGCCGGTCCACTTCTTCCGATTCCACCAGTTCACCGAAGCTCTGATCTGTAATCTCATCCACAAAATCCAGGCGCGCCTGGAAACGCGGGATCAGAGCGGCGCTCAAAAGGAAATTAACGGCAAGGATATAGACTGCCGCAAGAATAATGATCACAATGATCAGAACCCGAAACGGTTTTTTTAATCGTTTTTTTCTGTAAGTATTGCTCATTCGTAACCTCGGAATACCTGACTTTTTCTACTGTTCCTCTGTAAGAACGGCTCCGATCAGCAGACGCTGATCCGTGTGCCCGTTGCATGTTGAAAGCACGATCATCCGGTCATCCGTCGTTACATCAAAAGGATCCGCTATCCAGCTTGGCAGCTGCCGCTCGGTCTGGATGGATGTCAGGAAGTTCCCGTAATCGATGGATGTCTTACAGTCAAAAAATGCATTCATAATGTGACGGTCGTCATAAGTGACAGCAAAAACTACTTTGTAGTTGTAAATATGCTCCGGCGTATAAATCGTAATCTGCGGATGTTCCTGCCGGTAGGACTCCTCCAGATAATACTTCAGGCTCCCGAACATGGTTCCTTTTTTCATATAATGGCCATAGATCATCGTTACATGATCCGTTTCCAGATCCTGATTGTGCGTATATTGCGTAAAAATCGCGCCGGGCGCGGACTCCGAGGTATCGGAGGCGTGCTTCAGATAAAAGTTATCATCCCCGTCTGTGCGGTGTACGAGCGGATAATCCACAGGAGTATCCGGAATCGTGATCCACGCAAAAATATCCGGATTCTGCGCCGTCAGACTGTCAAAATCAATCGGGATATCCGGTTTGGGCGCTTCCGGAGCAGCAGCCGATTCCTCCGGTTCTTCTTCCGGGACGGATACAGGTTCTGCGGTCACTTCTTTTGCCAGATCTTCGTATTTCTTTTCCTGTCTGGCCTGAACTGCTTTATATCCGATCATGGAAGCTGCAGCAGCAATCAGAATGATCACACAAATGATAAATAAGAGATTTCTTTTCTTTTCCATACTGCTAAAAATCTTTCATAAAAATCATTTATAAAATTTGTTTATTAAGAAATCTCTCCGGTATTCAGACCGGAGAGATTCATTAGATTCAAGTCTCGCTTTATGCGTAAATGGGCGCAGTTATGCCAGATGTCCTTTTTCTCTGATCACATCAATGACGCCATCTACGAATTTTTCACAGATTTCCTCTGTATCCGCCTCGACCATGACACGGATCACCGGCTCTGTACCGGATTCGCGCACGAGAATACGTCCGGTATCGCCCAGCTCTTCGGCAACCTTTTCCACCGCTGCCTGAACATCCGGGTCGTTCTGTGCTTCCGGTTTGCTCTTTACACGCACATTTTTCAATACCTGCGGGTAAAAGACGACCGGAGCCGCAAGCTCACTCATCGGTTTCTCTTTTGCCAGGAGAACTTCCATCATCTTCAGGCTGGTCAGGATTCCGTCTCCGGTCGTTGCGTACTTGGTAAAGATAATATGGCCGGACTGCTCTCCTCCAAGGCGGTTTCCGTACTGAACCATGTTTTCATAGACATATTTATCGCCGACTTTCGTCTTGTCATAATCAATACCGACCTTATCAAGAGCCTTGTAAAGTCCGAAATTACTCATGACGGTAGTAACTACTTTGTTATTCAGCAGTTTTCCGCGCTCTTTCATATACAATCCGTAGATATAAAGGATATGGTCACCGGTAATGACATTGCCCTTTTCATCTACACAGAGACAGCGGTCCGCATCTCCGTCATAGGCAAAGCCGACATCAAGCCCGTTGTCCACGACAAACTTCTGCAGATGCTCAATATGTGTGCTTCCGCAGTCTGTGTTGATATTAAAGCCGTCCGGCTCAGCGTTGATCACGTAGGTCTTCGCTCCGAGCGCATCGAAAACACTCTTTGCGATCGACCAGGAAGCACCATTCGCGCAGTCCAGGCCGACTTTGACATTTTTAAAACTGTATCTGGACAGAGAAATCAGATAGCCGATATAGCGGTTGCGGCCGGCTACATAGTCTACGGTACGGCCGATCTCATCTTTCTTTGCAAGAGGAACTTCCGTTTTCCCGTCGATATAGTCTTCAATCTGGAGCAGTGTCTCCTCGTCCATCTTCTCGCCGTTGTTGTTGACAATCTTGATTCCGTTGTCATAGTAGGGATTGTGTGATGCGGAAATCATGATCCCGCAGTCAAAATCCTCTGTTCTGGCAATATAAGAAACAGAAGGGGTTGTCGTTACATGCATGATATAAGCATCCGCGCCCGAAGCCATCAGGCCGGTGCAGAGCGCGTACTCAAACATATAACTGGAACGTCTTGTGTCTTTTCCGATGATCACTTTCGCTTTCTTATTCAGTCTGGCACCGTAATACCATCCCACAAAGCGACCGATCTGAATTGCATGATCAAAATTCAATCCGCAGTTGGCCTCTCCACGGAAGCCGTCTGTTCCGAAATATTTTCCCATCTTATAATCTCTCCTTTTTCTCAATGTCAAGGAAATACTTATATGTATCTACGGTAAGTTCGCCGCAGGCTTCCTCATCGCACGCAATGATTGCCGCATTGTGCAACTGCAGAGCGCTGCAGGTCCACTTCTGGCTGACGCCTCCTTCAACGGTAGCTGCCAGCGCGCGCGCTTTGTTGTGGCCGCTGATCAGAACCAGGACCTCTTTGGAATCTGTTACGGTACCGATTCCCACAGACAGAGCCTGTGCCGGAACCTTCTCTGGATCATTTCCGAAGAAACGGGAATTTACGATTCGGGTATCTGTCGTCAGATCACGCACTCCGGTTCTGGAAGAAAGGGAGGTATACGGCTCGTTGAAAGCCAGATGACCATCCACGCCGATTCCGCCCATGAACAGATCAATACCGCCGTAAGAAGCAATCTTCTCCTCATATGCGGCGCATTCGCCCTCCGGGTCATCGGTCATACCGTTTAAAATGTTGATATTTTCTGCCTTCATGTCCACCAGATGATCAAAGAAATTGTCATGCATAAAATACCAGTAGCTCTGATCATGCTCGTGAGGGAGTCCCAGATACTCATCCATGTTAAAAGTCACAACATTTGCAAAGGAAACTTCTCCTGCTTTATTCTTTCTGATCAGTTCCTGATACACACCGATCGGGGAAGATCCGGTGGGAAGGCCAAGAACAAAAGGACGGTCCTCTTTGTGCGCATTGATTTTTGCAGCGATGTAATCCGCTGCCCATTTGCACATTTTATCATAATTATCCTGAATGACTACTCTCATTTTTTTATCTCCGTATTCTCTTAATATTTATAGTATGCTTCCTGCGTTTTTCAGTGTTTTTGCGCGATCACGCCGTTGTTCTTGAAAATACTGTTCTCCGGAACAACTCCTCTGACACAGGAGGTGGGGTAAACGTTGCTGTGTCTGCCGATTACGGTTCCCGGATTGCATACACTGTTGCATCCGACTTCGACATAGTCGCCGAGCATCGCGCCGACCTTTTTGATTCCGGTTTCGATCTGCTCGGTTCCGTTATGAATCACAACAAGCTGTTTGTCAGACTTCACATTCGACGTAATGGAACCGGCTCCCATATGGGAATAATATCCGAGAATGGAATCTCCCACATAGTTGTAATGCGGTGTCTGCACATGATCGAACAGAATGACATTCTTCAGCTCAACCGAATTGCCCACAACACAGTTGGCTCCGACCAGGGCGGAACTGCGGATGAATGCTCCGTGACGCACCTCTGTCTCTGGTCCGATGATGCAGGGCGCACCAAGATATGCGGAAGGGAAAACCGTCGCTGTCTTATGTACCCACACATGCTCTTCTCTTTCTTCATAATCCTCTCCCAGAGTCGGACCGAGAGAAAGAATAAAATCCTTGATTCCCTTCAGTGCCTCCCACGGATAGGTAAACTGCAAAAGATAATCTTTTGCCAGTGTATGATCCAAATCATACAGATCTTTGATTGTATACATAAATTGCTCCTTTTTTCAATCTTTATCGATGGCGGGAGAACCTTTGTTACAGTGTTGATTCTGCTTTTTCCTTTCTCCCTGACGACCCATCCTGTGTAATCCAGATGATTACCGGCCGTGGCAGCATCCGCCGAGTCTTTCGATGACTGCCATCCCTCGTCAACCTTTTCGGTCCTGGCGCTAATAGCCCTCTTTTCCTCCCAGTAAAAAGACTATTTTATCTGTATGCTTTTGTCCTTTTGCATACAGGACTACTATATCATTTCGGAAAAAAATGTCAATCCCAAATACCGGAAATCTGTTCCTGTAAAAATCACTCAACCGTTACGCTTTTTGCAAGATTTCGCGGCTTGTCTACATCCAGTCCTTTGGCCACACTCAGATAATACCCCAAAAGCTGAAGGGGGATCACGGCCAGAGAAGCAGTGAAATGTTCGTCTGTTCTCGGAATGTAGACGGTAAATTCTGCGGTATCCTCAATGGAATAATTGCCATAGCTGGTCAGCCCCATTAAATAAGCGCCTCTGCTCTTGCATTCGACCATGTTGGAAAGCGTTTTTTCATAGAGATCCGGCTGCGTGAGTACGCCGATCACCAGAGTTCCGTCTTCCAGAAGACTGATCGTGCCGTGTTTTAATTCTCCGGCGGCGTAGGCTTCACTGTGGATATAGGATATTTCCTTCATCTTCAGGCTGCCCTCGAGACTGACGGCATAATCGATCCCGCGGCCGATGAAAAAGACATTGCGTTCATTGACAAATTTGGCCGCGAACCACTGGATGCGCTCTTTCTCACTCAGAATACGTTCTATCTTTTCGGGAAGTGTCTGAAGTTCTGTCAGCATTTCCTGATAGGCAGCAAGTTCCAGACTGCCCCTCACCAGCCCGAACTGCATGGCAACAGCATAGCATGCGATCAGCTGTGCGGAATAAGCCTTGGTCGTCGCTACGGCAATCTCCGGCCCGGCCATCGTATAGAATACATAGTCGGCCTCTCTCGCGATGCTGCTTCCAACGACATTCACAATGGCCAGCGTCCGGAGCCCTCTGCTCTTTGCTTCCCGCAGAGCGGCCAGTGAATCCGCGGTTTCTCCCGACTGACTGATCACGATCACAAGTCCGTCCGGATCCAGAATCAGACTGCGGTAGCGGAATTCGGAAGCCAGTTCAACACGTACGGCAATCCCCGCAAGATCCTCTATCGCATACTGCGCAGTGACTCCCACATGATAGGCAGATCCGCAGGCTACGATGTAAATCTGTGATATTTTCCGGATCTCTTCGTCCGTCAGGCCGATGGACTCGAAACTGATATGGTCATCCTTCACAAACGAATGAATGGTATCTTTGACAGCCTGCGGCTGATCATGGATCTCTTTCATCATGAAATGCTCATAGCCGCCCTTTTCCGCTGCCTCGGCATCCCATTTAACTTCTGTCAGCTCTTTTTCGATCACATCTCCGTCCAGATTATAGAAAACGGCTTCCCCCGGAGAAAGCTTTCCCATCTCCAGATTGCCGATATAATACACCTGTCTCGTATAATTCAGAATGGCAGGAACATCCGAGGCAACAAAAGTCTGGCCTTCTGTTACACCAATGATCATCGGACTGTCCTTTCGGGCCACATAGATCTCCCCCGGATAATCTTTAAACATGACTGCCAGTGCATACGAACCACGGACACGCACCATTGTCTTTGCAAGCGCGTCGATTGGTCCGACTTTATATTTTTTATAATAATAATCAATCAGCTTGATTACTACCTCGGTATCTGTCTGACTGTAAAACGTATATCCTTTTCTGTTCAGTTTATCGGTCAGCTCCTGAAAATTCTCAATAATACCGTTATGTACGCCGACCACGTCAGACTCTACGAGTCCGGATCCGGAACCCACACAGTTTCCGCTGACATGCGGATGCGCATTCGTCTGCGTCGGCTCCCCGTGTGTCGCCCATCTGGTATGACCGATCCCGCATGTGCCAGCAACCGCATGGCCGTCATCCGTTTTCTCAGCAAGATTAATAAGTTTCCCGGTCGCTTTTACAACCTCCGCCAGATTCTCGCCGTTTCGCACGGCAATCCCCGCGGAATCATATCCCCGGTATTCCAGTTTCGAAAGACCGGCCAGCAGGATTGGCGCAGCCTGCTGATCTCCTGTATAACCAACTATTCCACACATAAACACACCTCTGTTTTTCATGATTGTTATAATTATAATGTAATGAGTTCTGTTCTGAACACCGAGGCGTTCCGTTATCTATTATACACATTTTGGAAGTGCACGACAAGAATAGGATTCCTGCAGATTATGCAGGAATCCATGACAGGAATGCAGAATCAGGATCCGGCTTCTATTTTTTTGATGATCTTTGCAGGGACTCCGCCGACGATCGTATTGGCGGGAACATCTCTGTTTACGACAGCACCGGCTGCAACAATGGAATTGTCCCCAATCGTCACTCCTTTGGTCACCGTCGCGTTCGCGCCGATCCAGACGCGTTTTCCGATATGGATCGGGGCCGGGTGCAGCTGCTGTCTTTTCGCCGGATCAATATCATGATCCAGGGTGGCCAGCACAACGCCGTGACCGATCAGCGCTCCCTCTTCAATCACAATTCCTCCCTGATCCTGGAACTTACAGCCGGCATTGATGAAAACATTCCTGCCGATCGTAATATTTTTGCCGAAATCTGTATAAAAGGGAGGAAACAATCCGAATCCTTCCCCGACGGGCTTGCCGATCAGGCCGGAAAACAGCTCGGCCAGTTCGGCAGGCTCATGAAATTTTGTATTGATCTCCATCGTGATTTTCTGCGCCTCGCGGGCATAAAAACGCATCAGTTCGATCACATCCCAGTTCTCACCGATCGTATCGCCGGCATTAAAATGCTGTAATAATTCGTTTAATTCCATTATGTCCTCCTCAAAAAGTATTCTGTGCAGGCAATCAGATCAGATGTTCAAAGTGCGGTCAGAACAGGCTGTCACGCCAGGAGGTTCTGACCGGCTGTCCCTCATCCTTCCATTTTTTGATGATATCCGAAGTGACATAGACCGCCAGTTCGTTTTCATCCGGTTCGTACGCAGCCTGCGCCGCACTGCAGTCTCCGTCAAACAGCCAAAAAGGATTCGCCTGACAGTATTCAATCAATTTCAGCAGCAGTTCCGCCTCAACAATATACTTGCCCGTCTCCGCCGCAGTCAGTTTGCTGACCGGATAATGAATAAACCCGGCAAACTCCTCCGGTGACAGAGCAGATGAAAGCTCAGATGCCGGGGATTTCTGACAAGTATTTCCATAGAGCAGGAATCCTTCACGAACTTTCCGTATCTTTGCCGCTGCATCCTTCTGCCAGTTCATAAGATCCCTGGCATAATCCTGCAATTTCAGACTTTCAAGGCCTTCCGGAGACAAATGAAGCCACTCCTCGTATTCCTGTTTCCTGACTTCACGTTCCTGCGGCGTCATAGCATCATACTCCTGCCTGACAATATAGCAGCCAGCCTTGGAAATCAGAGAAATAACAAGTGCGGCACGCGCATATTGATACTTTCTTTTAAAAGGTCTCTGATTCCTGACCGCTTCCCGATACTGATCAAATCTCCTGTTCAGCATCCCGACATCGATCTGGTGCTGAGCCTGCATATTATGTAACCGCTCCTCCACCGGAGGAGCCGGAGACTTCCGGCCGTATGCCGTATGAACAGCATGATATCTGGAAATGCACTGCAGGCCTTTTTCAGAAAGCGAAGACGGATCAAACGTTTCCAGAAACGCAGGCATGTCAAAATCCGAAGGCTCCTTCGGGGGAAGATCTTTTATGAAAGATTCTATGTTCATCATATCCATTATACCTCTCTTGGTCAAAATTATTATTGACTAAGAGACTAGCATAAAACCACAGGAAGATATGTCGACAATTGTCGATTAATGGAAACTATTCTCTCCCATCACCTGATACATATTTTCCATCCACTCCGCCATGGCTTCCAGATATGGATAGAAAGGACCGGCAACTCCCTCTTCCATCGACCGGTCTTTGAATTGTTCCAGAGAATCGTGGCGAACATATAAGGCATGATGCAGACACACCGCCAGATGACAGCTCTGGATCATACAATCCACAATTATCTGCGATAGCCCGTCATAAAACTCCTCCAGCTCATTCTCTTTCGCATATTCTATCAGATCCGTGAAATCTTCCCGCCCGGCATCATCACATATTTTTTGGATCAGCTCAAGCATATCCTTTCTCTGTGATTCCGGACGTTTCAGATAGCTCCAGATCAGCTTAACATGATCCGGATGGAGTCCTCTGGGAAGCGGTGGAATCTGTATCAGTTCCTTATCTTTGATGGCGTTCATAATTCTAAAACCCTGCCTGTTCATATTATCTGAATCCTGATCAGGAAAACATATCCCGACATTGTCTCAGTGTGAGAAGACCCACACTGAGATAAACGCTTCGCGAGGATGCGCAGGAATTCGGTTTGGAAGATGTCAGCTGACGCTGACCCGAATTCCGCGCCAAGTCTCGCGGGCGAGACTTGAATAATGTTAAGGATAGTTTGTGCCGGAAAGCAGATATATATACAATAACTTGAAACAGAAAAAAAGGCAATCTGTTTGTGGACAAATTGCCTCAGGGGAGTTGTATATTCTATTTGAGCAGCTGACCGGCCTTCTATTTCCCGTTTATAAAGTCCTGTACACACTGTTTTAACCATTCACACCAACTTTCCATCCCTTCCCCGGTCTTGGCAGACACTGCAAAAAAGGGAGCTTTTTTGTTGTGACTTCTTAAATTCTCTTCGAAATGTTCCATATCAAAATCAAAAACCGGCAGGGTGTCTGTTTTGTTGATCAGCACAACGTCAGCTTTTTCAAATATCAGCGGGTATTTCAGTGGTTTATCATCTCCTTCAGGCACCGACAGGATTGCAAGATTCAGCGCAGCTCCCGTATCAAACTCTGCTGGACATACCAGATTGCCGACATTCTCAAGGAAGACAACATTCAAATCATCAATGCCCAGTTCCCGCAATCCCTGTCTTGACATCTGAGCATCCAGATGACACATGCCTCCCGTATGAATTTGAATCGTTCTGGTTCCCGAAGCCGCAATTGTCATCGCATCAACAACACTGTCGATATCTGCTTCCATAACGCCCATCCGAAAATCATTCTTCAATCTTTCAATCGTTGCGAGGAGAACAGAAGTCTTGCCGGAACCCGGCGAGGACATAATGTTAATGAAAAAAGTATGCTTCCCGGCCAGTTCTTCCCTCAGTCTGTCCGCATCTTTATCATTATCTGAAAGCATCGTTTGTTTCGCCTTAATAACCTTAAGTGTAAATTTGTTACTCATATCCATCCCCCTCCTTCAAAACCATATTCTATATTTATAGTATATTACCCGAAAGGACTAATGAAAATGAAGTATATAAGCCATTTTTATGAACAAATCCTCAATTCTTCTATTGCGTCCGCTTTTTGTCAGCTGTCTGTCATACGCAATAACAATTATTTTGTTTTGCGTCCATATTTTGTCGGATGTCAGTAAGACGCGATCGAACAAATCCGGTTCTGCGTCCATTTTCATAAAAAAGATGGCAAACAGTGATTGCTTGCCATCCATTTTTTAGAAGTTTGCATTTGACATTTTATCAGTGACCCTATGCAGGACCTCTAAATAATAATTCTTCTCATCTTCGTTCAGAGAATTCTCATCGATTGCGCTCAGGACCTCCGCGTTGTCATAGTATTTTGTCATGTAATCATTGTACGCTTCCATTAATTCAGCGGATTCATCCTCGGAAGCGGAAGTGAATTTTTCCATAAATTCAATATAATCGTCGTAGAACTTTTCATATTCATCCATGGTTTTCACAAATTCAGGATCCATGTTTGAGGTGTCTACGGAACTGTCTGTTCCACTGGTGACATCTTCTTCTGCTGCGTCTGAGAGGCCCTCATTTGTGGCATCTTCTTCTGCTGCGTCTGAGAGAGCATCTTCTGTTTCAATCTCCTGAACGGATTGTGTGTCAACAACGTTATTGTCTGTGTTTTTTTTGTTTCCGCAGGCAGCTGCAGATATTACTAAAGCAGCAGCCAATACAACAATAAGTATTTTGTTTTTCATAGTATCGTTCTCCATTCTATTATATTTGTGCGTTTACGGTTGTTCCAACAGGAAGTCCATTTTTGCTGCACATACAAAATACACGATACCATGGAGAGACTAATCTATTACAAACAAAATATTATCTTTTTAAATACTATTTTTCCCAGAATATTTTCTCAAATCATTACTTGTTATCTGTCTCGACATTCTCCAAGACTTCTGCCTTGATTTCTTCTTTGATTTCGTCTATCCGACGGAATATATCGGCAACTGTTTCTGTCTCGTCGTACGGGAGTTCCGTCTTTCCTTTTTCAGCATTGGCTTTTTCGTTCTGTTTATTTCTTGCCTCGATATCTTTTCTGAATACAGTCTTGAAGATTACTCTTACCGCAGGCTGTATAAAGAAAAGCTGTGTAAAATATGCAAACGGAAAATTAAAGCATACCAGCTTTAACCAATTTGCCAGCAAGGTAAGGATATTAAAACCGGAAGCATACGGATAATAAAACCAAGCTGCTAAAAAGCTCATAGAAGGACACATTATCCCAACTGTAGCGCAGATGATTGCAGTCTCAAAAAGCATGGGGTGATTTTTCTGGGGATTAAAGACTCTGCAGGCCAATTTAAATGAAAGAGGACTCCCAAGCACGTTCTCCAGAGTATAGGCAAAACAGAACTCAATCAGAATAACGGCCCAGATCGGCAGCATTCTGCCAAACATATACACTCCTCCCTGGGCATTGATGGCATGAAGGACGCTGTTTTCTCCGGTCACATTCATCAGGAAACTGCCGTTTACGACATACAGACTGTAAAAGACAAAGGCATGTACTGTGATTACAACGGTCACAAAAGCAAAAAACATTCTTTGTAATTGATTTCTTGGCATTTTCATTCTCCTCCCATATCAAAACGACACATGTGTGCAGGCTTCTGACAGGTTTATGTGTACCGTAATCAGATTTACGCGCCTTGCGCTACATGTGTCGTTCATAAAATACCATATTTTTTTGTCTATTTTATCACTTGTGTGGTATTTTTTGCAAGCTTTTCCTGACCTCCTGTTGCAGAATTCGGTTCCGCTTTAGTGGGCATTATTCAATACTCGCTTTTGCGAGTATTGGTGCGGGATTCGGGTCCGCTTTAGCGGACATAATTCCAATCCGAATCCCTGCACATCCTCGAGGAGCGTATATCAGAGGGGAGTCATCTCCCATCTGATATACGCTCTCTTGTGCGTGCCGAAGCCAATCTTGCCGTTTTCGTCAAAAGCAGTCACGTTGAAAACGACTTTTTTCCCATCAATATTTGCTACTTCGGTCTCGCAGGTAACTTTTCCTCCTGCCGGTGTTGCTGCTACATGCTTAATATCGACCGCCATGCCGACCGAACACTTGCCTTCCGGTGCATGCCGGTTCATCAGATCTGCGCTGGTAATCTCCATCAGATTGATCATGCTCGGCGTGGAAAACACATGGGGCAGCTCCAGCTGCGGGAGCTGGCTGTCCAGATGATCCGCGCACATTGCGTCTGTAACTGTGATTGTGACTGAGTTTTTCATTCCAACCTCTAGCGCCATTTTACTTCCCCCTGTAACTGTTTCTATACGGTTCCCTCATATAACAATTTTTCTCCAATGAAAACCTGTTTCACACCTGTTTCTTTTTTCTTATTGAAGTTGAAGCTCAACATGTATCCCGTATTGAGGCCAAAATAATCCAGATATTCACTGATCTGCCTCTCTCCTTCCGAATTGTATCGTTCTCCATGCCAGATCTTCAGCTCAATTATATACTGCTGACCAAGATAATCGATAATCACATCCGTTCGTTTCTGATCTCTGGTCTCTGCTTCTATGTAGTAGTTTCCGGTTCCATTAATGATCGGCTTCAGATAAAGAAGGAATTGTTCCCTTCCGTCTTTTTCCTTAAATTTTTCATCAAGAGAACCAAAAATCTGATGATAGGTCACGATAAAGCGTTCCAGAATCAACCGAACATTTAATGTGCCATTTTCCACAAAGATGCTCTTTTCAAAATCTCCCTCACGGGAAAAAACATTTCTCTTCAATTCTTCATCAGAAAGGAACAGATTATAGAGCATTGTCTCAAAGATTCTGTTAGCTACTCTTACAGTATTATGATCATTTCGAATCAGGCCATACATCTGCATCTGTATAATGGAATCCTGCTGCCCGTTCCAGGTCAGCCGGGTACCCTCCATCAGAATGCTTCGAATCGAAGCTTTCAATTCCGGTAGATTGTTGAGATTCTTTGTAAGTGATTGAAACAATGCGTTATTCTCAGCGAGAAGAAGTTTGATTGCCTCATCAAATCCGGATCTTGTCCATGCTTCTGAAAGTCCCATGGTTCTGGCAACTTCTTCATCAATCAGCTGACAGATTCTGCTCACAAGAAAAGGATATCCATTGGTATATTCTCTGAGTTGTTTAGCTATCCATTCCGTGTCCATCCCGGTGTGATGATCCGTTTCATACTCGTTCAGCATGCCCCTGATACCGGTTTCTGACAGGCTCATATCTATAGAAAAATCAGCGGCAATGTTCCAGGGACTGTTTTCCTTATGCTGGTCTGTTTTCCTGATCTGACCCTTAAGATGCTTGATATCTGTAACTCCGGCAAGAATCACGGATTGAAAAGCTGCAATTCCGTCAGTGTCGCGGCTGATATAGCCATCTCTGAGCTGTGCAAGGAAGTCTAAGAACACCTGATTATTCGTTGCGCTGTCGACTTCATCTATGATCAGTACGACTGGTTTATCTGATAAAGAACACCACTCACTGAATGTGATGGCTAATTCATCTAATGCAGCCTCATCTGTTTTTCTGGCCAGATATTCTTCACACTGTTCTCTGACAGCATCCGGTATAAAATTATAATTTGCCGTTTTTTTCTTTAACTGGCGGCAGAAAGCTTTCACAAATTTTTGCTCAGTCTGAAATCCTGCATTCCCAATCGCCTGAAAATCCAGACTGATTACATGGTATTCTTTTGAAAGATAGTTTTTTAAGGCGTTCAGCGTTGTTGTTTTGCCATATTGCCGGGCTCTATTTATCGTAAAATATTCTCCGGCATCAACCATTTTTTTGATCTTTGCAACGCGTTCGGAAAGATCAACCATGTAGTGTTTTGATGGTATACACACTGCTGTTGTATTAAATCGCTTCATCGCATCTCTCTCATTCTGAATAAAACAAATAGTTATCTATCTGACTGTTTCTATTCATTATACCCGCAAACGATTTCTTTTACAATCCAGAATAAGCAAAATAAAGCAGCTTCATTTTTTCTTCATCGTGAACATAGGTCCAGTCATGCTTTCTGCCGGCGTATACCAGATCCCCGTTTTTGTAGACCAGAAGCTGATTTCCGGGGACTTCGCTCCAGACATCCCCGTCAAGGGGCCTGGTGGAAAATATCACTCCATCCTCCCATTCTTTTTTGTGAAGGGTGCCGGCTTCGTTTTTGTGAACATACAACAATTCGCCGTCATGAATCAGCAGGTTCAGTTTGTTGCCCGGTACGATCCTGCAGACAGCCTCCTCCACGATATGGATCCGCTCCTCCGGGGACAGCGGATTCCCTTTTTGGTGATCCTTCATATTGATCTTATCAATGAGATAAAGCAATATCCTCTCGCTGTCTGTCGAACCTTCCTGAAGATACTGGTAAGGCGCGAGGAATTCGGAGTCAAAAATGGTTCCGTTGTGGGCCAGAATCCACTTTCTGCCGGAATCATCATCGCGTGAGAACGGATGGGCATTGCGGGCATTCACATCTCCGATCGTTGCTTTCCGGATATGGGCGATGCAGCCGGAAGTGGTTAAATCGGTTTTCAATTTCTGTTGCAGATACAAACTATCCACAGCTTTTTCCGGCCCCTTTTCTATCATCACCGGCTCTTCATCGAGCAGGGCAAGTCCCCATCCGTTCGGATGCTCAGTACTATGGCTGAAGAAAGTGCTCAGCAGTTCGTTTCCTCTTATTTTTCGTTTGGCTGTCACTCCGAAAAGCTCACACATCGATTCAATACTCCTGTTTTATTCTGTAAAAAGTGCTGTGGAGTAATACCGGTCTCCGCTGTCCGGCAGCAGAGCAACAATGACCTTGCCCTTGTTTTCAGGACGTTTTGCCAGCTGAATCGCGCCATAGAGAGCAGCGCCGGAGGAAATGCCGACGGAAATACCCTCTTTTCTTGCAAGCAGTCTGGCGGTGTCGAAGGAGTCCTGATTGGAAGCCTTGAAGACCTCGTCATACAGTTTGGTATTCAGTACATCCGGCACAAAACCGGCACCGATTCCCTGAATCTTATGTGCGCCTGCCCGGCCCTCGGACAGAACAGGGGAATCTTCCGGCTCAAGAGCCACCACTTTGATGTCCGGATTTTGCTCTTTCAGGTATTCACCTGTTCCGGTTACGGTGCCGCCTGTACCGACTCCTGCGATAAAGATATCGACCTTGCCGTCCGTGTCCTTCCAGATCTCCGGGCCGGTCGTCGCCTTATGTACCGCAGGGTTCGCCGGGTTCACGAACTGTCCGGGAATAAAGCCGCCCGGAATCTCCTTTGCCAGCTCTTCTGCCTTTGCGATCGCACCTTTCATGCCCTTTGCGCCTTCGGTCAGAACGATTTCCGCGCCGTAGGCTTTCAGAATGTTTCTTCGCTCCACGCTCATGGTTTCCGGCATGGTCAGAATAATGCGGTATCCCTTTGCAGCAGCAATTGCCGCAAGTCCAATGCCGGTATTGCCCGATGTGGGCTCAATGATCACGGATCCCTGTTTTAAAAGGCCCTTGCTCTCCGCATCCTCAATCATCGCTTTCGCGATCCGGTCTTTTACGCTGCCTGCCGGATTCAAATATTCAAGCTTCACAAGGACGGTTGCTTCCAGTCCCAGTTCTTTTTCAATGTTTACCACCTCAACAAGAGGTGTATTTCCAATCAGTTCCAGTGTTCCTTTGTAAATGTTTGCCATGTTTATACCTGCTTTCTTTCCAAACTATATTTATTTGATGGCCGCGAATCCGTTTTCAAGATCCTGAATAATATCATCGATATGCTCCGTACCGATGGAAAGTCTGATCGTGTTTGGCCGGATTCCCTGGTCTGCGAGTTCCTCCGCAGAAAGCTGCGAATGTGTCGTGGAGGCCGGATGAATCACCAGGCTTTTCACATCTGCCACATTGGCGAGCAGGGAGAAAATATTCAGATGATCAATGAACTCCCATGCTTCTTTCTGTCCGCCTTTGATTTCAAAGGTAAAAATGGATGCTCCGCCGTTCGGGAAATATTTCTCATACAGCGCATGATCCGGATGTTCCGGAAGGGAGGGATGATTGACCTTCTCCACCAATGGATGGCTGTTTAAGAAGGATACGACCTTTTTTGTGTTTTCCGCGTGGCGTTCCAGTCTCAGAGAAAGTGTTTCTACCCCCTGAAGGAGCAGGAATGCATTGAACGGTGAAATAGCAGCTCCGGTGTCCCGAAGGAGAATGGCACGGATGTAGGTCACAAATGCGGCCGGTCCCACAGCATCATAGAACGAAACACCGTGGTAGCTCGGATTCGGCGCTGCGATGTTCGGATATTTCCCGCTCGCGCTCCAGTCAAACTTGCCGGATTCCACGATGATGCCGCCGAGCGTGGTGCCATGCCCGCCGATAAACTTCGTCGCTGAATGAACGACAATGTCCGCGCCGTGTTCGATCGGCCGGATCAGATACGGCGTCCCGAAGGTGTTGTCGATGACGACCGGAATCCCGTGTTTATGAGCAATTTCGGCTACCGCATCGATATCAGGGATATCACTGTTGGGATTGCCGAGTGTTTCAAGGAAAACGGCTCTCGTATCATCTGTGATTGCTGCCTCTACTTCCTTTGGATTATGGATGTCGACAAAAGTTGTTGTGATTCCGTACTGAGGAAGTGTGTGGGCCAGAAGGTTATAGGAACCTCCGTAGATGGTCTTCTGCGCAACGATATGTCCGCCATTCGCTGCGAGCGCCTCGATCGTATAGGTGATTGCAGCCGCGCCGGACGCAAGTGCAAGGGCTGCGCTTCCGCCTTCGAGAGCTGCAATTCTTTTCTCCAGCACATCCTGTGTGGAATTCGTCAGTCTGCCGTAGATGTTTCCCGGATCGGCAAGACCGAACCGGTCAGCGGCGTGTTTGCTGTTATGAAAAACATAGGAAGTTGTCTGATAGATGGGAACGGCTCTTGCATCCGTTGCCGGATCGGCCTGCTCCTGTCCAACGTGCAGCTGCAATGTCTCAAATTTATACTCGCTCATAATGTACATCTCCTATTCATTTAGTATGAATTCATTATAATGCGCAGCTGCTTCCCTGTAAATTCAGTTCCTTTTATTACTGGCGATAAGCATCGGTTATCGCAAGCTCCCTGTACTTCAGGAGCTCCTCAATATACACCTCCCCATAATGTGACAGCACGCTTCCCTTTCTTGTGATATATCCGATGATCAGCGGGTCCTCCTCTTTTAACTTGATTGCCACCAGTCCCTGAAGGATGGCATCTTCCCCGGATAACATTCCGGATCCTATGGAATACCCGTGAAGCTCCGCTATGAGCTCCATCGTTGTCGCTCTGTCATCCGATTTGATCAGTTTCGTGAAGGAATAATCTGCCATCGCTTCTTCTGTCAGATAAAAATTGCCGTCGCTGCTTTGATCAAACGACACACATGGATAATCCTGCATCTCGTCGATGGAGAGTTCTGTCCGTCCTGCAAAGGGGTGATCTCTCCAGACATAGACATACGTTTCTCTTCTCATAAGCGGAGTAAATTCCAGACCGTAATCCCGAAACAGCTTCTTGATCACCGATTCATTCGAACCGGAAAACGACAGGATGCCAACCTCGCTTTTCAGGCTTCTTACATCATCCAGAACTTCTTTGGTCTTGGTCTCGTGAATGGAAAAGACGTAGCGATCCGGCCGCATCTGGCTGATCACTTTCGTAAAGGCTTTGATTGCAAAGTTATAGTGCTGCGTGGAAACCGAAAAGCGTTCCTTCCCGCTGTCCTTTGACAGGTACCGGTCTTCGAGAATTTCATACTGTCCGACCGCCTTTTTCGCATAACTGATAAACTCCCTGCCTGCTTCCGTCAGAGAAATGCCCTTGTTCGTCCTCTCAAAAATCAGGATCCCAAGTTCTTCCTCTAATTCACGGATGCTGGCAGATAAGGCCGGCTGTGACACAAATAATCTCGTGGAAGCTTCCCGCATAGAAGACGAATTTGCGGTCTCCAGCACATATTTCAATTGATTCATGTTCATATAAATACCTCAAAAAAAGCCCTTAAACAATATTGATACAATTCAAGAATTCGGCATCCGGCATTGACGAACTTCTCACTGCGTCCGCGATTGCATCGGACAATACCGATGCGGCAATGGCTCCGGCTTTTAATAAATCAGCCTGAATTCCCGGCTGCAGAGAAACGGCATAAATCGTATCGCCGTCCACCGGAGTTCCGGACGGAGAAATGCATCTGCCAAAGGCAGCGCGGGCCATTCCTGCAATGCGGTTGATGTCTGCTTTTGAAAAGCTGGCGTTGGTGAGGATGACTGCCAAAGTAGTATTGGCCCGTTCGGGTGCCTCCGAAGAAGAGGCAGCCTGAGGTCTGTTTCCCGGGTCTGTTTTCGAAGCAGGATCCAATGTACGGAGAATCTCTTTTTCGGTACTGATAAACTCTGTCCGGCCCGGATCCATAAGACCTGCAATAATCTGGCCGGTATAAGGATCGCGGACATCTCCATATGCATTTACAACGGCGACTGCTCCGATCTGAAGTTCACCAACCTGAACCGCGGAATATCCGATTCCTGTCTTAGTGCCGCGGCGGATCCCGTAAAATTTTCCTGCGGATGCACCGGTCCCGGCTCCGATTATTCCGGAAGAAGGTCTGTTTTTTTCAGCATCTATACAGGCCAGATACCCCATATGAGCATCCGGATAGATCCCTTCCTTTCCAATCCCCAGATCAAAGATACAGGATTGGCAAACCAGAGGAACCTGGTACTTGAGGATGTGATAGCCGGCTTTTCTCTCTCTAAGATAGCGCATCACTCCCGTCGACGCCTCCAGCCCAAATGCGGATCCTCCGGATAACACGATCGCATTCAGCGGATTTGCGGAAGTAGACGGAAAAAGCAGTGCGGACTCCCTTGCCGCCGGCCCGCCGCCGCTGATATCAATACCTGCAGTATTCGGCGCATCCAAAAGAATGGCCGTAACCCCTGTCATTCCCTGATAGTCACTCGCATTCCCGATTCGGAATCCATTCATCTCAGAAATATTGATTTTATTACTGTGCATCGCTTCCTCCGCTTTCAATGAAAAAGGGAAATTCTTATCGAAGTTATTTATCCCTGTCGTCAGATCAGATAAGTTGATTATACTCCCATTTACTGCAAACATCAATTTATCTGTATTCATCTTATTTGAAATAACCGTAGAAGATAAAAACGGCGGAACACATATTTGTTCCGCCGTTAATCCGAGATGTTATAAAATTATTTAACGCCCATCCAGGAAGAAATCACCATTTTCTGAACCTCGCTTGTTCCTTCGTATATTTCTGTGATTTTTGCGTCCCGCATCATTCGTTCCATCGGATATTCCCGGGTATAGCCATATCCGCCAAACAGCTGAAGGCATCGACGCGTTACATCCGAGGCCGTTTCAGAGGCAAACAACTTTGCCATAGCAGCCTGATATCCGTAAGGTTCACCGGCATCCTTTGTTGTCGCAGTCCGATAGACCAGAAGTCTTGCTGCGTCAACTTTTGTCTGCATATCAGCCAATTCAAATTGTGTATTTTGGAACTGACTCAATCGCCTTCCAAACTGTTTTCTGTTTGTAACATATGGAATCGTTTCGTTGATCGCGCCTTGCGCAATTCCAAGTGCCTGAGCTGCAATTCCTAACCGGCCGCCATCCAGCGAACTCATCGCAATTTTAAATCCGATTCCTTCCTCACCAAGCCGGTTTTCTTTTGGAACCTTAACATTATCAAAAATTAATTCGTAAGTTGCAGAACCGCGAATTCCCATCTTTTTTTCTTTGGTTCCGAATGTAAAGCCCTCCATTCCCTTTTCCAAAATGAAGGCAGAAATTCCTCTGGTTCCCTGGCTTTTATCAGTCATGGCAAAGATGATATACGTATCTGCATAACTTCCGTTTGTTATAAAAATCTTGCTGCCATTCAGAAGATAATAATCCCCCTTAACTTCCGCTGTTGATTTCTGTCCCGCAGCATCTGTTCCCGCATTCGGCTCGGTCAGGCCAAACGCGCCCAGTTTTCTGCCGCTTGCCAGATCAGGCAGGTATTTTTGTTTTTGTGCTTCTGTTCCATATGCCAGAATTGGCCAGCTGCCAAGCGATGTATGAGCAGAAATAGTGACTCCGGTACTGGCGCACACTTTCGAGATTTCTTCAACAGCAATTACGTATTCGAGATTACCCAGGCCGGTTCCTCCATACTCTTCCGGAATCGGAATACCAAAAAGTCCGATTTCACCCATCTGAGGTATTAATTCTTCGGGGAAACGCTCTTTATCATCAAGTTCTGAAGCGATTGGTTTAATCTCTGTTTCCGCATAGTCACGAAACATTTTCTGCATCTCGATTTGTTCTTCTGTTAATTTGAAATCCATCATGATACCCTTTCTTTTTTAGTTTTAAATTGATAAATACTTTTTTACATCTGCAATCCAACAGTTGCTAGAAGAATGATTGCTCCGGTCGCGATCAGAGGAATGACGACTGTACACATCCCGATATCGGGATAGGATTCTTTATGTTTCATTCCTGTGATGGCCAGAAGGGTGATAACCGCTCCATTATGAGGAAGCGTATCCATACCGCCGGATGCTACTGCTGCAATCCGGTGCATGGCCTGCATACTGATCCCTGATTGATTTGCTATTGCAATCAACTGATCTCCCATGGTTGTCAGTGCGATGGTCATTCCGCCGGATGCCGAACCGGTTACACCAGCCAGAACCGAGGTTGCGACAGCCGTACTGATCAGAACATTCGAAGAGATATGTATAATTGCCCCGCTGATGATCGCGTATGCTGCCAGGCTGGAAATGGTTGCGCCATATCCGTTCTCAGAAGCTGTGTTAAAGATTGCCAGAAACGAACCCTGTACACCTTCATAGATTGGATGAATCACACCGCCTAAGCGCTTCTGATTCGTGATAATTGCAAAAATGATTCCGGCTATCAGTGCAAGAATAAGCGCCCATGTGCCCATTACACCGGAAAGCGTTGTATTATAGTCTTCCAGATATGCTCCGTCCGTGTGGGGGAATACCAGCTTAGACAGAATCAGGTTCAATACGATGACAATGACAATTGGCGCAATAGAGAGCTGGAAAGATGGGAGTCCGTGTTCCGAGGAAGACAGATCCTTGAATGTCTCCTCGTGTTCTCCGTAGCCTTCTCCTTTTGCCATAGCTTTTCTTGCTCTTCTGCTGAGCCACAGATAGCCCAGGATGACTTCAATAACGGCCGCAACAAGCCCTAATACAGGTGCTGCAAATACATCTGTTCCGAAGAAGCGCATGGGAATCGCATTTTGAATCTGGGGAGTTCCGGGAATTGCTGTCATTGTAAAGGTAAATGCACTGAGTGCGATCACCGCGGGAAGAAACCTTTTCGGAATGCCCACTTTTTTAAATAATTGCGCGCCGATCGGATATACTGCAAACACTGCTACGAACAGGGACACGCCTCCGTAAGTCAGGATGGCTCCGGTAATTATAACGGAGAGCATTGCCCATTTTTCGCCTAGTTTTTCTGTAATGGTATTGGCGATTGACTGGGCCGCCCCGGATAGTTCGAGCATCTTACCGAACAGAGCTCCAAGCATAAAAATCGGGAAATAATTCTTTATATAATTGCCGGCGGCAGTCATAAAGACTTCTGTATAATGTGCCAGCAAATGAGGCGGCTCCCTGTATGCAATCCCTCCAATGACAACAGCCACCAAAGCAACTAAAGGAGCAATTGCAATCACAGGCCATCCCTTGTACGCAAGATATATTAATAGAGCCAGAGAGATAATTACACCAATAATAGCTATACTATCCATAAAAAATCCTCCTTATCCTTAAGTACGGGGTGCCGGGTTCCACATAACAATTGCGTATCCATCTGTTACAATCTCATCATTTTGATTGCTAAGTACGGTGGACAATTTATAGATTCCCTTTTTGGGATTTATGATTTCTGTAACCTCGACAAATGCCGTGATGGTATCATCGAAATAGATTGGTTTTTTAAATTTCAAATCCTGTTCCAGATAAATCGTCCCAGGTCCGGGAAGCTGTGTTCCAAGAACCGTTGAAAACAGGCTCCCTGCCAGCATGCCGTGAACAATCTGTTTCCCGAACATAGAGTTTTTAGCCAAACGGGAATTGATATGGACCGGATTATAATCTCCGGTTATGCCGGCAAAGGAATAAACATCGTAAACCGTTAACGTTTTACTGAATGAAGCTTTTTCTCCAATTGATAATAATTCCATGTTCAGCGAACCTCCTTTACAATAATTCCATATTCATTTTTTCTTCTTTGAAAATACGGGGATCCATCTCTTTCAGATCATCGGAAAGAAGCGGGACAAACTCCATCTGTTCCAGAATATCTTTTTTATAATCGATGCCCGGCGCAACTTCTGTAAGCATTATTCCTTCATCGGTCAGAATGAGAACACATCTTTCGGTCACAAACGTAATATTCTGTTCTGTCTGTCTGGCATATCTGGCAGCAAATGTGATTTGTTCGATTGCCTTCACAAACTTCTTTGCCCGGCCTTCCTGTATAATGACAAGTTTTCCGTCTTTAATTTCTTCTTTGAGTCCTCCCGTGGTAAAAGTTCCGCAAAAAACAACATTCTTTGTGTTCTGGGAAATGTTTATAAAACCTCCGCATCCGGCAATCCTTGGTCCAAACTTGGATACATTGATGTTCCCGTCCGGATCACACTGCGCCAGACCAAGGAACGTAATGTCCAATCCTCCCCCATCATAAAAATCAAATTGCCTGTCCTGATCAATGATGATTTCCGGATTAAAAGATTCCCCAAAATAGGGTCCTGCTCCCGGTACGCCTCCCTGGATCCCGGACTCTACAGTAAGCGTCATTTGGTCTCCAAGACCTTCCTCATTCAGAACAGCCGCAACCGTTTCGGGCATGCCGATTCCCAGATTCACAATTTGATCTTTTTTCATCTGCAATGCACATCTTCTGCCGATAATTTTTCTGTTATTCAAAGGAAGCGGCTCCGATGCGCTGAGCACTGCCCTTTTCTGTCCTGAAAACCAGGGAAGAAAAGTTGTGCCGAATGTTTGCTGATGATACTTCTCAACATCAGAAGTCTTCACAACGACATCCACCATACTGGCTGCAAGTTTTACAAGTTTTGGATCAAGGGTCCCTGTTTCTACAATGTCTTTGACCTGGACGATTACCTTTCCTCCATTACATTTTGCGGCAAGTGCAATGGCTGTGGCTTCCAGCGTCGCGCCCTCCTCCTCCAGAGAAACATTTCCGGCTTCATCGGCATAGGTCCCTCTCAGCAGCGCAAAATCTAACTTTGGAGTTTTATAAGCAAGATATTCCTGATCGTCCAGCACCGTTTTGCTGACGAGATCCTCCTGCGTTTTCGAATTAAGCTTTCCGCCCTCGATGTCCGGATCTACAAACGTATAAAGGCCAACCCGGCTAAAGGTGACCGGTTTTCCGGAACCTGCGTCCCGAAACATATGTGATATCACACCCTGCGGGAAATTATAAGCTTCTATCTTGTTTTCCATTGCCAGTTTCTGAAGCATCGGAGCGAGATTCCAGTGCCCTGCAACCACTCTTTTGATCAATCCTTCATGGCCGAAATGATTCACAGCGCCTTCTTTGCCTGTGCCCTGTCCTGCGGCATGATATAAAGTAAGATTTTTGGGGGAACCTTCAGATAGAAACTTTTTTTCAATCATTGTTTCGATTTCCTCCGGCACTCCGACAGTACAAAAACCGCTTGTCGCAATACATGCACCATCCGGGATAAGATCTACTGCTTCTTTAGCTGATAATACTTTTGCCTTCATCTCAAACCCTCCTCTTCGTAAAATGGCATCCACACCTAAACAACTGTTCCAAAAACATATCGTGCAAAAATAATGCCATAACTTGCGACATCAAAGGACAGCTGCCTGAATCTCTTACTTAAATAGAGGTTAATCATGGGTTTGACTGACTATAGCTGTAAAAAAAAGTAGATTTTTAATGAAAATAAATGAGGAGATTTTGTGTAGATGATTCAGAAAACAGTGCTTAGATTGTTGCAAATGCCCGACATATTGTAGTGTTTTACCTACAATAAAAATGGCAATGCTCTTCTATTCCCGTTCTAAATGGATTTCAAAAAACGCGAAAAAAATGACGATCATGATGACCGCCATTTGAGAAATCAGAAGATTCTTTACAGAAATTAGAATTCAGTTTTTTTCGTTATCTCTAATATGTTATATTTTTTTAGTTTGTCATACAGGGCGCTTCGATCGATATTAAGCAATTTCGCAGCTTCGGTCTTATTTCCCCTTGCTTTTTTCAGGGCGTTTGTGATTGCCTCTGTTTCTGTCAGAGCAAGAAGGTCTTTTAATACATTTCCGCTTTCTTTCAATTGTTTCTGACTCAGTTCCCCGTTTTCAAGGATTTTTTTCCGGATAAAGCCACAATCTTTTAGGGTGATGGTACTATTCGGATTCAGGTAAGAAAGCCGTTCTATCGCATGCTTGAGTTCTCTGATGTTACCGGGCCAGGAGTATGTGCGGAAAAGTTCCAGAACATTCGGAGCAATTCCTCTGGTATGGATACCGTATTTTTCATTTGCGGCTTCAATAAAATGATCAGTCAGACTCTCCAGATCAGAAAAATGCTGGCGTAATGGCGGGATTTCAATTTCAACTGAATTAATTCTATAATACAGGTCTTCTCTGAACAAACCTGATGAAATCAGTTTTTTGGGATCTTTATTAGTACTTGCGAGTATTCTTACATCAATTTTGTGTTCTTTTAAGCCGCCAATACGTGTAATTCTCTGCTCCTGAAGCACTCTCAGAAGTTTCGGCTGCAAACTGACAGGCATTTCGCCTATTTCATCGAGCAGCAAAGTACTATGATCGGCAATTTCAAATATTCCGGCTTTCCCTTTTGATTTTGCACCCGTAAAAGCGCCGGGTTCATACCCGAATAATTCCGATTCAAGTAATTCTGAAGGAATCGCCGAGCAATTGATTTCCACCATTTTTCTATTGAGTCTGTTACTATATTCATGGATTGCTTTTGCGAAAACTTCCTTCCCTGTCCCTGTTTCTCCGGTTAATAAAATGGGAAGATCAGACTGAGCAAACTGCGTAACCAATGTCCTGCACTCATTGATTTCTGCCGAATCACCAATGATGTTTTCCATTGCTTTCTTTCTGCGGTTCTTTTTCAGATCCGATATAGTTCGGCGGTATTGCTCATTCTCTTTTTTGATTAAATCCAATTCATGATTCAGTCTTACAATTTCGGACATCTGGTCAATTGTGACTATACCAGCCGCTCCGACTATCTTCCCGTCTTTCCGGAGCGGTATTCTTTTACATAAAACATTTTCCATCTTGCTATTGATGTGGTCATATAACAGCATAAGATGATTATCATCAGTACGGCCAGTTGCAACAATTTCCGGCATCTTGGTTCCGGGAATAACCTCTGAAACATGTTTGCCTATGATGTCTTCATGATCAACTCCAAGAAATCTGCGGTAGGATGCATTCATAAAGACAATCTCACAGGATTCATTAATAATAACCGAGCTGGGAAATGCATGAAGCGCCAATAATAAAAGATCGGTATTATTAATCATGCCTTCGCGCCCTCCGTCTGCTTAATCTAAGCATATTCTTTTATGAGTTTTTTTATTTAATTTTAGATTATGTTTAACAACGTTACACAAACTTAATTAATTATTCATACAAAATGAGAAATGCTGCTTTGCACATTCGATATATTCCAGCGTATTTTCTTTGATATGAATGATTTCCTCCTGCGTGAGCGGCCGTTTCACCTTTGCGGGGCTTCCCATCACCATCATACCGTCGGGAATCACAGTCCGCTGCGTCACCAGTGCCCCAGCAGCAACAATACAGTTTTTTCCTATCTTTGCTCCGTTCAGGATGATTGCTCCCATCCCAATGAGGCATCCTTCACCAACCGTGCAGCCATGAAGAATGGCCCGGTGTCCGACCGTGACATACTCTCCGACTTGAAGCGGATATCCCGTATCGGTGTGCAGCACACAACCATCCTGGATATTCGTACCCCTGCCTATCGTAATACTGTCATGATCCGCGCGGATCACACTCTGATACCAGATACTTGCCTCCTCTGCAATCTTCACATCACCCATCACATCGGCATCGGAAGCGATATAGGCTCCAGGCACCGCAGAAATCTTTTCTGTTGCCATTCTCAATTCATTTTTATCCATAGTAAATTGTCCTTGTGTTTTTGGGTATCATGTCTTTGTATAGATACTGGGCATTTTTTATGCGCGTTCGATCTTGCAGCTATGGTGTTTGAACATAGGTTGGTCATTTTTGATTTCCTTGTCATAATTGATTCCTACAAGAATCAGATTCCCTTTGTAATGCGAAAGACGGTCGGGATATTTCTGTCTGTGAATCTGTGCGATTGCCGTTTCTGCATTCTTATCATACTTCAGTTCTATCAATAAGGCAGGTTTATCCGCGTTCTTTGGAATAAATGCCAGATCTGCATAACCTTTTCCTGTATCCAATTCAGGAATGATGGTATATTCATCCTGTGCAGCATAATAGGCGAGCTGAATGGCATAGGAAAGTCCTGCTTCGCTATGATATGTCGTATTCCCAACTCTGTCATGCGCTGCCTCAATCAGAGCCGCGACCGTTTCTTCATCGCAGTTCAAGGTGGCTTCAAGAAGATTTCTGGAGTTCTTTAAAGCATTAAATGTCATAGTCCAGTCTCTTGACTTTGTAGAAGACTTGAATACCTGAAGTACTTCCTGATTTGGAATAAACACTTCTTTTGTGTCTCTGTCGTATCCCAGATAACCAAGATGAATGAACATCGTCAGGATATCATCTTTACTGTGAAAGGTAGTCATATCATTCTGATATCCTGTGATATCAACAGCTACTCTGCCTCCATCCATGAGAATAACAATATCCTCTTTTAACCCATCAAAATTCCAATCTACATACTGTTGCAAAGCTTCATATGTCTCGGTTTCGTTCCAGTAATTGTCTATTACGCCGGTTCGCATCGCCTTAACGACTGAGAGAGGGCTATACAGAGAATACTTTCTGGCCTCCGGAGATTTTCCGGTTTTTTAAAAGCTGCTCATGATCCGGATCGGGCGGAACCACGTCACTTACCCGATAACCATCATACCAGGTTTTGATTTGTTTAAAATCGCGTCCGTATTTTTTCGCAAGCAATGCAACTTCATCCTCTGTAAATCCTGCGTATGGAGCCAAAAACATCGGAGACGTCATCGAGTATTCATCAAACATATTCAGCGCTGAATGTTTCCCATTCTTTTTGATTGGAAGAATGCCAGTCATATATGCTAATGCAATATATTCTTTATCTTTCAGCCAGTCTCGCAGGAAATCCAAATACTTTTTTTCCCTTCTTTATCGTCCTTATATTCCCGGAAAACGGCATCCCATTCATCTATAACAATTACGAACTGTGTTTGTTTACTCCCATAAATCTTATTCATAACTGTCCGGACACTAACTCTTTTTCCATAACGAACATCCGAATACTCCTCCTGAAGCTCTGAAGTTACTTCTTCCGTCAGATACTCAAGCATGTCATCAATGGAATCTGAATTTTCCATGAAATCTGTCATAACAAGACGAATAACATCAAATTTTCCAAGATAACAATCCCAGGAAGTATTAAGATTATCAGACTTGCTGAGTTGACATTTTTCAAAAAGAGGCCTGCTTTCAGCCTCATGATCATAATAGGCACAAACGTTTTTCTGCGTTCTTTTCCGCTCCTGCAATATGTAGTATAATGAAAAAATAAAATAACAGGAGGGATTTACAAATGAAACATGTTCCCGTTGCAGCCGACGCTGCATCCAAGAGCTACTACAAATACTACGAGCAGGGGATTTCAGGCCTTACATCTGAACAGGAAGAAATAGTCAGAAATTCTGCCATGGACAGTAAAGAGGCTGTGCTGCTGGAAGATATCAACAAACTCCTGGAACCAGGCATGGCCTATCCCGCTTCGCCCGGATATTGTGCACTTCCCGCAGGCGGCGCCTATGTAGCAAGCAATATTCCCATGCCGAATGTGACCAGAGAAATGCTATACTGGTGGTTTGCATGGCACGGCCTTGATCCGCTTCGCTACGCGATCTGGGATCCCGAAGATCATTTCGGAACACAGCTTGATGAAGCCGGAAAAAAGATTGTCCTGAACCCGGACATCCCTCTTGAGCAGAAAACATGGGGAGTGACCCATCATGTGTCGGAATCCGTTGTGACCGGCATGCCGCCCACACCGATCGATATTTTCTTTATGAACCCAGAAAAAATGGGTGTCGATATGGAGAAAATCGGGACCGAAGGCTGCGAATTCATCGTTATTGCAAATTCTCTGGCCGACAGAAAAATCCCTGCGGTTATGATGGAGGTGGCAAAAAAAATCGATGGTGTCATGACCTATCTTTGCAGATGGTGGTTCGGTTATGCCATTGAAAACGGTGAAATCAAAAAACTCATACCCGACGGCGTAAAGATTCCGGAAGACTTCATGAAAGCCCTGATTGGTCACAGCCTCAAGGAATTCTCAAATCTGGGGAAAATACTTCCATCTGTATATGCTGAAGAAAAAGATAACTGGTAGACAAAGGAAGCGGCAGACCAATTGGTTTGCCGCTTTTACAGTTTTATCTTTTCAGAACAATCTCTGCCCCATCATCGAGCCGGAACAGAACAGGTTCATTTCCAAATCCGGCTCCTGCATCGATACAAGTCCATGTCCTGGTACGAAAAACTTTGCCATCATATGTCTTATCATAATATTTAGTTGGCGTATGTCCGATTATGGTGTGAATTTCCTCGAAGTAATCTTCTGTCAGACGGGGAGATGTCCATATTAATTCATCGGGAGAATAGTCACTGAGTTTTCTTCTGCTGTTGAAATGCTCAAATCCTGCATGTACCAGAACAAAATCCTTTTCACCAACTGTCACGGCATCGTACAATGGCGCATCCCGAAGGTACTCCAGAATATCGTTCACCATTTCCCCGGGCAAATTCCGCAGTGCCCGTAACGTTACTTCTCCGCCGTTCGACAAATAATTATTCAGCAGATCCAGTTTTTCCTGCGTCATTGTACCGATACTTTCTTCTGTGATCTCCTCGAAGAGAAAATCACAGGAAAGCAGCATGGCCTCATGATTGCCAAGAATCAGCTGCACATTGTCCTGCTCCAAAAGCCAAATCAGAACACTGACTCCACCATCACCATTCCGGTCAATAACATCCCCGAGAATATACAGATAATCCTCTTCGCAGAAATTCGCCTGTGTTAAAAGCTTTTTTAACCTGTCAACCGGATACCCGTGAAGATCTGAGATCGCATAAATCATTCCATTCCCTCCGATTTATTTAACAGTAAATACAACAATATATCCACTATCATCTGAGGATATAATTCTGTACTCCATGCCATCAGACAATGTTATGATTTCATTTTTTGAATAGGGATGAAACACCATCCCATTCCACTTACCATTTATAAAAACATAGTCTCCCTCATCAGTTATCTCATGTGGCTCTGATTCGTATTCACTGTCCGTTGAATCCAGAGTCAAAAGCACAGAGCCACCTGGCCTGACTATACGCTTTAATTCTTTGACAGCATCAATCCCTTTTTTGATTGGCATGTGGTCTATGACATCTCTTGCAAGAACAGCATCAAAGCATTTGTCTTCATATTCTGTAAACAGAACATCAGCCTGTTTGAAGTCGTCTGCAGGATATCCATGTTCTGAAAGCAATTTTTTTGTCAAAGAAACTGCATCTGCCGAGATATCAAAGCCAGAAACGAAAAAGCCATGGTGTGCCAGTTTAAGTGCATAAATGCCGCATCCACAGCCAGCATCACATATATGTTTCGCTTTCTTTTTCGTTAGAATATCAATCATATCATCTTGCGTCATATCAAAGTTCTCAATATACGCTGATGTTCGTTCAGGGGAAATGGATTTCCACGTTCGATTCCAAAATGATTCATCCTTATTTTCTTTCATGTTCATCCTTATATGTTAATCCATTACATTCTATAATTCTCAAATAGTTACAAATACTCTATATCAAATGGTGCATTTGTAATGAAGAGAAACGTACAGTCTTCAAAAGCAGTTGCCCCGTGATCCATTTCCTCGCCTTCGGGAAACCAGACAAATGGTTACCAGCCTGATCGTCAGCATCCAATCTCTTTCAAAATTCTATCCGCATCATATCCCGGATGCAAAGAAACCACATCCATTTCTTGTGCTTCCCGCTCTTTACTCTTGTGATTCTGCTGAGCTCTGAAGTTCCTTCATTACCTGAACCGGATCATATTCTGTATCCTGCACTGAAATCAAATCTCTTACCTTCTGAACAAAACTGATCTCCTCCCCGGTCAGTTCAGAGATTTCTTCGATACAGCGATTCTTTTGAAGCATCTTATGTATAATGGAAACCGTTTTACACAATTCTCCTTCTTCACGGCCGGTTTTCAGTCCAGCCTTCATTCCTTCTTCACGACCTTCTTCACGACCTTCTTCGCGGCCGGCTTCCCGCT
>CAMNOU010000012.1 GCA_946546945.1 uncultured Lachnospiraceae bacterium
TCCCCAAAATCAAGGTTTTGTAACAATAAAACAGGTAGTAAAGTTGACACTACCATATCACACAAGGAGGCTATTATATGAAAGTCGGGATTATTACAGCCAGCGATAAAGGCTATGCAGGAGAACGCGAAGACCTGAGCGGACCGAAGATTGCGTCCATTATGGTGGAACATGGTTATGAGGTCGCCAGATATGTGGTGCTGCCGGATGACAAACAGATGCTGGCGGATGAAATGATTTCCATGAGTGACCAGGGCATTCCGCTTATCCTCACCACAGGAGGCACCGGGTTTTCCAAAAGGGATGTTACTCCCGAGGCTACAAAGATGGTGATCGAGAAGGAAGTGAACGGAATTCCGATGGCGATTCTTAATTATTCACTCTCCATCACTGACCGTGCCATGCTCTCCAGAGCTGCGGCCGGCATCCGAAAGGATTCTCTGATCATTAACCTTCCCGGCAGTCCGAAGGCTGTCGAAGAGGCCCTTGTCTATATCCTGCCCTCTTTAAAGCACGGACTGGAAATCATGCTCGGGCTGGACAGCGAATGCGCAAGAAAAGCCTAATACAGGGGGCTCGAAATATTTAAAGTTTCTTTATATATAAGGAGATACTTCATTATGAAACAAATACGCACAGAGGATGCCGTCGGCCATGTCCTATGCCACGACATCACACAGATTATTAAAGGAGTTACGAAGGATGCCGTATTCCGAAAGGGGCATGTTGTAACCAAAGAGGATATCCCGGTTCTGCTCTCCGTAGGGAAAGAGCATCTTTACGTCTGGGAAAAGGATGAGAATATGCTGCATGAAGATGAGGCGGCCGCAATCCTGTATGAAATCTGCGCCGGCAAAAACATGCACGGTTCCGATGTCAAGGAGGGGAAAATTGAACTGATTGCAGACATCGACGGGCTCTTAAAAATCGACCGGGCACATCTTGCCGCTGTCAACAGCCTGGGCGAAATGATGATTGCATCTGTTCACGGAGATTTCCCTGTGAAGAAAGGGGATAAACTGGCCGGTACCCGGATCATCCCCCTCGTGATTGAAAAAGAGAAAATGGATGCTGCCAGAAAAGCCGGAGGAGAGACACCCATTTTTAATATTCTTCCTTTTCAGCATAAAAAAGTCGGCATTGTGACCACAGGAAGCGAAGTCTTTAAGGGATTGATCAAAGACACCTTTGGTCCCGTCATAAAAGCTAAGGTGGGAGAATATCCCACAGAGGTCATCGGACAGATCTACTGTGATGATGATAAAGCCCATATTACGGATGCCATCATGACTCATATCAAAAATGGCGCTGATCTTGTCATCTGTACAGGCGGAATGAGTGTCGATCCGGATGACTGCACACCGGGAGCGATTGCAGACACCGGAGCAAGAATTGTAACCTACGGCGCTCCTGTGCTTCCCGGTGCCATGATGCTGGTGTCCTATTATGAAAAGGATGGTCACACCATCCCTGTGCTTGGACTTCCGGGATGTGTCATGTATGCTGCCCGCACGATTTTTGATCTTGTGCTGCCCCGTGTCATGGCAGATGACGAGATCACCGCTCAGGACATCGCCATGCTGGGCGAGGGCGGTCTCTGCCTGAACTGCGAGGTCTGTACCTTCCCGAAGTGCGGTTTCGGAAAATAGATGCCCGCAAAAAACAGCAAAACAATACCGGCCTTCAAAAGTCAGACCCGAAATCTGACCTCCAAAGGCCGGTATTCTTTATCCTCTGATGACGTCTCCCATGTCATAAAGCCCTGCCGGTTTTCCGGCAAGGAATTTGGCCGCCTCAATGGCCCCTTTCGCAAATATGGCCTTGGAATAGGCCGTATGCTTAAAGGAAATCACCTCATCTGTCCCGCAGAAAAACACTTCGTGTTCGCCGACAATGTTTCCGCCCCGGACTGACTGGATACCGATTTCCTGTTTCTGCCGTTTCCTGCGCTCCCCGGAACGGTCATATTTGTACTCATAAATGTGATCCATCCCTTCGTTCACTGAATCTGCAAGCGCAATCGCAGTTCCGCTGGGCGCATCCAGTTTCTGATTATGATGCTTTTCCACGATCTCAATATCAAAACCGGCCGGCGCCAGACTTTTTGCCGCCGTCTTCAGAAGTTCCATCAGTGTGTTGATGCCCAAAGACATGTTTGCTGATTTGAGCACAGCAACCTTCTTCGATGCATCTTTGACCGCTTCTTCCTGCTCTTTTGACAATCCGGTCGTACAGACGATAATCGGAATCTGCTTCTTTACACTGTATTGAAGCGCCGCATCGACACAGCTGACATGCGAAAAGTCGATAATTACGTCTGCCTCCACATCACAATCTTCTATTTTCATAAATACGGGATAGTCATATCTTTGTTCTGTATGAATATCAATACCTGCTGCAATCTGAATACCGTCATCCTGCGCACAAAGATCGCTGATGACTCTTCCCATATGTCCGTTGCAGCCATTCATGATTGCTTTTAACATGCGTTTTCTCCTATAATAAACCAAAGTTGATCATTTCCTGCCTTAAAACTGCTTTGTGCTCCTCTTCCATCTCCGTCAGCGGCGCGCGAAGAGGTCCTGCCGCAAAGCCCATCATCTTCAGTGCAGCCTTCACCGGAATCGGATTTACTTCACAGAAAAGCGCATTGATCAGTGGAACTGCTCCAATCTGGATCGCCCTTGCGATCTCCCGGTCCCCCTCCAGATATTCCATGACCATATCATGTGTCTGTCGGGGAGCAATATTGGAAAGAACCGAAATCACACCGATCCCGCCAATGGAAAGAAGGGGCAGCACCTGTCCGTCCTCTCCGGAGTAAAGATCCATCCTGCCATCCGTCAGGTTCATCATCTGTGCCGCCTGCACGAAGTTGCCGGTGGCGTCTTTGATTCCCACAATGTTATCTACAGTATTCACCAGCGCGGCAGCTGTGTCCGCCGCAATGTTGCATCCTGTCCTGGAAGGCACATTGTACATGATGACCGGAACTTTTACCGCATTTGCAACAGCCGTATAATGTGCAGTCAGTCCCTTCTGCGTAGCCTTATTATAATAGGGAGAAACTACCAGCACGCCATCTACACCGCAGTCATCTGCCGCTTTGGAAAGTTCAATGGCCGTCTGTGTACTGTTGCTTCCGGTTCCGGCTATGACCGGAATCCGGTGTTTCGTAAATTCCACCGCAGCTCTGATCACATCCACATGCTCCTGTTCGGAGAGCGTTGCGCTCTCGCCGGTAGTGCCTGTGATAATAATACAATCCGTACCATTTTCGATCTGATAATTAATGTTTGCCTCCAGGCCTTCATAATCCACTTCAAAATTGTCCTTCATCGGTGTAACAATCGCAACACCCGCTCCTCTGAAAATAGGCATTCTCTTTTCCTCCTGATTTAGTTTGTTCTGCCCCTCCTGTTTTCATCCTGCCGGGGCGCCTCTCCTTTGGAAAGGGAAAACAAAAAGGACCAACGAAAGTGCCGGTCCCTGAAATCTACACAAGGTATTGAATCATTCAGCGATAGCCCTCCATCTTAAATAAGATGACAGTCACAGCATTCTTCATGTTGTGCCCAAGAAACAGCTTTCCGAAACAAGCCTGCTCTTTCGGCGCGATCCCCTTTCAAATGCCTTCCTCTGCTTTCGGAACATCCGGCAGTCTACTCTTTGATCACGCGACCTCTATCTTCCTCTTTTATCTGTATCCTTTTTGTCCTGACCGGCAAATACAGCAGTCTGTATCTGAACCGGTATACTAAAGTGACTATAGCACTTTAAAAATCAAATGTCAACAAAATAATAACTCTCTTATGCCTTTTTCATACAGATCTCATATACCGAATCTGCATAGTCATACAGACGCCCGCTTAATACGCGCCCGGTCAGTATCACATCGGTATCCTCAGACCGGAGATCCAGAAGCCGGATCAGATCATCCTCCGATATAATCTGTTTGTCGACCAGGCCCAGAATCTCATCCAGGACCAGCACACTGCATTCTCCCGTCTGCAGAACCTTTCTTGCATAGTTAAAACCGTTCTTCATGTTCATCTGCTCTTCATCCCTGCCCTGCTCATCCAGTTCATCATAATAGCAGTCGGTCTTCTGAAAGCGGAAAACTTTTATCTCAGGTTCCAGACGGCTTAAAAAAGCGATCTCATCCGAGTCCTTTTTTTTCAGGAATTCAATAATGATCACAGATTCCTCACGGCTCGCTTCATGAATCGCACACCCTAAAGCTGCTGATGTCTTTCCTCTTCCGTCGCCATAATAAATCTGTACTCTTCCAGTACTCATTTTTTCCTCCATGCGCAACTTGCTGATATTCTTATGTCAGTCTCCGGTACAAGACAACTATCTAAGTACAATAGCATATCATCCGGAAAAACACAACTGTTTTTTTCAACATCTTCCCTGCCCTACTCTTCCGTCAGCAAATCCACTTTGCTCACCGAAACCTCATAGGCAATTCTGCGTTCTGCTTCTTCCTCATTGATTTTTTTCACATACTCCCTGCTCTGTATGCGTCCATACAGCTGAATGTGGCTTCCAACCTCAAACCCGGAAGCAAATCTGGCATTTCTGCCCCAGCAGATGCATGGTATGTAATCTGACTTCCCATAAGAGCGGTTCACTGCCAGAAGCACATCCGCGATTTCCCGCCCGAGGGGCGTTTTCCGATAGATCGGCTCCTTGCAGATATAGCCATCCAGGAAAATCTGATTCGTCTTTTCATTCTCATCAATCGCATCGAGAAATTCCAGTTCCCTTACAAAGACCGACAGAACCAGCCGGTTCTTCTTTTCTTCATGGCGGTTATAGGAACGGAACTGTCCGGTCACGGCAACCAGCTGCCCCGTATAATCCTGTTCCGTATCGATCAGTCGTTCCGAAATCATCAACGGTATGTAATCCGCATAATTGCTGAGCCGGCTGACAGCTATTTCTACCATATAAAAGCCTTCTCCAAACACCTCATGGCTGTACTGAAAACCGGAAACAATTTCTCCCATCATCGAAACCTGGTTGTTTTCAAATAATTTATCCGTCATCTGTATAAACTCCCTTCTTCACCTGTACTTTTCCTGCTTTTTATATTTATTCGAATAAATGATTTTTTAGAACGATTCTTTCTTAAAGAAACTTCCTCTTCGAAAGATTCGAGCCAATCATAGCATGTGCAGAAAGCAGATAAACGCATTTCCTGTCGATACGGAATCGTTACTTCTCTTCCTGTTTTTGCCATGTCCGCAGGTTTACTCCTGTTTCTGACAGAATACTACATGCAATCAAACATAAATCAAACGGGTTGCAAGTTCACACTTGTAATATGGAAAAAATATGCTAAAATAGTAGATTGCATACTGTAATAATTCAAAAAGAAAGGCTTTGAGATGAAAACAAAGAGAAATGATATCCGAAATATTGCCATCATTGCACATGTCGATCACGGCAAAACCACCCTGGTCGATCAGCTTTTGAGGCAGTCAGGCGTTTTCCGTGCAAATCAGGAAGTACAGGAACGCGTCATGGATTCCAATGATATTGAACGGGAGAGAGGCATCACGATTCTCTCCAAGAACACTGCTGTTTTTTACAAGAATATCAAGATCAATATTGTCGACACACCGGGTCACGCGGATTTTGGCGGCGAAGTTGAGCGAGTACTGAAAATGGTGAACGGCGTAATCCTTGTCGTTGATGCTTTTGAAGGCGCCATGCCGCAGACGAAGTTCGTTCTGATGAAAGCCCTGGAGCTGAATCTTCCGGTTATTGTCTGTGTAAACAAGATCGACCGGCCGGAAGCGCGTCCCGACGAGGTCATTGATGAAGTTCTTGAACTTTTGATGGATCTGGACGCATCCGATGAGCAGCTTGACTGTCCATTTGTGTTTGCTTCCGCAAAGGGCGGCTATGCTAAACGGGATCTGGAAGATGAGTCAACGAACATGATTCCCCTTTTTGAGACGATCATTGAGCACATTCCCGCTCCCGAGGGGGATCCGGACGCCAGCACACAGGTTCTGGTAAGCACCATCGATTATAATGAATATGTCGGCAGAATCGCCGTAGGAAAAGTGGATAATGGCTGTATCCGGGTCAATCAGGACGCGGTGATCGTAAACGCGCATGAACCGGACAAGGCGCAGAAGGTGCGCATCAGTAAATTATATGAATTTGACGGATTAAATAAAGTAGAAGTAAAAGAAGCCGGCATCGGATCAATCGTGGCCATCTCAGGCATCTCTGACATCCATATCGGCGATACCATCTGTGATGTGGATGCGCCATCCGCTATCCCTTTCCAGAAAATATCCGAGCCTACCATCGCCATGAATTTCCTGGTCAATGACAGTCCGCTGGCCGGCATGGAGGGAAAATATATCACCTCCCGTCATATTCGCGACCGTCTGTTCCGGGAACTCAACACAGATGTTTCTCTGCGCGTCGAAGAGACGGACAGCGCTGACTGCTTTAAAGTCTCCGGCCGTGGCGAACTGCATCTTTCTGTCCTCATCGAAAACATGCGGCGCGAGGGATACGAATTTGCCGTTTCAAAGGCAGAAGTACTGTACCGTACAGATGAAAACGGGAAAAAGACAGAACCGATGGAGATTGCCTACATTGATGTACCTGATGAATTCACGGGAATCGTCATTGAGAAACTGAGCCAGAGAAAAGGCGAACTGCAGAACATGGGCAGCATCAGCGGCGGCTATACACGTCTCACGTTCCGCATTCCGGCCCGCGGCCTGATCGGCTACCGCGGCGACTTTCTTACCGATACAAAAGGAAACGGAATCATCAATACGATCTTTGATGGTTATGATGCATACAAGGGCGATATTTCCTACCGCAAGCTCGGCTCTCTGATTGCCTTTGAGGCAGGCGAATCTGTTACCTACGGACTTTTTTCCGCACAGGAACGAGGCGCTCTTTTTATCGGTCCCGGCGAAAAAGTGTACTCCGGCATGGTCGTAGGCCAGTGTTCCCGCTCCGAAGATATCGAACTGAATGTCTGCAAGAAGAAACATCTGACCAATACACGTTCTTCCTCCGCAGATGAGGCGCTGACACTGACACCGCCGCGTATTCTGAGCCTGGAGCAGGCCCTGGATTTTATCGATACGGACGAGCTTCTGGAAGTAACCCCCGAAAGCCTTCGCATCCGCAAGAAAATTCTGGATCCTACCCTGCGAAAAAGAGCCGCAATCCGCAAAAATCAGATGAATCAGGCGAATTAGACAGAACAAAGACAAAAAGCGCTCCCCTCATTCGTGAAGAGAGCGCTCTTTCTTTACTACAGTGACCGGATCCGTTCCAGTGCTTCCAGTGTGTTCTCATAAGCCCCGAATGCAGTCAGGCGGAAATAGCCCTCTCCGCTCGGTCCGAAGCCGGATCCCGGAGTTCCCACAACATTTGCGGTTTCCAGAAGATAATCAAAGAATTCCCAGGAAGTCATGCGGTCCGGAGTCTTCAGCCAGATATAGGGCGCATTCACCCCACCGAACACCTCGTATCCTGCTTCCTTCAGGCCATTCTTGATCGTGGCTGCATTCTTCATATAATAGGCCACCTGATCTTTCAGCTGTGCCTTGCCTGCTTCACTGTAGACCGCTTCCCCGGCTCGCTGAACAATATAGGGCGCTCCGTTGAACTTGGTTCCGTGGCGTCTTGCCCACATGGCGTGCAGGGACACATCCCCGCATTTCAATTCTTTCGGAACAACCGTATACCCCAGGCGGACACCGGTAAAACCTGCATTCTTGGAAAAACTCTTCAGCTCAATGGCACACGTTTTCGCACCCTCACATTCATAGATCGAGTGAGCCACATTCTCCTCTGAGATATAGGCTTCATAAGCTCCGTCATATATAATGACTGCGCCGACCCGGTTCGCATAATCTACCCACTCCTGCAGCTGCGCTTTGGTAATCGTCGTTCCGGTCGGATTGTTCGGAAGACACAGATAGATCATATCCGGTGTTTCCTTCGGGAAATCAGGGACAAACTGATTTTCTTTCGTGCAGGGCATATAGATGACATTGCTCCATGTCTCCGTCGCCGGATCATATGTACCGGTTCGACCTGCCATTACATTGGAATCCACATAAACCGGGTAAACAGGGTCGCAGACTGCAATCCTGTTGTCTGCGGCGAAAATCTCCTGAATATTCCCGGAATCGCTCTTGGCGCCGTCAGAAACAAAGATCTCATCCGCAGAGATATCGCATCCTCTTGCCTTATAATCATTCTCAGCAATCGCATTGCGCAGGAAATCATATCCCAGATCGGGCGCGTATCCGCGGAACGTCTCTGCTCTGCTCATCTCATCGACTGCCTTATGCATAGCCTCAATAATAGCCGGCGCAATCGGCTGTGTGACGTCTCCGATCCCGAGGCGGATCAGCTTCCTATCCGGGTTTGCTTCCTGATAGGCGCTTACCTTTTTCGCTATCGTACTGAAAAGATAACTTCCCGGAAGTTTCTGATAATTGTCATTTACTCTGAACATAAAAATCTCCTTTTTATTCATGATTAAACCATTGCAAAAATGATTTATTATTCAAAAACATGTATAAGTATAACACGTCTGCCCATAAGAAAGCAAGAATCCGGTCACATTCATTTTTCTCTCAGAAAAGACAGAACATCCTCAAAGCGCATGGTTCCTCCAAACAGATCCAGTGCGCTTCCGACCGTGACATTCAGATGATCCTGTCCCCACTCCTTCAGCTGCCTTAGATGCGCAAAGCTTCCCACGCCTCCCGCATAAGTCACCGGAATCCGGTTCCATTCCCCTAATAGTTCCACCAGTTCTCTTTCTATGCCGGATGCCCTGCCTTCTACGTCCACCGCATGGACCAGAAATTCATCCGCAAATGCCACCAGTCTGTCCAGCAGGCTTTCTGTCATTCTTTCTTCTGTAAATTTCTGCCAGCGGTCTGTCACGATATAATAAGCCCCGTCCCTTCTGCGGCAGCTTAAGTCCAGTACCAGCCGGTCTTTTCCGGTCACTTCAAAGATTTTTTCCAGATTGTCATAATTCACTCTGCCATCCCGGAATACATAAGATGTAACAATGACATGGCTCGCCCCTGCATCCAGAAACTCCTTCGCATTTTCTGCTGTAATTCCGCCGCCGGCCTGCAGCCCTCCCGGATATGTGTCCAGCGCGAGGAGCGCCTGTTTCTTTGTATCTTCATAATAGGAAGAATCCCTCGCATTCAGGAGAATGATATGTCCGCCCTTCAGGCCGAGATGTTTATATAAATCAGCGTAAAAGCTGCTGTCCTGTCCGGAGACAAAATTCTCCGCGGCGAAGTCTCCCTCGTCCTTTAAAGTTCCGCCGACAATCTGCTTGACCTTCCCGTTATGTATATCAATGCATGGCCGAAATTCCATGGCTTCACCTCCTTATGACCTATTAAACCATAGATGTCAAAATATATCAATCTCCGGTTGACATCGCACCGTTAAATAACTATAATGAATAAAAACATTTTATCACTTTTGTCGCCGGAAGGCGGACATTAGCTTTACAACGAAAAACAGGCCCTTGTTTTTCGTTTTTATTACACGAAAGGGAGGAAATAAGATGGCAAAAATTATCGGCGAGGGCATTACTTTTGACGACGTGTTGATTGTTCCGGCTTATTCTGAAGTGACACCAAACATGATCGACTTAACGACAAAGTTGACCGGCAAAATAACATTAAACATTCCTATGATGAGTGCAAGTATGGACACCGTCACAGAGCACAGAATGGCGATCGCTATGGCGAGACAGGGCGGCATTGGTATCATTCATAAAAACATGTCCGTTCAGGAACAGGCTGAAGAGGTCGACAAAGTAAAGCGTTCCGAGAACGGAGTAATTACCGATCCCTTCTCTCTTCGCGCTGATAATACGCTGTTTGACGCGGACGCTCTCATGGGCAAGTTTCGCATCTCAGGAGTCCCGATTACGAAAGAAGACGGCACTCTCGTCGGCATCATCACGAACCGCGACCTGAAATTCGAAACCGATTTCAGCAAAAAGATCAGTGAGTGCATGACCAGCGAAGGCCTGATCACCGCAAAAGAAGGAATCTCCCTGGATGACGCAAAGGCGATCCTGGCCAAATCCAGAAAGGAAAAGCTCCCCATCGTTGATGATAATTTTAAACTGAAGGGCCTGATCACAATCAAAGATATCGAAAAGCAGATCAAATATCCGCTTTCCGCGAAAGATGCGCAGGGACGTCTGCTCTGCGGCGCAGGTGTCGGCATCACCCACAACATGATGGAACGTGTTGACGCGCTTGTGAATGCTCACGTAGATGTCATCGTTGTTGACTCTGCACATGGACATTCCCGCAATATTCTGGAAGCTGTCCGCAAGATCAAAACCAAATATCCGGATCTGCAGGTGATCGCCGGCAACGTTGCCACCGGCGAAGCGACAAAAGCCCTGATCGAAGCCGGCGCTGACGCAGTGAAAGTCGGTATCGGCCCGGGATCCATCTGCACAACACGTGTCGTTGCTGGTATCGGTGTTCCTCAGATTTCAGCAGTTATGGATTGTTACGCAGTCGCAAAAGAATATAACATCCCCATCATTGCTGATGGCGGAATCAAATATTCCGGCGATATGACCAAAGCACTTGCAGCCGGCGCAAATGTATGCATGATGGGCTCTATGCTGGCGGGATGTGATGAAGCCCCCGGCGAGACGGAACTTTATCAGGGACGTAAATATAAAGTCTACCGCGGAATGGGCTCTCTGGCCGCTATGGAGAACGGAAGCAAAGACCGCTACTTCCAGGAGGACGCAAAGAAACTGGTTCCCGAAGGTGTGGAAGGACGTGTTGCTTACAAGGGCAGCGTAGAGGATACCATCTTCCAGCTTGTCGGCGGCATCCGTTCCGGTATGGGTTACTGTGGAGCTCCCACGATTCCCGACCTGATCGAGAAAGCACAGTTCGTCAAGATTTCCGCTGCATCTCTCAAAGAAAGCCATCCGCATGATATCCATATCACAAAGGAAGCGCCGAACTACTCTATTCAGGAATAATATATCTAAAAAAAGATCAGCTTTTGGGCGGCACTTCATAAGGAACTTGCTTTGCGCTTGCAATTACCCAGTCAAAAGGATATGAAATCGGCGTGACCATTGCGGTCACGCCGATTTTGTATCTTGGATTTTGTGGGAGGGAAATCCGATGCTCGTTATGCGTGTGGACAAAAGCAATTCATACTTTCTGCATATCGGATGCAGATTCCTTCCGCGATTCTACACGGTGGATCGCCGGCGTCTCAACGCGCTTCGCCAGATACAAGCTGTAGGCAGCGCCGATTACGACGGTGGCACCGATATAGAGCCAGCTGCCCCAGTCGCTCTCCGCGGCGACCACGGAAAGAACATCCACAACGGCATGAACCAGAATGCAGAGCAACAGGCTGCCGGACTTGTAGTAGACCATGGTGAAAACGAAACCCCAGGCTATGGCGAAGACAACGGTAAGCAGGTTTTTCACGGTGGCCATGCCCGCCAGGAGGTTCACGATGTGGCCGATGCCAAAGGTCACAGCGGATACGATGATAGCGGTCCTTGGACCGTCCTTTTTTAGCAGAGCGCGGAACAGGAAACCACGGAAGAGCATCTCCTCCACAAATCCGACCAGGGCCATGGAGCCGATTGCGTACCAAAGCGCAGCACCGGCGTAGTTGCGCTCGAAACCGTCCCAGATATTGCCAGTGGCAAGAATGATCATCGGCAGGAAATACAGACACAGGCGAACGTGCTGCGCTTTGGCAGCGACCCCGAGTCTTTTCCACAGAGGAATCAGACTGCTGACGATGGCGATGACGGCGGCAACAGCGGCCAGTCCAAGCAGAGATTGGATGCTGCCATCGCCGTATTCGCCCCGGATGGGGATGGTCACTGCGCAGTACAGCACAATAAACAGTACCGCAAAAAGCACCGGACTCTTTTCATACAGTTTCTTCATGTTCATTTTCCTCCTGTGCAGCCGCGAGAAAAGCACCGTTCCAGGCCCGTTCCAGGTGCTCCGCGACCAGTTTTTCGTCATATTCCAGACCATTGTTGGCAATGATGCTGGCATAGCCGTGCGCAAACAGCGCCACGGTCAGAAATATCTGCTTGGTTTTTTCCGCGCTCAATCCGGCGCCCTCCTGCATGGCGGCAAGGATCGGAACCAGCTCTTTGGACTCGATCATCTCCAGTAGGCTGTGCTCCGCCGCATATCCGGATTGAAACAGGAAGCGGAACAGCTGCGGTTCCTCCACGGCAAAGCGGATGTAGTTCAAGCCGATCCCGAGGGCCGGATCCTGTCCCGGTGGAATCGTCATCAAATATTCTGAATGAAGATGATCGACCTGAGCGTAGGCTGCCCGTTTCATGGCGTCAATGGTTGAAAAATGATACATGACCGGCTGCGTGGAACAGTGCAGCTGCTCGGAGACCGTCCTGGCGTTGATGCTCTCATATCCGCTTTGTTTTGCAATCTCAATGGCTGCATTGATGATCATGTCTTTCGTGATCCTTGTTTTTGGCGGCACGCACACTTCCCTCCTCCTGTATTATAACGATCGTTATGTAACGATAATTATTATACATGCTTTTCTGCGTTTGTCAATACAAAATGTTAAAAAAGACACCCGGTTTTTCCGAGTGCCTAAATAAAAAGTCCGAAGGGAGGCAGCTTCCTTACGAAGCGCCTCCCTTACGGCTGATCTTTTTTTATAACTGAAGTTTGTCAGTCCTCTGTCCGGAGAGAATCCCCTATTGCTTCACCGGTATCATGGATAGCTTCTTTTGTATGTTCTGCCGCTTCTCCGGCATTCTCTTTCGCCCGTTCGAGATCATCTTTTGCATCGTCTTCCCTGTCTTCATGCAGATCCTTATCCTCTTCCCTGCCTTCATGCAGATCCTTATCCTCTTCCCTGCTTTCATGCAGATCAATATCCTCTTCCCTCTTCTGTCCGCCATTTCCATGATCCGTCCCTGTCCTGTGGTCTGTTCCGCAGGCTGTAAAGGTCGTCAGGCTGAGCACCAGCATCAATAGAAATGGAATTCTTTTTAATTGTTTCATATTACATGTCTCCTTTTTCGTTTGCATTTTCCTGATCGGGAATCATCCCTCTCTACTAATATGGACAAAAATACAAATCTCATACCTTTTTTTCATTCTTTTTCTTCTGTGCGTTCTTTCTTATTTACGCATCTTTGACCGGAAGATCAATGATACCAGATATCCGAAAACAAGGGCCGCGCAAAGTCCGGCTGCGGTGGCTGAAAAGCCACCCATGAACAATCCAAGAATACCATTCTTATCAATGGATTCCTTTACCCCCTTCCACAAAAGGTTTCCAAATCCCAGCAAAGGCACATTCGCGCCTGCACCTGCAAATTCAGAAAAGGGTTCATAGATTCCCAGAGCCCCCAGGACCGATCCGGAACACACCAGAAGGACCATTATTCTTCCCGGAAGCATCTTCGTTCTGTCCATCAGGATCTGCACTGCTGCACAGATCATGCCTCCAATCACAAAGGCTTTTATATAATCCATTCTTCTCGTTCCTCCTATTCACTCTCCAATACGACAGCATGCGCGATCCCCGGAACATTCTGTCCTTCATTGAAACTGATTTTCGACAGCAATGCGCCTGTCGGTACAAACAGGATTCTTCGAAATTCTCCGCTTTCCAGCATCGGCAGATAATATGCGCTCAATGTTACAGCGGAGCATCCGCATCCGCTGCCTCCCGATCCCGTCCCCTGTTTTTCATTATCAAATATTTTTATCCCGCAGTCTTCATGAACCGCCGAAAGATCGATTCCCTTTTCCCGCATCAGATCCAGCAGAATTTCTTTTCCGATCAGTCCCAGATCTCCCGTAATAATCCGGTCATAATCGGACGGGGATCTTGAAAAATCTTTCAGATGCGTCTCGATCACATCCTGGGCGGCAGGCGCCATCGCAGCCCCCATGTTCATGGAATCATGAATTCCAAAATCCACGATTTTCCCTGTCGTGACGCCTGTGATCTTTATCCTTCTATGCGGGTCCTTTCCGTGATGATTTCCCGGGATTGCCTCATATGCTCTGCGCCCGGCAAGTATAAAGGCTCCGCTGCCGGTAACCGTCCAGGTAGACGACAGGGGTCTCTGATTGGCATATTCCAGGGGAAATCGAAACTGTTTTTCGGCACTTGCAAAATGGCTCGAGGTCACGGCGGCATCCAGATCGGCGTAACCGGCAGAGAGCGCCATCGCCGCGAGCGTCAGGGCAAGCCCCGCTGTTGAGCAGGCCCCATAGAGGCCAAACAGCGGGATGCCAAACTCCTGCAGTCCAAAGGATGTTGCTACGGACTGCCCGAGCAGATCTCCCGCAAACAGATACCGCAGATCCTGCGGCCGGATCCCGGCTTTTTCCAGGGCAGTATGCAGTGCGATTTTCTGCAGCATACTTTCCGATTCTTCCCATGTACTGCCGTCAAACCGGTCATCCTCACCTACCATATCAAACCTGTCTCCCAGAGGTCCTTCCCCTTCTTTGGTCCCGACGACCGACGCGCTGCTGATGATATAAGGAGGATTCGCAAAATGCAAACTTTGTTTTCCCACTTGTTCTGACATACATTACCTCTTTTTTGTTTTTAGCTAGTATGTCCCGGAAGCGATGAAAACATGTACTTTTTATCAGAACAAAGAGTTTCGCCTGCGCATCCTTAGCGGAGCGCTTTTTATGTCATAGAAAATCGCAATTTCCTGTGACATAAAAACAGAACGCACCGGAAACAAATCCGATGCGTTCCAATATGAAGGTTGAAAGATATTAGATAGTTGTCTTATTTAATTTGCTGCAGCTGCCAGCTTTTTCCCGGCTTCAACCAATGCATCCTCTGCCTCGTCATCCGGTGCTTCATTGCAGATCACACCTTCTGCCTCGATCATTTGCGCTCCTGCGCCTGACATCTGCTCTACCCAGTTGCGCATCCACTCGCCGTCTCCCCATCCGTAGGAGCCGAACAATAATATTTTTTTGCCGGACACAGAACCGGTCAGTTCTTCTATGAAAGGATCAACGACGGATTCCTCAAGCTGCTCTGCTCCCATGGACGGGCAGCCAAGCGCGTATGCGGTTTCCCCGGAAAGGTCCGCCGGTGTAATATTTTCAAATGGTACAATAACACTGGAGCCGCCGGCTTCTGAAACTCCTTTCGCAATAGCCTCTGCCATCTGAGCCGTATTTCCTGTTCCTGACCAATAAACAATTTTTACTTCTGCCATTTTTTACTCCTTTTCATTAAAGCATTTTTTATCATCAGCAAGCGATCTCGCGTACGCTCATTCCGGAAAAGAATTCCGCAACAGCCAGATCCTTTGCTTTATCAAACAATTGAAACATCTTTTTTGCGTTGTCTACATCTGAATATACTTTCCAATAACCAATATAACTGCAGTTCTTTCCTCTGTTCTCGATGAACCCTTTTACATCATCCAGCGGATAGCCCAGAAATACACCCGTCTCATGCGGGAACTCCTGCCGCTGATTGTAATAGTAGGAAATCCGCAGTCCCAGGTAATGCAGATAGATATTCAGATCTCCGCCCTCATATCCATACTCCCTTAAGAACTCAGCATTTTCCTCTCTGGTAAGATATTCTTCCATCTGCTCCTCCCGGTACAGAAAAACAATATCACGCTGTCTTCCTTTGCAAAGGCAATACATTTTGATGCCTGTATTATAAAGAAAAGAGCAAATATATTTGCTGATTCCTGACGGTACGGTAAACATACACGACATTTTCACATTCTTCAGAACCGGAGCGCTCTGCAGAATCATCTGCATCTGAACACTCTCAGCTATTTTCGGGCTCTTCAGACAATGAACCAAAACCTCGGGGGGCATACCTCATCCTCCTGCATTCATTTTATGCATACTGTTCTAAAATACCGATCAATGCGCTGGCACTGCTGCTGTGAGAACGCTCAACGATCGCATTACTGCGTTCCGCCTCGGATACTGCACAGTGGACCATCTTATGTGATACGGTAGATGTAAATAGAATCATCAGATCAGGGCTGCCGATTTTACTCTTGAGATCCGTCTTCATCTTTGTAAAAACCTTCGCTTTACATTTATAGCGCTTACATATTTCTTTATACTGCGTTTCCATACGCTCATGTCCGCCAATAATAACAATACTCATGGTTTTACCACCCTATCTCTTGTTAGAATTACCTAACCTCTGTTTAAAAAAAATTAGATTTTCTCTAATTCTTTTTTTCTTAAGACTGATTCCTGTTTATAGAGTTAGTATAATGCAACCAAAGTAGTATGTCAATAACTTTTTTTATTTTTTTCGAATAAAATGCCCGGATTTTCCTCCGTCTTTTTCAATCAGCATGATGTTGCGGATGACCATCGCCCGGTCTACAGCCTTACACATATCGTAAATGGTCAGGAGCGCTGCCGCTACGGCATTCAGGGCCTCCATCTCGATTCCGGTCTTTCCTGTCGTTTTCACCGAAGCAATTGCTTCGATTTCCGATTCCTCAGGCCAGATTTCAAAATGTATATCCACACCGGTCAAAAGAAGCGGGTGACACATCGGAATCGTTTCCCATGTCTTTTTGGCTGCCATGATTCCGGCGACCTGCGCAACCGCAAGCACATCCCCTTTTTTGATCTTCTGTGCCGTAATCATCTCCAGCGTCTCCGGCAGCATGCGGATTCTTCCTGATGCGACACCAATCCGGTGTGTGTCTGCTTTTTCTGACACATCTACCATTTTCGCTCTTCCCTGATCGTTAATGTGGGTTAATTCTGACATGATCTGTTCTCTCCTTCAGATACGCTGAGCATAAATCAGATGGGAGTTTTCACTCCCATCTGACAGTCTCCTTTTTTTCTGTTCTTAACGCATGGTAAGATATCCGCGATAGTTTGCCAGATTATTGCTCGGTGTATAGTCTGCTACAGCGCCGGAGCAGATATTGTGGCGCGGCTTCAGGAACGGGAATACATCGGTCTGTGCCCAGTCAGGTTTTTCGAGCACTGCCATATCATCCACCATCACTTTCTTCCATCCGGACTGATTCTCGAACCACGCCTCGATCACCCAGTCCATCACACAGCCGTTGATATCTTTTTTTACTGCACTGGCGAGAATTCTGGTGCACTCGGGAGCAGCTTCCATGATCGGAATCACTTTCTCAAACAGCCACTTCTCGCATTCCGCCTTGTCTGCACCCTCAGGGAAGCCGATCGTGAAATTGAACCGGTAGTTGGCGCCATCTTCGATCGTCCGGCCCTTTCCCTTGATATCCTTTTCCCACCACATCGGAAGGAAACAGAAGATAAAGGGATTGCCGCCCTCTACGTTCGTCTGGCGTGCGCTGTTTCCGATATCCTCTTCCACTTTCTCGATCTCGTCATTAATCTTCTCCGGGCTGCCCGGTTCCTCATCCGCTGGTGCCGGTCCCTTTTTCATCATTTCACAGATTTCCTCTGTGATATTTCCCTGCCATAAAAGGACATCCGGAGGAAATGTCTCTGCAATCGCTTTAATCGCCAGACGCGGATCCAGATCACTTACCAGCCAGTGATGCTCCGTCAGCTGCATTCTGGCATAACCGAAACGATCTGCTTCTTCCGGCATCGGGAATGTCGGATAAAACGCATATTTGGTTACATACGGCTCAAACTGTGAAATACTGTCCGGTACATGGACTTTATAGAGCCATCTCAGAAGCTCAGGTCTGTAATCCTCCTTCACGCAATCCACGTAAATCAGGCTTCTCATTGGTTCAAATTTGAAATCTGCCATTTTAAATCCTCTCCTTCTTTTTTCAATCCGACTCCTGCAGCGATCGGATCCAAACACGGATCGCCTGCAGTCAGGAACTCAAAAATCGTATATATTATAACATAGATGAAACAGGAAAAAAACTTTTTTGTACAATTTTATTGATTTTTTTAGAAATTCCGTATACAACTATACAAAATGCATAAACCCCGGCGTTGTTACTCTTCTGCAGGCTTTTTATTTTTTCAGACATTTCATATATTTTTTACTTTTTTTCAGAAAATAGTTGACACGCAAGGTTTATTGTGGTATTATTTAACCATCAAAAGAACGGAGGAACAGTCCATTGGGAAGTAGTTAAGAATCCATCATAAGGAAATGGAGATACGGTCCAGTGAAAATGTGAATGTATCTTTGATAATTTAATTGAAAGGAATGATGCAGGTGAAACTTCAGATTGACAATAAATAGCCACTCGGTTTGGTATAATACGAAATCGAGTGGCTATTCTTTTGTTCTGTCATAAGGAATTGCGATTTCCCGGTTCTTTACTTCATCAGATTTCCGTAATCCACATGCTTTCTCAGGATCGTTTCAATAAATTCATATAAGGACTCCGACCCCTTTGCAGTCTTCGACTGTCTCGACCGCACCTGATCAACAGATACCTTATGCTCTCTCCAGTCGGAACCGCCGTTGCTGTTATTCAGAAGAAGAGGCTGAAAATTATCCATCGCATGAGCAAACTTTGCTTCTGCTGTCTCGAATTCTTCAAACTCATCAAAAATGGCTCTGAGTTCCTTCCCCTGGTCCTCCGGAAGTAAGGCGAAAATCCTGTCGGCAGCCTGTTCTTCTCTTTCTTTCTGTGTTTTTAATCCTTCTGTATCATACGCATAGGTATCTCCCGCGTCTATTTCCACAATATCATGAATCAGACACATGAGCATCACCCGCAGAAGGTCCACCTCTTCATTGGCATATTCTTTCAGCAAAAAAGCCATGATCGTCATATGCCAGGCATGTTCTGCATCATTTTCCCGTCTTCCGTGCCCGGTCAAATGAGTCTGGCGAAAAATATTCTTCTCTTTATCAATCTCCAGAATAAAGTCGATCTGCTGCTTCAATCTTTCCTTGTCCATAACAAAACTCCCCGTATCATCAGAATATGTTAACAATAGGTCAATTTCCCGGGGTTGTCAAGCCCGCCTGTTTGCGAACAGCGGGGAAATCATGTATAATACAAGTACTTTTGCAATGAGTGATCGTATCTCCACAGGAACCGAGGAAATTATGTTATCAGATTTTGATTTTTCAATACTCACAGCTCCCCTGCTCGAATGGTATCAGACGCATGCCCGCTCTCTTCCATGGCGGGAAAATGTGACGCCTTATCGCGTCTGGATATCGGAGATCATGCTCCAGCAGACCAGGGTGGAGGCTGTTAAACCGTATTTTGAACGCTTTATGAATGCGCTTCCCTCTCTCACAGACCTGGCTTCCTGCCGTGAGGATGAGCTTTTAAAACTCTGGGAAGGACTTGGATACTATAACCGGGCCCGCAATCTGCAAACGGCTGCCAGACAGATCCGCGATCAGTTTGACGGGGAACTTCCGGCGGATTACCATCAGCTGCTTTCCCTGAAAGGCATCGGACCTTATACGGCAGGCGCCATTTCTTCCATTGCCTTCGGGATTCCCGTACCTGCAGTGGACGGCAATGTCCTTCGTGTCATCATGAGGGTCTGCGCAGACGGATCAGATATCGCAAAACAATCCGTCAAAAAACAGGTGGAGCAAATCATACAGGAAATTATCCCTCCTTCGGAAGCCTCCGCTTTTAACCAGGCCCTGATGGAACTTGGCGCCACGGTCTGTCTCCCGAACAGGCCTCCTCTGTGTACACAATGTCCCTGGAATCCTTTCTGCGAGGCGAGGCAGAAGGGCCTGTATGATTTTCTGCCGTTCAAGCAGAAAGCAAAAAGCCGGCGCATCGAACTTCGAACAGTACTGATCGTGCAGGACAATGACCGCGTCGTATTGCAGAAACGGCCAGACACAGGACTCCTGGCGGGTCTGTATGAACTTCCGAATCTGGAAGGGCATCTGACAGAGAATGAGGCAATCCGGGCGGTAAATAAGATGCATCTGAATCCGCTGCATATACAGCCGCTTCCAAAAGCCCGACACATCTTTTCTCATGTCGAATGGCACATGCTCGGATATGTGATCCGTGTTGATTCTCTGACAAGCAGTTCCTCCGGTCTCCTGTTTGCGGACAAAGAGGAAATAAAAGAGAAATATCCGATCCCGTCTGCCTTCGGAGCATTCACCGGATTCATCTTAGTGTGAGAGACCCCCACTGAGATAAACGCTCCGCGAGACTTAAATCTGTAAAAAAAGAAGGAAGCCGATGCATTGCATCGGCTTGTCACATGAAAAAGATTTATGAAAAGAATTTCGTGTATGGCGTTATCAGTAATGATCTTATGTGAATAGTATAGGATTGAAATATGTCCTTCCTGTGATGTCTTTTTATAATTTTTTTAAATAAAAAGTAAACATTCTATGAACAGGATCGTGTTTAGATTTTTTTAATAAAAATAGTAAGGCCAAACGCATCGTTCTGATGTATACTAAGTTTATATACTTATTGAAATGATTTTCTTACACATAAAGGTGATCATATGAAGCTTTTAACGATAACTGTTCCCTGTTATAATTCTGAAAAGACCCTGCGCCGCTGCGTAGACTCTCTCCTGGCAGGCGGAGAAGACATCGAGATTATTCTCGTCGATGACGGTTCTGAGGATTATACAGCTCAGATTGCCGACGATTATGCCCGGCAGTATCCTTCCGTCGTGCGCGCGATTCATCAGACAGACGGCGGACACGGGGAGGGAATCAATACCGGTCTTCTGCATGCCACCGGGCTGTATTTCAAAATCGTGGATCCGGATGACTGGGTCGATGAAGCCGGGTATCAGGAAGTCCTTCATACTCTGCAGAGTCTTGCCGCAGGCGGGTGCATGCTTGATATGATGCTCTGCAATTATGTCTATGAGAGTGCGGGAAAAAGAAAGCAGAAATATATCCGCTATAATAAAATCCTCCCCTCAAACCAGCTGCTTGCCTGGAATGAGATGAGGAATTTAAAAAACGGAAAACCTCTCGGCCCCCAGGCAGTTCTCTACCGGACTCAGCTGCTGCGCGATTGTCATCTGCTGCTTCCCGGGCAGAATCGTTATGCCTCTCATCTTTTTGTCTATATCCCGCTGCCCTGCATACAGATGATGTATTATCTGGATGTTGATTTTTATCACGATTCTGTAAAAAAGACCGCGCTGCCGGCTGACAGACAGGATATGCTCTCCCTGATCGATCAGCATATCGACATAAACAAAAAAATGGCAGATGCTTTTGTTCAATGGCAGACCTGCTGCCGGCCTCTGCGCCACTATATGCTGAATTATCTGGAAGTCTTTACCGCCGCATCTACCATGATGCTGTTAAGGATGAAGGGAAGCGAATGTCAGGAAAAAAAGAAGGAGCTCTGGGATTATATTAAAAGAACGGACAACCGCCTGTATCACAGGCTCAGGCAGCGCATTATGGGGCAGACCCTTCCGATTCCTGCCGTCATGGTACGCTCCTTTTCTCCGGGGAAGGAAAAAACAGCCCGGGGCATCCAGATTCACTGAGATGCTCCGAGCAGTATAGCCATGACCGGAATTGTTATCAGAGATACCAGCGTCGATATCACAACTCCGATCGACGCTGCTTTATTTTGCCTCGGATACGGTGCGCTTCCCATCGCTACCAGAGATGCAACGGGCATTCCGGCTCCAACGGTACAGATGCTGATGATGACCGGATCGGATGTCCACAGATGCATAAAAAGCCAGGTTATGAACGGCATAAGGCCCAGCCGGATCGGCAGCATCGGCCAGATCCCCTTTTCTGTTTTAATCTCTTTGAAGGAAGCCGCCGCCATGGAGGAACCAATGATAATCATGGAAAGCGGTGTCGTAATGTTTCCGATAAAACCTACACAGGCATAAAAGATATCCGGCATCTGAATGTTCGCAAAATAGATGATCAGCGCTGCCACGGAAGCAATGATTCCATTATTGATCAGATTTCTCGGATCTGTTTTGAGCTTATCAAGCTGATGCGATTCAATCGCTGCGTCTTTCTGGAAATAATGAAGCGCCAGTGTAAAGAAGAGGATATTGAATGGCATATTAAAGATGGTGATGTAAAAAATCGCGCTGTCCCCGTACAGAGCCTGTACGACAGGGAATCCCATGAACGAGCTGTTGGCGAAAATAAACATACACATATATGTTCCCCGAAGATGCGCCGGGACTCTCATAATTTTGGTAATGATCCGGGCCAGGAAAGGCATAATGCAGTACATCACAACACCCGCAATGAACAGTTTCAGGACCATTGCCGGATTGTCATGCGGAACAGATGAGATACTGTTCAAAATAATACACGGACAGGTGATCTGCACGATCAGCGCAGATATCTTCTCATTGACGTCCTTCGTAAGGATTTTTTTCCGGTACAGATAAAAGCCGATCAGCATTGCGATCAGCAGCTTACACATCGTAGTTACAATTGTCATAAAATCATCTCCCTGTTTTACCAGACAGCCTGCAGCTGTTCTGTGTTCCATCTTACCACATGTAACTGCAATTGTCATCATTCTGTACCCATAAGGGAATAGAATTTTCGCGGATCGTACAGAAAATGGGAGATGAATCCCATCTGATATAATAATTCACATTTTTGTGTACTTCTAAGGTGTAACTGTGTTATAATGGGAAAGAATCATTCCGGACTGCAGTCAAAGCCCGGAAGCAATTATTCAAAGGAGGGAAGTTATGAAAAAATTCATTGACGAATTCAAAGAATTCGCGCTCAAAGGCAACATGATGGATCTTGCCATCGGTATGATCATCGGTGCAGCATTCACGGCAATCGTCGGATCTCTCGTTGATGACATCATCAACCCGTTCCTCGGCCTGTTCACAGGACACATCGATTTCTCGAAGCTGTACGTCGTATTAGGCGGAGATGAGTACGGATCTCTGGAGGCTGCCGAAGCGGCCGGCGCAGCCGTTGTTAAATACGGTTCCTTTATCTCAGCGATCATCAACTTCATCATCATGGCTCTTGTTGTTTTCCTGATTGTCAAAGTTCTCAACAACATGAGAAAAAGAATGGAAAAGAAACAGGAAGAAGAAGCGCCTACAACGAAGGTTTGCCAGTTCTGTCAGTCTGAGATCAACATTAACGCGACCAGATGCCCGAACTGTACATCTAAACTTGTTGATGTAGACATGTAACAGGGGAATTACCCATACCAAAGAGTTTCTCGCGCGGTGCGCGGTCGGTTTACCGACATAATTCCTTGTACGCGCACCTGCGCATCCTTAGCGGAGCGCTTTTTATGTCATAGGAAATCGCAATGTCCTATGACATAAAAAAATGCCACCCTTTCGGATGGCATTTTTTTATGCGTTTTTCACCGTTGCAATGTCGATCATCGTCATATCCTCTTTCGCTGTTTCCAGAGAAAGCGCCAGTGCGTTTGCAGTATCCATGGAAGTCAGACAGTGAACACCGGTCTCAATGGCATTCCGGCGGATCAAAAATCCGTCCCTGTGCTTGTCGCGTCCCTGTGTCGGCGTATCAATGACCAGATCGATCTTATGACCGAGAATCAGATCCATCACATTCGGGGACTCCTGCGATATTTTGTTGACCCGGAGCGCATGCACACCATGTTCATTCAGGTATTTTGCCGTGCTCCTTGTCGCAAATATGCGATACCCCAGTGCCTCAAACCGTCTGGCAACTCCTACGGCTTCCGGCTTATCCTTGTCATTCACAGTCATAATCATCTGTTTATACTTCGGCAGATGGATTCCCGCTCCGATAAAAGCCTTATAAAGTGCTTCATTAAAACTCTTTGCAATACCAAGGCATTCTCCGGTCGATTTCATCTCGGGCCCGAGGCTGATCTCGGCTCCCCGCAGTTTTTCAAAGGAGAAAACAGGCATCTTGATGGCAATATAATCCGCCTCCGGCGCCAGTCCCGGTGTGTACCCCATATCGGTCAGCTTTTCTCCGAGAATAGCACGCGTCGCAAGATCCACGATGGGGATGCCGGTCACCTTGCTGATATACGGCACGGTTCTGGATGACCGGGGATTCACTTCAATGACAAAAACCTCTCCATCCATCACGATGAACTGTATGTTTATCAATCCAACCACATGTAAAGCCTCTGCCAGACGCTTTGTATATTCCACAATCGTCTGCCTGGTTTCCTTTGAAATGGTCGGGGCAGGATAAACGGAAATACTGTCTCCGGAATGGACTCCGGTCCTTTCGATGTGCTCCATGATCCCCGGAATCAGGATGTCTGAGCCGTCGCAGACGGCATCCACCTCGATTTCTTTTCCCATCAGATACTTGTCCACCAGAATCGGATGATCCTGGGCGATCCGGTTAATAATGCCGATAAACTCTTCGATCTCGGAATCGTTGAATGCAATCTGCATTCCCTGTCCGCCCAGTACGTAGGACGGGCGCACCAGAACCGGATAACCGAGCCGGTTTGCCACTTCTTTGGCCTCCTCTGCAGTATAGACCGTTCCGCCGGCAGCTCTGGGGATTCCTGTCTTCTGTAAAATCCCGTCAAACAACTCCCGGTCTTCCGCCGCGTCCACATCTTCCGCTTTTGTCCCAAGAATCGGAACGCCCATTTTCATCAGGTGCTCGGTCAGCTTAATGGCTGTCTGTCCGCCGAACTGCACCACAGCTCCGTCCGGTTTTTCTATATTGACCACATTTTCCACGTCTTCCGGCGTCAGCGGTTCAAAGTACAGCTTATCCGCGATATCAAAATCCGTTGACACCGTTTCCGGGTTGTTATTGATAATGATTGTTTCAAAACCTGCTTTTTTGAAAGCCCAGGTACAGTGAACGCTGCAGAAATCAAATTCGATTCCCTGTCCGATCCGGATCGGCCCGGACCCAAGGACAAGGATCTTCTTTTTATCCGTATCCGGAACTGCCTCATTCTCCCCGTCATAGCAGGAATAGTAGTACGGCGTAGCCGCAGCGAACTCCGCGGCGCAGGTGTCGACCATCTTAAAGGAGGCTGTGATCCCATTCTCATACCGCATCTGTCTGACATAGGCTTCGCTTTTTCCGGCAAGTCTCGCAATCACACTATCCGGGAACTCAATCCTTTTTGCCTCTTTCAGCAGCCCGGGTGTCAGAGGTTCGCTGATCAGCCGCCTTTCCATCTCCACGAGAATCCCGATCTTATCAATGAACCATTTATCAATCTTTGTGATTTCATGGATGATATCATAGGACATTCCTCTGTGGCACGCTTCCGCAATGACCCAGATCCGCCTGTCATCCACACACTTCAGTTTCGCGACCAGGTCATCATAGGAAAGATCCCTGTACTCCGATGTAAACAGACTGTCCACATGCTGTTCGAGAGAACGGATTGCTTTCATCAGTGCTCCCTCAAAGTTCGTGCAGATGCTCATGACTTCACCGGTCGCCTTCATCTGTGTGGTGAGGGTTCTTTTGGCCGTGATGAATTTATCAAAGGGAAGGCGCGGGATCTTTACGACACAATAGTCCAGCATGGGTTCAAAACATGCACTGGTCTTCTGTGTCACTGCATTTTTGATTTCATCCAGCGTATAGCCGATGGCAATCTTGGCAGCGACCTTCGCAATCGGATATCCGGTCGCCTTGGAAGCCAGCGCGGAGGAACGACTTACCCTCGGATTCACCTCGATTACACAGTACTCAAAGGATTCTGGGTGGAGCGCATACTGTACATTACATCCGCCTGTAATGCCCAGTTCCGTTATGATATTGAAAGCAGAGCTTCGAAGCATCTGATATTCCTTGTCTCCCAGTGTCTGCGAGGGCGCTGTCACAATCGAGTCCCCGGTGTGAACGCCGACCGGGTCGATGTTTTCCATGTTGCAGACCGTGATGCAGTTGCCGGCGGCATCACGCATCACTTCATACTCGATCTCTTTCCAGCCGGCTATGCAGCGTTCTACCAGAACTTCGCCGACACGGCTGAGGCGAAGCCCGTTGGACAGAATCTCAACCAGTTCTGTCTCATTATTCGCGATTCCGCCTCCGCTTCCTCCCAGGGTAAATGCCGGGCGGAGCACAACGGGATACCCGATCTGGTTCGTGAACGCGATCCCATCCTCTATGGTATTCACCACCTGTGAAGCCGCACATGGCTCGTTGATTTTTTCCATGGTATCCTTAAACGCCTGCCGGTCTTCCGCCCGGAATATCGTATCTGCCGTAGCGCCGATCAGACGGACACCGTTTTCTTTTAAAAATCCGGATTCTTCCAGTTCCATGCCAAGATTCAGACCGGCCTGTCCGCCAAGAGTCGGAAGCACACTGTCCGGCTTTTCTTTTAAAATGATCTTTTTTAAGACATCGACGGTAAGGGGCTCAATATAAACCTGATCCGCGATCTGCTTGTCCGTCATGATGGTAGCAGGATTGGAATTGACCAGACAGACCTCGATTCCTTCTTCCTTCAGCGACCGGCAGGCCTGGGTGCCGGCATAGTCAAACTCTGCGGCCTGTCCGATCACGATCGGCCCGGATCCGATGACCAGAACTTTTTTTATTTCAGGGTTCTTAGGCATTCTTTTTCCCTCCCATCATCTCGAGAAAAACATCAAACAGGTATCCCGTATCCTGAGGCCCCGGACACGCTTCCGGATGGAACTGAACGGTAAAAATATTCTTGTTTGTGTATTTCAGTCCTTCATTCGTCCCATCGTTGACATTCATAAAAGCCGGTGCGGCAATGGCAGGATCAAGCGTACTGGTATCAACTACATACCCGTGATTCTGCGAGGATATATAGACACGCCCGGTCTTCAGATCTTTCACCGGGTGATTCCCCCCGCGATGGCCGTATTTCAGCCTGTGCGTATTTCCGCCTGTCGCAAGTGCCATCAGCTGATGCCCGAGGCAGATTGCAAACACCGGGATATCGGACTCGTATATTTTTCTGACCTCTTCAATAATCGTCCCGCAATCCTTCGGATCACCGGGCCCGTTTGACAGCATGATTCCATCCGGTTGTGCCGCAAGGATCTCTTCTGCCGGTGTCAGGGCCGGATAGACAGTCACCTCACATCCCCGCCGGTTCAGGGAAGCCGCAATATTCTTTTTCGCTCCGAAATCAAGCAGTGCCACTTTATAACCATTCCCGGGAAGAACGTATTTCTCCCTGCATGTGACCTTTTCTACGACTTTACCGGTGGTATAGGTCTTCAGTTTGGGAAGAACCTCCTCCAGATCATAGTCTGCATTCGAAGTGATCATCCCATTCATCGTTCCCTTTTCACGAAGGATCTTCGTCAGAGCTCTCGTATCAATACCGGCAATGCCCGGAATGTCATGTCCCAGCAGGAAATCCTGAATGGATTTCTGACAGCGGAAATTGCTGGGCATCCTGGAAAGTTCCCGCACGATCAGCCCATCCAGCCACGGGCGGTCAGATTCCATATCCGGAGTGATCCCGTAATTCCCGATCAGCGGATAAGTCATGGTCACCGCCTGCCCGGCATAGGAGGGATCTGTCAGGACTTCCAGATAGCCGGTCATGGAGGTATTGAACACAATCTCACTGATTACTTCTCTGGAAGAACCGATCCGGTTTCCCGTAAATACTGTTCCGTCTTCTAAAATTAGAAAAGCTTTCATATTCGGTCCTCTTTCTCTGTTATCATTCCTGAATCATATGTTTTCTCAGAAAAAGTGGCGGAACCTTTCAAAAGATTCAGCCACTTTCCATCAATCGCAGATGGGAAACGGATTCTCATCTGACTGGTTACTCAATTTTGGTCTTGCCGCCCATGTACGGCTGAAGCACCTTCGGAATATTCACGGTGCCGTCCTCATTCAGGTTGTTCTCCAGAAAAGCGATCAGCATTCTCGGAGGAGCAACGACTGTATTGTTCAAAGTATGTGCAAAATACTTTCCGTTTTTGCCTTTTACACGAATACGAAGTCTTCTGGCCTGCGCATCGCCCAGATTGGAACAGCTTCCGACTTCAAAATACTTCTTCTGTCTCGGAGACCATGCCTCTACATCTACAGATTTCACCTTGAGATCCGCAAGGTCACCGGAACAGCACTCCAGAGTGCGGACAGGAATATCCATGCTTCTGAAAAGATCAACGGTATTCTGCCACAGTTTGTCGAACCACATCGGTGATTCTTCCGGTCTGCAGACAACAATCATTTCCTGTTTTTCAAACTGATGGATACGGTAAACACCGCGTTCCTCGATGCCATGAGCCCCTTTCTCCTTTCTGAAGCACGGAGAATAGCTGGTCAGGGTCTTCGGGAGTTCTTCCTCATCGAGCATCTCATCAATGAATCTGCCGATCATAGAATGCTCGGAAGTGCCGATCAGATAAAGATCTTCCCCTTCAATCTTATACATCATGGCGTCCATCTCATCGAAACTCATAACACCGGTAACCACATTGCTTCGGATCATGAAAGGAGGGATACAGTAAGTAAATCCCCTGTCAATCATAAAGTCACGGGCATAAGCAGTCACAGCAGAATGCAGTCTCGCGATATCCCCCTGCAGATAATAAAATCCATTCCCGGCAACACGTCTGGCCGCATCCAGATCAATGCCGTTGAATTTTTCCATGATTTCTGTATGATAAGGAATCTCAAAATCCGGAACAACGGGCTCCCCGAAACGCTGAACCTCAACATTTTCAGAGTCATCTTTTCCGATCGGTACAGAAGGATCGATGATATTCGGGATCGTCATCATGATCTTCGTTACCTTTTCCTGAAGCTCTGTTTCTTTAGCCTCGAGCTCTTTTAAAGTCTCCGCGTCCTTTTCCACCTGGGCTTTCAGAGCCATTCCTTCTTCTTTTTTGCCCTGTCCCATCAGTGCGCCAATCTGTTTCGAAATCTTGTTGCGGTTTGCGCGAAGATCATCCGCCTGCTGCTTCACGGCGCGCGCTTCTGCATCCAGAGTGATCACTTCGTCAACCAGCGGAAGCTTGTGATCCTGGAATTTATTCCGGATGTTCTGTTTTACAATATCCGGGTTCTCTCTTAAAAACTTAATATCGATCATAACTATCTCCTGCAGAATTTTTTATCTTTTCAATTATACACTCATTATCCGGCCGGTTCAAGTCCTTTGTAAAAAACAGATTACTCCCGGCGAAGAGCTTCAATTGGCTTCAGGTTTGCCGCCTTGTAGGAAGGAAGCAGCCCGAACAGGATGCCGATGACCATGGAGAATACAACTGCAATGATGATGGCGGGAATACTGATAGCGACCGGTGTTCCGCTGATTCTGGATATCACCTCAGCCAGAATGATTCCGACGACAACTCCGATCACACCTCCCAGGCTGGTAAGCGCAGCTGCTTCGGTCAGGAACTGCCCGAGGATATGACTCTTCTGTGCTCCGATTGCTTTCTTCAGTCCGATTTCCTGCGTTCGTTCTGTGACAGATACCAGCATGATATTCATTACGCCGATTCCGCCGACGATCAGAGAAATGCCGGCAATCCAGATCAGCATGGTGTTGGTAGACTGACTCAGCTGCTGAATCTCACGCGCCTGCTCCAGCAGATTCTGTCCCTTATACTGGATGGTATCGTCCTTCACAGATAGATCCGCGTTCAGACTGTCCGCAGCTGCCTGCCCCACCGATGCCATGGAATCGGTGTCCACGCTCTGTATAATCAGGTTCTGCGGCTCATCATAAGTGTAAATGATCGGCCACGCGGTGGACGGGATATAGACTCTCCCGCTGGCATCCTGCTGATAGGTATAATAATCCTCGATTGTGTTGATAACAGGCTCGAATCCGCTTTGCTGTCCGGCCACTCCGACCACGACGAATGGTTCACTCATAATTTCAACCGTCTTTCCGACAGGATCTTCTCCCTGAAACAGGGATGCGGCGGAATCTTCGTCCAGTACAGCGACCTTCCGGAAACGATCGTAGTCGTTCCGGTCAAATCCTCTTCCTCGTTTTATGATCAGTCCGCAGGTGTCAAAATACTCTGTCTCCACTCCCATGACATATCCGCCGGAAAGAGCGATGTTCTTGTAATAGACCGCATTATATCCCTGTCTGCTTGTATACAGGGAGGCCTTCTCAACGCCCTCAATTTTGCGTATTTCATCCAGTTTCTCCTGCGAGATTTCCGGTACGCCCTCCGGCACGCCGTTGTAGTCCATCTCATACGTCCATTCATCCTGATACAGTTCCACCTTGACCGTATTATTACCGGAACCGATGAGATTCTGTTTGATCTGTTCATTGGTTCCCTGGATGGTGGAAACAATGGCAATGATTGCTGCGATACCGATAATAATGCCCAGCATTGTCAAAAAGGAACGCATTTTGTGGGACCAGATTCCCTGAAAAGATAATCGTATATTTTCAATCATAAAGCGCTCCTCCTAATAATCCATCTCTGATTCAACGGCACGGACACCTTCCTTCGCAGTTTTCCCATAGGGGAAGGCCACAAGATCCTCCATTCCGATCCCGGATTTTATTTCCACGGACTGGCCGTAAATGGTCCGGCCTGTTTTGACATACTGCTTCACCAGCCGGCTGTTTTCATCCGCCTTGTACACGTAGGAAACCCCGTTTCCCGTTCTGACATATGCCTTTGGCAGATAGATGGTATCTGCGCCGTCTTCACTGCCGACTGTCATGGTAAGATCCACATATTCGCCGTTTTGCAGTCCTGCCGTATCCTCGATATAAGCCGTATACGGATAGTAGGAAACATTGGAATTCCCTTCTCCGCTGTATGCCTCCGCATTCGACGCGGGATAATCCATGATCTCCGTGATTTTGGCTTCACAGCTCACCCCGCTCTCCCAGGAATTCACCTGAACCGGCTGTCCGGGCTTCACCTGGTCCAGCAGCAGCTCGCTTAAGAAACCGGTCACATACAGGCCCTCCGAACCGGCCACTTCCATAAACGGAGCTGTGTCATCGTCTCTTTCTTCCATATCCTTCAGATTTTTCACTTCTCCGTTTACTGTGGCATAGATGGTTCCGTCGGTGCTCTTGGCCTTCAGTTTCTCCACTTCCAGTTCTGCCTTTCGCTTTGACAGATCCAGATCCTTCAGTTTCTGCTCACATTCTGCAATCTGATCCTGAATCTCTTCTTTTGTATATCCGTCATCTATAAACTCATTATAAGATTCGAAATCATCGCCGGGATCCAGTTCTTCATCCCCGGTTATTCCGTCATCGATGTTATCTGATTCACCATCTCCGTGGTTCTCTCCCTGCCCAGGTTCTTGCTCTGTCTCATTTTTATTTGATGAGTCGTTATTTTCTTCCCCAGGTTTCTTTGAGCTGCCGTTTTCCTCTTCGCCCGTTTTCCCCGGATCCTGCGTATTCTCTCCACCGGGAGCCGGCTCCGCAGGATTTTCTTCTGTGATCTGCGTCCCTTCTCTTACGCTCCATTTGGATCCTTCCTCAGGAACCTTTCTCAGGAAATCATCAACAGACCGGGTGACGGTCACTTTGCCTTCCACCGCATTATTCTCATGGATTTCGAAATAGGCAGTGATATTCTTCTCTGCTAGAGACTGAAGGACCTCGCCCAAAATGTAGGCGTCTTCCGTACAGATATATCGATACGGTTTTTCCGGCGTCCCGTCTGCCTCATCCTGATTATAGGGGATCGCGTTCATATCAATATAACGATAGGCGTCTTTGTCTTTTTCCGGTTCCGCATTTTCCTGCCGGGCCGTCTTTATAAAGCCCGCCGCGCCATTTGGAGTCGGTACGATCTCGCCTGTGGAACGGGATGTCCCCGGCTTCATATTTTTCCATTTTTTCAGATCATTTTCAGCCAGCTTAATCTGATTTGCAAGATTTTCTACTTCGAGAACCTTCATCTCATATTCCAGTTTCGAGGCACGGGTATCCAGCTCAAGAAGCTTATCTCCGATATTCACATGCTGCCCGTCTTCCACAAAGACCTCTTTGATCGTATCCGTCTTTGGCACGTAGACAAACTGTGAATAATCATTTGTCACCTGTCCGGAACTGTATACCTCATCTCCCCAGTAGCTGTCTGTAAGGCTGCTGACCGCCGTGACTTTTGCGGTACGGTTGCTGCGCTGATAGTGAAGGCCTCCGGTAATCCCTCCGGCAGCAACGGCTGCCGCAACAGTTGCAATCAGAATGCGTTTCACGATTTTATTCTTCATCTGCGGTCACCTCCTTTACAGCATCCGGCGTCTCTTCCGAAGCCGGACGTTTGGCCGCATCATCCCAGATCCGGCCGTCTATAATACGGACGACACGTTTTGCATTGGAGGCTATCTTCTCGTCATGGGTAATCATGACGACTGTCACGCCCTCTTCATTCAGCTTTTTGAAAAGCTCCATAATCTGTTTCCCGGAAACGGAATCCAGCGCTCCGGTCGGCTCATCCGCCAGCAGGATCTTCGGGTTGTTTACCATCGCCCGGGCAATGGCCACGCGCTGTTTCTGCCCGCCGGAGAGCTGTGTCGGTTTGTAGCTGACCCGGTCGGCCAGCCCGACTCTTTCCAGTGCCGCTTCCGCTCTCTTCTGGCGTTCCTGTTTTTTCACTCCCGCATAGATCAGGGGCAGTGCTACATTTTCCAAAGCATTTTCCCGCGGCAGCAGATGAAAGCTCTGAAATACGAAACCAATGCTTCGAAGTCTTACATTTGCCAGCTCTTTATCTCTGTATTTCAGAACATCCTCCCCATTCAGTTCATAGGTCCCGCTGGTCGGAAGATCCAGGCATCCGATAATATTCATAAGGGTAGTCTTGCCGGAACCGGAAGGTCCCATGATGGCAACATACTCCCCTTCCTCCACCTGGAGAGTGACATCCTTCAGGACAGGTGTGACCAGTTTATCCTGTTCATAATCCTTGTAAATGTGACTTAAATTCAGGATCATTGTTCTTCCTCCACGTCCATTCCTTCCATATCCGGCTCTTCCATGCCCTGCATGTCTTCGCCTTCTATGCCCTGCATATCTTCGCCTTCCATGCCCTGCATATCCTCGCCTTCTATGCCCTGCATATCCTCGCCTTCTATGCCCTGCATATCTTCCATATCGGCACTGTACATATCGTCAGACATCTCATTCATAAGGCTGGATTCTTCTATGTTTTCTGTCGTTTTCATGCCTTCGGACAGGGACGGCTGTGCCCACGCGATCAGATCGTCTTGCGTGAGTCCGGAAAGGATTTCATACATATCCAGTTCTTCGTTGTATTCCCCGAGCTCAACAGTGCGTTTTTCCAGTCTTCCATTGCCATTATCGGCCCACACATAAGGTGTCTCCGCCTCATCCTGCACAATATAACTGCTGTATAGCCAGAGTCCTTCTGTTTCGGAATCCTGTCCCTCATCCAGCTCTATGTAAACATGCTGGCCAAGCATCAGTCCGTCACTGGAAGACAGGCTGATATAAAACGGATATTTGGTAGATTTTGCATCCGAATCGGAAGACTCCCCCATGTAATTATTATTGCTGTCTTTTTCCTGATTATCCGTATCTATATTTTCAATCGTGCCATACCAGACCGCATTGCTGTCCACGCGGGAACGAAGGATCACGGGAGCACCCTCTTCCAGCATCCATACGTTGGTCTCATTCACAACACCCTTGACTCTGTAGTCACCGGTTGTGAGGATGGACATGAACGGTTTTGCATTCCCGTAATTGTCCATCTCATTGTCCTGATTGATGGATTTGACCACGCCGTTGATCTTGCTGGTGACCGTTGATTCCGACAAAGTATTCTGAAGCTTCTCGATCTCCATCTTTTTACTTTCCTGGCTGTACTCCGCCTGTTTGATCTGTGTCTCCAGACTCTGGATCTGCACCGTATAGCTGAACTGTTCATCCTTGGACACGGTGTTCTTTTCCGCGTTCAGAGCCTTGATCTGGCTGTTGTACCCGGTAATCTCATTGCCGATCTCCTCCAGTTCGAGCTTCGCCTGCGCTACCTGAAGAGTCAGATCCGTCGTATCATATTCAAACAGGGGCATGCCTTCTGTGACTTCATCCCCCTCCTGAACAAACACTTCCTTTACTGTCTGCTCAGATGCAAGGGAAATATCCCAGGTCTTCTGGGACTCCACCACGCCGGAATACCGGTTCTGGGCGCCCGCATTCTTTGTGTCCATGACTTCCGCTACAGACTCCACATAAGCCGCATCCCCGCCGCCCGTTTTCTGTCTGTTATGCCGGAACCAGAACAATACGCATGCCGCAGCTGCAATGATTATGATAATGATAACAATGATCTTCTTTCTCTTTTTTCCCATTATAAATAACAAACCCCTCTTTCTAAAAAAATGGCTACAGATAGAATTCTGTAACCATTTTATCACACTACTTCTCTTTTTTTTCTTAATTCTTACTTAATTACCCATTAATTTTCAGAGGGTATTTCCCGGTCAGACTGTCTACGATTGCCCGTGCTTTCGCTACGCCTTCTTCGCCTTCTTTGATCACAATCGCAATCGCCTCGGCAATCTGATCCATATCTTCCGTGTTCATGCCTCTGGAAGTCACGGACGGTGTGCCCAGACGGATTCCGCTTGTCACAAACGGGGATTTGGGATCGTTCGGAATCGTATTCTTATTTGCTGTGATATGCGCTTCATCCAAAAGCTTTTCGACTGCCTTCCCTGTAAGATCAAAAGGAGTCAGATCCACCAGCATCAGATGATTATCCGTACCTCCTGAAACAATTTTGATTCCGCGGTTCATGAGGCCTTTGCTGAGCGCCTGCGCATTGTTGACCACGCCCTGCTGATAGGTCCTGAACTCATCGCTGAGAGCCTCCTTGAAGCAAACAGCCTTCGCGGCGATCACGTGCATCAGAGGACCTCCCTGGATGCCCGGGAAAATTGCTTTGTTGAAGTTGAAATTGTTCTTTTCCATCGATTCTTTGGAAACCAGGATCATGCCGCCTCTGGGTCCGCGCAGTGTCTTATGGGTCGTTGTGGTCACTACATCCGCATAATGCATGGGGCTCGGATGAAGCCCTGCCGCGATCAGGCCGGCGATATGCGCCATGTCAACCATCAGATAAGCCCCGACCTTATCCGCGATTTCACGGAAACGGGGGAAATCAATCGTACGCGCGTAAGCGCTCGCACCTGCGATAATCAGTTTCGGTCTGCATTCCAGCGCGATCTCTTCCACCTTATCATAATCGATAAATCCATCATCGTTGACCCCGTACGGTACGATATTGAAATATACTCCTGAAAAATTCACCGGTGAGCCGTGTGTCAGATGGCCGCCATGATCCAGGTTCATTCCCATCACCGTATCCCCCGGCTTCAGAAGAGCAAACTGAACGGCCATATTGGCCTGTGCGCCCGAGTGCGGCTGCACATTCACATACTCTGCGTCAAAAAGTTTTTTTGCGCGCTCAATAGCCAGATTCTCGACGATATCCACGCACTCGCATCCGCCGTAATATCGTTTCCCCGGATAGCCTTCTGCATATTTATTCGTCATAATACATCCCTGTGCCTGCATGACCGCCGGGCTTACCCAGTTCTCAGAAGCAATCAGCTCGAGATGATCATTCTGACGGTCATACTCCGCGTCAATCGCCGCAGCTACCTCAGGATCTACTGCTCTAATCTCATCTGTCTCGTACATTTCAAATCCTCCATTGTCCCCGGATCCGGCCTGCCTTCTGCCTGAAAATCAGGACGGATCTCCCATGACAGATATCTGTCAATTAATTTTTATTCACTGTGGAACATTATAGACAATCCGGTATAGAATTTCAACAAAAATATTATTTTTTTTAATCCTCCCCGGAGCCTGCCCGCTATTTCAGTCTTTCGGTGAAGTCTGCCATTGCTTCTGAAATTTTGATCTGCTGCGGACAGACAGCTTCACAGCTTCTGCATCCGATACATGCGGACGGACGCTTGTCGGCCGGAATCGCGCCGAGAGCCATCGGTGCAATGAATCCGCCATTGGTGAAGGCATGCTCATTGTATAAGGAAAGCAGTTTCGGTATATCCAGTTCCATCGGACAATGTGTCGTACAGTAACGGCATGCCGTACACGGAAGCGCAATTCCTCTGGTCATCTCATCGCCGATCGCGAGCAGAGTATCCCACTCTTTTCCGGACAGCGGCGCTTCTGTTTGAAACGTCTCAATATTCTTTTTTGTCTGCTCATAATCAGACATCCCCGACAGGATCATCGTTACTTCCGGAATCGTCTGCAGAAAGCGGAAGGACCAGGCCGGTATTTCCTCAGTGGGTCTGAGTTCCCTCAGCTTTGCGGCATATTCAGCAGGAAGATCCGCCAGCTTTCCTCCGCGCAGGGGCTCCATGACCCAGACCGGAAGTCCGTATTCTTTTAACAGTTCAATTTTTGCCTCTGCATCCTGAAAATGATAATCGATCCAGTTCAGCTGAATCTGGCAGAACTCCATCCCGTTCCCGTATGCATCCAGGAATCGTTTCATGACATCATAGCTTCCGTGCGCAGAAAATCCCAGATGCCGGATCCGGCCGTTCTTTTTCTGCTCCATCAGATAGGAATAGATGCCGTATTTTTCTTCATTCAGATAATAGTCTATGTTCAGTTCACAGACATTATGCACCAGATAAAAGTCAAAATAATCCACCTGGCATTTTTCCAGCTGTTTTTCAAAAATCTCTTTTACTTTCGGCATGTTGGACAAATCATACCCCGGAAACTTCGTTGCCAGATAGAACTGATTTCTCGGATATTTTTTCAGAGCCCGTCCCATCGCCAGCTCGGAATTGCCCTCGTGATATCCCCATGCTGTATCATAATAGTTGATTCCCGAAGAAAATGCGTAATCGACCATCGTCTGAACGGCAGCCTCATCAATCTGTCCGTCCTTGCCGTCAATCACCGGGAGGCGCATTGCGCCGAAGCCAAGTGCCGATAACTCTTTGTCTTTAAACTTTTTGTAAACCATTGCTGTCTCCTTTCTTTTGCGAAAAATCACACTGTCATCTGCTGCCTGCAGCTGTAACAACCAGGATTCCGTCTGCATTCAGTTCAAGTGTCACACTTTCCAGATCTTTATTCTGCCCCAGCGGCTTTTCTTCCGAAGCCTGCCACTGGTAAAGTCCTTCGGGAGTCTGTTCGTACGGCCCGTAAACAGCCGTCAATTCTTCTGCCATAGCAGCAGCTTCTGTCCCGGTAACATCTGCTCTGTTATTTTTCCAGACCAGCGAGGAAACATAGTCCTGCCCTGAAAAGACAACCATTCCCTCCCGGTCAAATAAGGCCATAGAGGTGCCTCTCCCGATTTCATAAAAATCAGCCCCGATGTAAAAATAGTTGCCATAACTATTGTCGATCTCATCCGTATTCCGGTTGACGGGCGCCCCGATGGCCGTGGTCAGGTAATCGACTACAATGGCATTCTGTGTCATATCTGCCTTTCCCGCTTCCACATTTCTATTGTGTTTTACGCATGAAATCACAATGATGATCATGATTGCCAGGAAAAACAAAAACGGCGGAATCAGCTGCCTTTTTGCATCCAGCCTGTGAACATGATAAAGTCTGACTTCATGCTCTTCCCTGCGGTCTCTGTCTCCTCTTTGTTTTCTCATCCACAGCCTCCTGTGCTTAACTTTGTCTGCAAAACGATTATATTATAACATTTTTTGATTTCCTGCACAATCTCTGATTAATCAATTGGAAAATGATTGAGTTTTCTTCTTTAATAGCATATAATATTAAAATGCATGATTAGAGATAAAGGAGTTTTGAAAGTGATTTATAATAATGTTCTTGAGGCAGTCGGACATACCCCCATGGTGCGTCTGAACCGCATGAATAAACCGGAAAATGCTCAGATCCTCATGAAATTTGAGGGATTAAATGTAGGCGGCTCCATTAAGACCCGCACTGCTCTGAATATGATCGAAGAAGCTGAACGCGAAGGGATTATCCATAAAGACACGATCATTGTTGAACCGACCAGCGGAAACCAGGGAATCGGTCTGGCGCTGGTGGGCGCGGTAAAAGGCTACCGTACCATCATCGTGATGCCGGATTCCGTCAGCGAGGAAAGAAGAAAGCTCGTACGGCATTACGGCGCGGAGGTCATTCTCATTCACGACGCGGGCAATATCGGAGCATGTATCGAAGAATGTCTTGAGACGGCTCTTCGCATGGCGCGAGAAGACAAAAACGTTTTCGTGCCTCAGCAGTTTGCCAATGAAAACAATACCAATGCGCACCGCCACCATACTGCTCTGGAGATTATGGAGCAGGTAGCCGGCCCCATTCACGGTTTTTGCTCCGGCATCGGCACCGGCGGCACGATCACCGGGATCGGCGAGGTCCTGAAGGCACAGAACCCGGACATTGAAATCTGGGCAGTGGAGCCGGAAAACGCAGCTATTCTGGCCGGAGGCAACATCGGGACACATCTGCAGATGGGAATCGGCGACGGCGTCATCCCGGATATTCTGAATCAGAACATCTATGATAACATTCATATCGTCTCAGATGAAGAAGCTCTTGAGACTGCGAAAAATCTTGCGCGTCAGGAAGGAATCATGTGCGGGATTTCCAGCGGGACCAACGTTGCGGCGGCATTAAAGCTGGCAGAAAAGCTTGGGAAAGGCAAGACAGTCGTGACTGTTCTGCCCGACACGGCGGAGCGGTATTTTTCTACCCCCCTTTTTAAAGATTAAAGACACAGGAGAGAACATGCGTTGAAAACAGAGTGGGCCAAAAGAAGGCATCGGTTATATCAGATCGTAGAGGTAGGTGCCTCTTTAGATTTCATCAGCAGATTCTATGATTTTTTCAGCACCTTTATGCTTATCCTGAATCTGGCAGTCAGTATTTTACTGACCTTCAACAAAATGGATTGCTATCATCCCGTCCTGAATATATTAGAAGAGATCACGGTCGCATTTTTCGCCGTCGACTACGGGCTTCGCCTGCTGACGGCAAAGAACGCGTTTGTCCATTATTCGGAAGGAAAATCACTGCTGAAGTATATCTTTTCGGTGGCAGGCATCATTGACCTGCTTTCCTTCCTGCCAAATTACCTGCCCTTCTTCTTCCCGACGGGAGCGACCGTATTCCGCATGTTCCGTGTCATCCGCATCTTCCGGCTGTTCCGCCTGAATGCGTATTACGACTCAATCAACGTCATCACGGAGGTCATCACCAGCAAGAAGCAGCAGCTTCTGTCCTCTGTTTTTATCATTTTCGTTCTGATGCTGGCATCCAGTCTGTGCATGTACAGTCTGGAAAACGAGGCGCAGCCGGATGTCTTTACGAATGCTTTCTCCGGATTATGGTGGTCCGTCTCCACACTGCTCACCGTAGGATACGGAGATATCTATCCGATTACCCCTCTGGGCAAGGCATTCAGTATTGTGATCACGTTTCTGGGCGTTCTGATCGTTGCCATCCCGACCGGTATTATTTCCGCCGGATTCGTCGAGCAGTACTCCAGATTAAAACAGCTTGGCGACCTGAATGATGAGCAGGACCTGCAGTTCATCCGGGTGCCTCTGCACAGCGGAGATTCCTGGATCGGGCAGAAAATCATGGATTTATATCTTCCGAAAGGAATGATCATCGCCCTGATCCAGCGCCGTTCGGAAATGCTGATCCCCCGCGGAGATGTCTCGCTCGAGGAGGGAGACACCATCATACTGGGCGCGGAATCCATCGGGAACACCCAGCCCCTGAATATCAAGGAAATTCTGATTGGCAGGACACATCCCTGGAATGGATCCGCCATCAAAGATCTGGATATTTCCAGGCAGACGTTTATCCTGATGATCCGGCGCCATGACAGCACCCTGATCCCGAACGGGGACCTGGTGATCCACGATGGTGATGAAGTGATCCTTTATACAAAGAAGAAAACGGTTCTGTAAGCCAGATCCCCTCCTACTCTGCCAGAGTATCATTCAGCAGTGCCGCGCCGACCTCCACCTGGGTCTGATCCGGGTGCATGACATACACTCTCGTTCCCGGTGTGGAGTAAGTCGTCTCTTTCGAGCTGCTGCCGGAGATATAATAGGTCTCCACCTGCCATTCTTTGGAATCCGACAGCTGCATGAGCGCCAGATTGGAGATCAGCTCCTGCGGCATGTCTGTCTGGAAGCTGTCGGAAAAACTGGCCATCACGTTATCAAAATCCGCCAGGACCTCAGGCGATGTCATCTTATTCACCAGAGCCTTGACGACCTCCATCTGATTCTTTCCCCTCTGATAATCACCTGCCGCAAATGCGTGGCGTTCTCTCGCGAAAGCCAGCGCCTCGATCCCGCTCAGATGATTCATTCCCTGCGTATAGTGTTTGATCGGTTCTACGGTAAAATCATACTCCGAATAGACATCTATCCCGCCGAGCTTATCGATAATATCCTCATATCCGCTGAAATTCACCCGAATATAGTAGTTGACATCCACACCATACAGATTTTCAAGTGCTCCGATCGAGCAGTCGATCCCGTAAAGTCCCGCATGGGTCAGCTTGTCTTTTGCATCTCCGCTTCCCGGAATCGTCACATAGGAATCACGGGGCGTACTTACCAGCTGAATCTTTCTGGTACGGCGGTTGACAGCCGCAAGAATATTCACATCACTCCTGCTCTTAGTCTCCACCGGTCCGAATACATCAATGCCGCTGAAATACAGAATGAACGTCTCATCGCCCTGCATCTGCGGGGCTTCCGCCGTTTCTTCAGTTTTCTCTTCCTCCACGGGTACAGCCTCCGGCTGCTGAACCGACATTTCCTGCACCGGCTGCTGCTCCTGACCGGAAGACGGCTCAGCCTCCTTATTCTGTCCGCATCCCGCGGCAAAAGAAAGGATCAGTCCTGTACTTAACAGAAGACCTAACAGTTTTTTTCTCATAAATTACCTCCGCTATTCGAAATTCAAGTCTCTCACACTGAGATGATTTCTGTGATCTATTGTAAATTATATCGAATAGAGCCAAAAACAGCAAGACAAGAATCAAGAACCCGGTCTCAGACATTCTGAAACCGGGTTCTCTTATCATAAAGCCTTATTTCTTTTTCTTTTTGCTTTTCGCTGCGGCTGCAGCTGCCTGCGCAGCTTCCTGCTTCTTTAACGATCTGGACTTGAAGATGTACCAGAGCGCGCCGGTGATAAATACGGATGAATAACCGCCGCAGATAACGCCGACCATCAGAGGTCCGGCAAATTCACGGATCGAAGATACACCCAGAATGAAGATCATCAATACCATGATAAATGTAGTCAGGGATGTATTGATGCTTCGCGACAGGGTCTGTGTGATACTGTCGTTCACCACGTTCTTCAGATCCAGCTTCCGGTTTCCTGCCTGAAGAGCCAGGTTCTCACGGATACGGTCGAAGATAACGATCGTCGCGTTGATGGAGTATCCGACCAGTGTCAGCATGCAGGCAATGAATGTCGTACCGACACTTGTCTTTGACAGTGCATAGAATGCCAGCACAACCAGCACATCGTGTACCAGCGCAATGACCGCACTGCCCGCAAAGCGGATATCCTTGAACCGGAACCAAATGTAGATCAGCATGCAGATCGTCGCTATAATGACGGCCCAGATGGCATCGGAACGCATCTCACTGCTGATGGTGGAGCTGATGTTCTGCGACTCGGCGATATCCTCCTCGGGAACATTGAAGTTCTCCTCCAGCATGTTGACGAATGCCTCCCTCTCCTCCAGATTCAGAGATCTGGTCTTGAATACAATGGAGTTGGAATCAGAGATCTTCTGTGTCTGGATATTTCCGTCACCGGTGATCTCTTCAATATAAGGCACGATCTCGGAATCAATTTCCTCAATGGTATAATCCTTATCAAAGGCTACCGTAGTTGATGTACCGCCCATAAACTCCAGGCTGAAATTCAGAACACTTCCGCTTCCTGCCTTATGAACGCCCATTCCGACAAATCCCGCCACGATGACAGCAATGGAAATACCAAAGCAGATCAGGCGCTTTCCAATGAAATCCCAGGGCGTCTTCTCTTTCTTCTCACCATAGAGCTTCTTGTCCTGCATTCCCATGCCGTACATCGCCTTCAGGATCCATCTGGTGATGACAAGCGCTGTGAACATGGAAATGATGATACCGATTGCCAGTGTGATGGCAAAACCGCGGATCGCACCGGTGCCGCGGATCCCGAGAACCGCTGCTGCGATCAGGGTCGTTACATTTCCGTCAAGGATGGCGGAAAAGGCCTTCTTAAAACCGGTCTTGATCGCCTGGCTGACCGTCCGTCCCAGACCGATCTCCTCGCGGATTCGGGCAAAGATAATAACGTTCGCGTCGACGGCCATACCGATCGAAAGGATGATACCTGCAATACCCGGCAGGGTCAGTGTAATATGATACAAATGCAGAATCGACAGCACGATTCCGGTATAGATCAGCAATGCGATGGATGCTGCAATACCGGGGATCCGGTAGACCGCAATCATAAACACGATGATGATCAGAATACCGATAACCGCAGCAATGATACTGTACTCCAGCGCCTGAGAACCAAGCTTCGCTCCGACTACTTCCGACTGCAGCTCCTCAAGCTGAAGCTTCAGCGCGCCGCTTCGGATCTGTGTCGCCAGTATCTGCGCTTCCTCATAGTTCTTCATGCCGTTGATGACTGCCCGGCCGTCGGAAATGACATTCTGCACCTGCGGATAAGTGATGCACTCCCCGTCATAGTAAATGGGCAGATACCCATGCAGATACTGCTGTGTATAATCTGCGAAAATCTTCGCTCCCTCATTTGTCAGGGTCAGTTCAACCACATATTCGGTCGCTCCGGTCGTCTGATTCTGCTGTGACGCAGCCTGTGCATCCGCCACCTGGTCACCCGTCATATAGACTTCACCCTCGGCCGTCTGGAACTCCAGAGATCCGGGCGTACCCAGCTCTGACAGAATCGCGTTGGCATCGGACACTCCGGGAATTTCTACCGCAATACGGTCATCTCCGACCTGATATACTTCTGCCTCCGTACTGAATGCGCTGACACGCTGCTGAAGCTGATAAATCGTGTCCGACATATCCTCCGGCGACGGGTCCTCATCGCCCGCGACCTCATAGGTGATGCTCACACCTCCGGCCAGATCAAGCCCGAGCTTGATGCCGGCATCACTGTCCTTTGCAACAGTGCCTTTTACAATTCCGTACGAATAGTACCCCAGAAGCAATAGAATTGCCAGAAAAACGATAAAGAGTACTACCGCCTTGTTTTTCTTCATATTATTTCTCTACCTCCCGTTTATTCTGCTGCAGCTGCTTTTATCATAATCGCGCATTCGATCCGCTTCTTCTGAAGCTCGCAGCCGATATCGTATGCGTCGTTGATATGTCCGTGAAAATGATAAGAGTTCGCTGCGCATCCGCCGCTGCAGTAGAACTTTGCGAAACAGCTGCGGCATTTTTCTTTTGCGTAAACATTGCAGCCTTTGAACTCGTCCCGGAGATCGGTCCGCGTCACGCCATCCCATACATTTCCCATCAAAAACTCTTCATTCCCGACGAACTGATGACAGGGATACAGATCTCCCCAGGGGGTCACGGCCAGGTACTCGGTACCGGAACCGCAGCCGGACAGACGCTTCGCGACACAGGGGCCGCCCTCCAGATCGATCATGAAATGGAAGAAATTAAAATCCTTTCCTTCCTTTTTTCTCCTGACCATCTCTGCCGCCAGCCTGTCATACTCTGAAAACAGCTTCGGCAGATCTTCTTCCCGGAGTGCGTACTCCTCAGAGTCCTCCGCCACTACCGGCTCCACAGAAATCTGTTTGAATCCCAGATCCGCCAGATGAAGCACATCCTCGGAAAAATCCAGATTGTAGTGGGTATAGGTCCCTCTCACATAGTACCGTTCCTGATTTCTGCTCTCCGCAAATTTCTGAAACTTCGGTACAATCCGGTCATAGCTTCCCTGTCCTCCGCGGAAGGGCCGCATATGGTCGTTGACCTCTTTTCTGCCGTCTATGCTCAGGACGACATTGCCCATCTCACGGTTCGCAAATTCAATGACATCGTCATTGATCAGCACTCCGTTGGTCGTTAAGGTAAAACGGAACTTCTTGTCATGCAGCTTTTCCTGCTCCCGTCCGTATGCTACCAGATCCCTGACCACCTGCCAGTTCATCAGCGGTTCGCCGCCGAAAAAATCCACCTCAAGATTCCGTCTGTGACCGGAATTCTCAATCAGAAAATCCAGCGCCTTTTTCCCGACTTCGAAGCTCATGAGCTCCCGGCGCCCGTGGTACTCTCCCTCCTCGGCAAAACAATACCGGCAGGCAAGATTACAGTCGTGGGCAATATGCAGACAAAGCGCCTTCACCACAGTCGGACGCTTCTTAAAGTCCATCATATAGTCTTCATACTCATCCGGTGTAAACAGTTCTCCGCCGCGGACCAGTTCTTCCACTTCTTCGTAAGCGTCAGCTAACTCATTCCGGTCATAGGAACTGCACAGTTTATCTATAATTTCTTCCTTTGAGAGCTCCTCGTAGTCCTGAATGATCTCATATGTCATATCATCCACTACATGAATCGCCCCACTGTTCACATCGAGAACAATATTGTAACCGTTGTTCCGAAACTGGTGAACCATATTCTCTCTTTCTTCCTTTCAAGTAAGTACATTCTTCGCAGGTCTCTTGCACATCCGTCGGGAATCCGTCCGTTCCCAACAGAAGAATAAACGAACAACAAGCCGCATGCGTTCTGGCATACGGCCGATTGGTTTCATTCCTCTATCAAACGATGTGTTCTCTTATTTCTGCTCGCAGCTCTGGTTCCCGACTGTGCAGGATGTCTTACATGCAGACTGGCAGGATGTCTGGCATTCGCCGCAGCCGCCTTTTTTCACTGTGTTCTGCAGTCTTTTTGTATTTAATGTCTTTACGTGTTTCATGGCAGAGACTCCTTTCATTAAAATAACTGTGAAGAGTATACCACACATTTTTTTAGAACGCAATCTTTTTATGACCGTCTTGAACTCAGCATTCCTCCGATCATGCCTGCGGCCGCACAAATGATAAATGTCATCATCCGGTGCAGAATATCCGAGTCTGCCCCCGAACGGATGACCAGCGAACCTGCGGCAAGAATCGCAAAGTAAAGGGATCCTGCCGCCATCCCCCAGAAAAACCGGCGGTTTTTCATCTTTTTCCCCGCGATCCCTCCGCCGGCCAGGCACGAAACCGTATAAATGACCAGAATGCCGATTGTCACCGTTTGTTCACTCAGCTGAAACCTGTAAAGCAGAAATGCCAGACACAAAAGAGCCAGTCCCGTAATCACATACATGATGAACAGCGTAACGATCATCGCCAGTGGTTTTTGTGTTCTTCCCATAACGATCTGATTTCCTCCTTTATATAAATACTATATGTCTGACTTGAAAAAATATGACAAGTACGCTATTATCTATATCATATCAAATTCAAAGAGGTGATCTGATTGGACCCTGGTGTCGCGATACGTTTGATAATACTGATCCTGCTGCTTTTTCTGTCCGCGTTTTTTTCGTCTGCAGAAACGGCTTTTACAACTGTCAGCAAAATCCGCATGCGCTCCCTCGCGGAAGAGGGGAACCGGCGGGCCGCACTGGTACTCCATATTACAGATAACGCGCCGAAAATGCTGAGCGCGATCCTGATCGGAAATAATCTGGTCAATATATCCGCTTCTTCTCTGGCGACCACCCTGGCACTCACACTTTTCGGAAATGCGGGAGCCGGGATCGCCACCGGAATCCTGACGCTTCTGATCCTGATTTTCGGTGAGATCTCACCCAAGACCATGGCTACGATCCGTTCTGAGAAGATGTCTCTGCGCTATTGCAGAATCATCTGGGCGCTGATGCTCATTCTGACGCCTGTCATTGTTATCATTAATGCGCTGGCTGCTGTGTTTTTAAAACTGCTGCGTGTGGATCCGGCTGAAAAGAACAAGGTCATGACCGAGCGGGAACTCCGTACGATTGTTGAAGTAAGTCATGAATCAGGTGTGATTGAAGCGGAAGAAAAACAGATCATCAATAATATTTTTGATTTCGGGGATGCGAAGGCGCAGGAGATCATGATACCGCGCATTGACATGAGTTTCCTCTGGGTCAACAGCACTTATGACGAAGTCCTCGATGTCTACCGGAAAGATATGTTCACCAGACTGCCTGTCTGTGAAGAATCTACGGACAATGTGGTCGGCATTCTCAACATGAAGGATCTGATCCTCTGTGACCGGGAACATTTCTCCGTCCGGGATTCCATGCGTGAACCTTACTTCACCTATGAACACAAGAACACGGCGGAACTGCTTCTGGAGATGCGCGAATCCTCTATCAACATAGCCATCGTACTGGATGACTACGGAGCAACTGCCGGCCTGATTACTCTGGAAGACCTGCTCGAAGAAATTGTCGGGGAAATCCGCGATGAATATGACGAAGATGAAAAAGATTCCCTGAAAAAGCTTTCTGACAGAGAATATCTCGTGGACGGATCAATGAATCTGGAAGATTTTTCAGACTTGTTCCACCTGCATCTGGTCTCTGAGGACTATGATTCCATCGGCGGCTACATGATCGGGCTTCTGGATCATCTTCCGAAGACCGGGGAATCCGTCACTTCCTCCGATGGACTCTTCCTTCAGGTGTTTTCCAAAAAGAAACACCGGATCGAAAAAATATTTGTCCGTCTTCCGAAGAAGGCTGTCCTGCCGGATAAAAACTTTGAATAATCGTTCTTACAAGGCACTGTATTCCAGTGCCTTTCGTATTTTCCGCACGGTTCTCACCAGTTCCTTTCGGAAATCCATATGCGCCTGAAACAGACAGGGCACCTGCTCCGATCGTAAGTATCTGTCCTGAGTACCTGTACGGACTGCTTCCTGATAAGCGGTGTTGTACGGAACACAGGCAATTCTCATTTGATCAATTCTGTATTTCCGGGACAGTTCCTCTATGCTCAGATCCTTTTCCGGCAGATAATCATTCAGAATATAGACGCAGTTTCCAAACCAGCGGGAATGTTTTTCAAAATACTCCCGCACCTCTCCCGCGTCCTGATGCAGAATAACGACCACCAGATCCGCCTGCCGCGCCAGCCGCCGGATCCGCCTGTCTGACATGTTTTTTAAGAAAAGACATTGAATATTGCCATAACGGGAAAGGGATGCTGTGAAATAATCCATGCTGAATTCCTCAGGCCGCAGAGAAAAAGGACTCCAGAAAATAATCAGATATGATTCTTCCATAAAAAATCTACGGTACAAAATAAAAAAACAGAAAAGATGCATTCATTGTAATGCATCTCTTCCGCAAAGTAAAGATAAATCTTCTCAGGCTCAGCCATTCGGTCACGCTCCGCCCGTAACGATCAGAGTGGCGAACCCGTCTTCCTTCAGTTTTTTTTCAAGAGAAACCGCCTCATCCAATGAAGAGGCCGGTCCGATCCACACTCCGTAATACGGCTTTTCATAGTGGATTTCCCCCTCATATCCGATTGACTCCAGCCTTTCCAGCTGATAGACGGCATTCACATCATATTTGAACAGTCCTGTCTGAACAAACCAGGATTTCCCCCGCGAAGTTCCGGAAAGCGGGATGGCATTTTGGATGCCCGCGGCAATTGCATCAGCGATCTGATCAAATTTTGCATCAAATAGTTGATTATCGGCATCATTATTCAAAAACCCGACTTCGACCAGCACAGCCGGCATTTTCGTTTTCCGAAGCACGATCAGTCCGGGGACTTCTTCCACTCCCAGATTTTTGAATCCGACGGCTGCCAGCTGTTCATTAATACTGGAAGCAATCCTGCTGACCGTATCATTTTCCCGGTAGACCAGGGATTCCACTCCGTTATATAAATTGTCTTCCATGGCTGAATTGCGGTGAAAGGAAATAAAATACCTGCCTCCCGACTGATTTGCCAGTTCTGCTTTTTCATAAGGAGAATGATACACATCCTCCGTGCGCGTATAATACACTTTGTAACCGGCCTTTTCCAGCCTCTCTCCCACCGCCATCGTCAGCCGGAGAACATCATCCTTTTCCGCGCGTCCCATATAAGACGCCCCATTGTCAAACCCGCCGTGTCCCGCATCCAGAATAATATCTGTTCCCATCACAGTATCCTTCTTTGTTTTCTGCTTTTTAATTATTTATATGCAGACAAAAAGAAATCAGCACACAACATGCTGATTTCTTTTCCGGCAAAGGTTTATTTTTTTTCTTCATTGTCCAGCAGGGCCTGTGCATATCCCAGCACCCGTCCCTGATCGATCGTATTCAGGCAGTGGAACTGTTCCATCAGATGAAACGCCTCTGAACTGCGGTCGATCATCAGATAATCTGTCCTGACATTGTTGCGGCTTTCTGTGCCTTCAAGAAGCTCATACGGCGTCATGTTCAGAACCGTACAGATCGCCATGATTTTGTCTGACGCAGGATTCGTCTTTTTCCGCTTCCAGTCACTGATCGTACTCTGTGCAATACCTGTCTGCTCTGAGAATGATTTCTGAGAAATTCTCTGCTCTTTCAACACTTTAAAAATACGTTCGCTGATAATCATGTCAAATCTTTCAACTCCTTAAATAATTCAATGTCTGCTGCACTTACTTTCATGTTCGTCATGATCGGCTCTTCACCCGGTTTTGTCACAGAGATTTCAATAATCGTACCTTCAGGAACGCCGCCCTGCAGAGTCACTCTGAAAAAGGATATAAACTTGGGATGATTCGCCTTGAACTGGTCAAACGCTTTTTTTGCTCTCATTAATGATGCAGGATTAATCATCAGAACTCCTCCTTTGTGAAACGCTTTAACTTATTTTATTATACCTTTCCGCAGAAAAATTATCAAGGAGTATCTTTAAAGAAACACAGCAGCTGCGCGGATTTTATTCTCCGGACTGCTCTTTCCCCAGAGCCCGGGTAATCTCTTTCAGTTTGTTTTCATCCAGCCGGTAGAACTTCCGGTATACAACAATACCGATTACCAGAAGGATGATGGACGGGATGGTCATCCACAGACGGAGTCCGGCCAGTGTCCGGGCTGTCTGGATCTCTATCGCGGTATCCAGATGGACCAGATCGATGACCAGGCCGGCTATGAATACGGCAAGACCGGATGCCAGCTTTACGGTAAATGTCTGCATGGAGAATATCACGGATTCCTCTCTTGTCCCGTTTTTATATTCCCCATAGTCTACCGTATCGGAGAGGAAAATCGTCAGCGATACATTCAGGATTCCATATCCTGCATAAACAAGAATACCCGGGATGAACAAAAGCGCCCATGTCACGGTGTGATAAACGCCGGTAAAGGACATTGCCAGAATTACCAGAAAGCCCAGGATCTGAATCAGGAAACCGGCCATGAACATCTGTGTATTATTCCATTTCTTCCTGAAAAGCGGGAAGCACAGCATGATCACCACCTGCGACGCAAAGCAGACGCCGGCGAATACATTGTACGCATCAGTGTTTCCGACATCAAACTGGAAGAAGTACAAGATCAGATTGCCGACAATATTCAATGCAGTATATACGAGAATAATGGAGAAGACAATCGTCATCGCCTGATCATTTTTGAACAGGGAACGGAACATCTGCACGACTCCCGCTGACTCCATCCGGTCATCCGTCACCTTTTCCGGTACGACAAGCACACATACCAGTTCCGATATCACAAAAATAACCGCCACAATCAGAGCCCAGTACTTAAAACCGATCCTGTAGTCCGCGATCACAGAGCTTCCGCTTAAAATCGGTACAATGGCCATCGTCAGCACCGTTGGTATTGCATCTCCGATCCCGGAACAGGACCTGGCCAGCGAAGACAGAGATTCTCTGTCCTTTCCCGGTTTGGTAATGGCAGGTATCATAGACCAGAACGGGATGTCCATAAGCGTATAGGTCACACCCCAGGCAAGATAAAAAAGCGTCAGCCAGATCTTCTGTGCATTTCCCGCCATCGAGTCCGGCGTTGCATACAGCGCATAGATCGTAACTGCATTCAGAACGGTTCCGGCAAGAATCCATGGCCGGAATCTGCCCCATCTGGTGTGCGTCTTTGCCACGATAATTCCCATAAAGGGATCGTTGATGGCATCAAAAATTCTTGCAGCCATCATCATTGTTCCGATAAAGACACTGCTCATGCCCAGTACCGCATTGTAATAATACAGCAGATAACTGGAAATCAGCATGTAAACAATGTCTTTCCCGACTGCTCCGAAGCCGAAGGCAGCCTTGTGTCTCATTCGAAGTTCCATATTCTGTATCTCCCCTTTTTCCGGTGTATTGAATGTCTTATATGACATTTCCGTTGCAGATAAGAATAGTATACTTGAATGTAAAAAAAAAATAAACATTAATATTTATGCAAGGATTCTGATAACGAGATAAATCACTCCCAGCACCCAGCTGGTAAAGATCCCGTACAGAATTACCGGGCCGCCGATACCGAAAATCTGCGCGCCGAGCCCGAATACCTGTCCTTCTTTTTTGAATTCCATTGCAGAAGATGCGATTCCGTTGGCAAATCCGGTGATCGGCACGAGAACCCCGGCTCCTCCGAACTGAGCCAGAGAAGGATAAATATTCAGTCCGGTCAGAACCGCACTTGCCAGAATCAGGATCAGACTCGTCCACTTTCCGGCTGTGCCGGCATCCATCCCCTGCACATGCACGCAGACATTTGTGATAATCTGGCCGGTGAAACAGATGAGTCCGCCGGTCAGAAAAGCTTTCAGCACATTCAAAACGAGACTATAGCTTCCCGTCACCTGCCTGACATATGCATTGTAGGCCTCATTGCGGGCCTCTTTCTCCTTCTGCGTAACCGCATCTGCTTTTTCAACCACATCAGCGATCAGTTCTTCTTTCGTATCTCCCGGTTTTTCTGTCCTCGGTTCCATATCTTCATTTCCTCCAATTCTATACTCTATGCAGGGTGCTCGCCGCGTCATCCTTCAAGTCTCGCTCGCGAGACTTGGCGCGGAATCAGGAAAAATAATAAAAGGCGCCCACAGCCTTTCCCAGCGCAAAGGCTGTAACAAGGATGGTAAGGCCCCTCTTTATTTTTAATCTTCTGAAGAGGACAGGAAAGACATTCAGCACCTCTGCAATGGCCGCCGCGAGGCAGCCTGTAAAAATCCCGGATGCCAGTCCGTATACAGCCAGAAAAGGCTTTCCGGGGCCCAGCGGGATCTGTTCAAAAAGAGCTGCGACCGTCCCGCTGATTCCGCCGAAAATCACCGCATTCTCCAAAGCGGTCCACGCAGATGCCATACTCGTTTTTCCTGCCATGCGCGGTATGATTCCAAGACTTCCGATCAGGGCGAATGAGGCAGCCGCTGTCGCCGCTCCCCCCGCAAAACCGGTTATTGCCATCAACACATCCATTTGCTGCATCGGTCTTCTCCTTTTCACTCTGTTTTAAGTCCCGCGGGGCTTTCCGTCAGCCGATTTTCCCTTGCGCATGCCAGCGGCTATATAAGTCGTCTCCACATCCTGTTCATATTTTCGTATAGCCACCTGGATCGGCGTCGGATCCTCCATGATTTTCTTACGGCCGGCATGGTTATAGAAAAACATGATTCCGACAAATATTCCGATACAAAAGCTGACTTCCAGTACATTGATTCCTTCCCCCCTGTTTCCCGTGACACGATCATACAGGCGGTCAAACAATTCGGCAACGGCCGCGTCCTGAATAAATGTCATGATGGAAAAAGCAGATCCGAAAAAGAGCAGAACGCTCAGGATGGCCACCTTCAAATATTGCAGCCATTGTTTTTCTGTTTTCGGGATATAGCGTATGACAAAATCTGTCTCCCCGAGGCTGATGATCTCCAGGAGGGGAAACTCCCTGTGGATCAGCTCCATGATCTGAAGGATGGAGCAGACCATTGCGCTGTCTTTTTTATCTGTGTCAGAGAATCTGCAAAGTACGGTCCGGCCGACTCGCTGCAGTACATTGCGGTCGGGGCATTCCATCTCTGCAATATCTGAAATCCGGACAATGTTCTGCTGCACAATACAGTTTTGACCGATCTTCAAATACAGGATCTGCCCCGGTGCGCTCATACCTCTTCCCCGTTTTCAAATACTGACTTCGCTGAATCCCGTATATCTGACATATCTTCGCAGATCTCATCAGCGGCGTTCTTCAGCCTGTCCTTCTTTCGTTCAAATTCTTCTGCAAGCGCGCGCCCTTTTTCCTTCCCGTCCTGATCTTTTTCTCTCAGATAATAGATCACACTGCCCACCATCACCGAAAAGACGATCATGCAGCACATCTTTTTCACAAGCTTCATACACATAGCAGCTTCTCCTTTTTTTCTTTCTTTTTCCTAGTATGCTGTTTTTTCTCATTTCTATACAGCCTGCCGCATTTTCTGCAGAAGTTTTTTCTCCATTCTCGAAACCTGTACCTGCGTCATGCCCATTTGCCCGGCCACTTCCGCCTGTGTTTTGGCCTGAAAATAACGCAGACAGATCAGGCGTCTCTCTTCCTTTGAAAGCACGCTCAGCAGCTGCTGTAAAAAAATATGATCTGTTTTTATCTCGATCTCATTCTTCTCATCCCGTATCTGCTCCTGTAAAAGCACCTCCTTCCCGGATGTCTGCGGGACAGCCCGTGAAAGAGAATCTACCGGCAAAGAGGCTGACAAGGCCAGAACAATATCTTCCACAGACATCTTCAGACAATCCGCAAGCTCTTTAACGGTTGCTTCTCTTGCATACCGGTTTCGCCAGCGTTCGGCTTCTTTTTGAATTTTCTGTGCGTTTTCTTTGATCGTACGGCTCACTTTCAGCATCCCGTCATCTCTGAGGAACCGGCGGATTTCCCCTGCGATCAAAGGAACGGCATAGGTGGAAAATTTCACTTCGTAAGAAAAATCAAACCGCTCAATTGCCTTCATCAGTCCGATACAGCCAATCTGGAACAGTTCCTCCGCATCATATTCTCCATTCCTATATCTTTTCACAATACTCCAGACCAGACCGGTATTCTTACGTACCAGCAAATCGAATGCTTCCTTATCCCCCTCGTGCGCGTTTTGCAGCAGTTCCAACATCTGATCCATCCAAACTACCTGATTTCCTTCTGCATCGTGACCCGCGTGCCCTGCCCCGGTTCAGATTCCACCTCGACCGCATCCATAAAGGCCTCCATAAAAGAAAACCCCATCCCTGAGCGCTCCAGTTCCGGTCTGGTCGTATACATAGGCTCCATGGCTTTTTCAATGTCCGGGATTCCCTTTCCCTCATCGGTAATTGCCACGACCAGCGTCCGGTCCCAGACTGCCGCATGTAAGAAAATCTTCCCCGGTCCCAGATCGTAGCCATGGATCACACAATTCGTCACTGCCTCTGAAACAGCGGTTTTGATATCAGCCAATTCATCGATCGTAGGATTCAAAGGACTGACAAAAGCGGCAACTGCCGTACGCGCAAATCCTTCGTTCTCGGATTTCGAATCAAAAACAATCTGCATTTCATTGACCAGTTCCTGTTCCATTTGATTTCTCCCTTCTTCCAACCCGCATCTTCCTTCTTTTACCGCTCTCCTCCGGCCGCAATGATCTTTTCAAGGCCGGACATCAGCAGTATTTTCTGTACCCGTTCATTCATATTCTCCGCCAGAATCTTTCCGCCGGAAAAATGCATATTCCGGTACCTCCCGAGAATGACCCCGATTCCGGAACTGTCCATAAAACTGGTAGCCCGGAAATCAAAAACAATCCTGCGTATATGATAGGTGTCGACCAGCAGATCCGTCTCCTCCTGGATCTGCTCGGCAATATGATGATCCAGCTCCTTCGGCAGCACTACCCTCAGCTCGATCCCGTTGATTCTGTATTCACATTCCATATTTTCCTATGCCTCCTGATGAAATATTTGGATAAAAAAAAGACGTCTTCTCCCATATGGATCAAACGTCTTTCGTAATCAGTTTTCTTCTGTGTTATTCTCCGCTTCTCCCGGAACGGTGTATCCCTCTTCTTCCAGACCCGAGGCCATGCTTCTTGATATTCCGCGCATACTGTCCGAACCTGTATTTTCTATGGTAACCCTGAACCATCTGAGCGCTTCCGGATAATTTCCTTCGTAATTGTAAGCGAAGGCAAGGAAATAGGCAGCCTGCGCATTTTCATAGGCGGGATCGCTTTCGGTCACCTGCTGCAGTTTCTCAATCGCTCCGGCATAATCCTTTCTCTCATAGAGGCGCTGCCCCTCGTCAAACAGATTCTTCATCATCTGTGCATGAATATTAGTCTGAATGTCATCAAACAGGCGCTGTGCCGATTCATCCAGCAGTTCCCGGTCAACAGAACCCATCAGCTCACCTGCCCTGGTGTAATCATTGTCCGCATACGGTACATAGGCAGCCAGCAGACTATTGTAGGATTCGGATCTTTTCTGTGCTTCGGCTGTTTTCGCATTCGCATCCTCCACCTGCTGCTGGAGCGATGCCACTTCATCTTCCAGACTGCTGATCGCCTGTTCCTTGGCCGAAATGGTCTGATTGGCCTCCACCACCTGTCCGTTGGCCTGTGTATGGGCACGCTGGCGGATCTCCGGTATGATCAGGAAAGAAACAACGGCAATTCCGATTGCAGCTCCGATCAGGAGGTTGATGACCGTCCGGAGAGCGGTGTGGTCTGAAAAGATCGCCGGGCGGATAATCGTCTCATTTCCGCTGACATATTTCAGGATCTCGTCATCATCCTTCTTTTCTTTTTCGCTTCCGGTATCCTTCAGATGCTGTCTGCATTCCCGGATATAAGCAAGCGCATCCGTATTGTTGACATCAATTTTCTGCGCCGCCCGCAAAGAACGGATGGCCAGATCATAGCGCTGTGTCTGCATGTACAAAAGGCCCAGAAGAAGGTGCCCCTTGACCATCTTCGGGTTTGCCGAAAGAACCTTCTTCAGCTGAATCACAGCCATGTCATAATTTCCCTGTCTGCAATAGCTCACAGCCTGATTGTACTTCCGGATCGTCTGATTCATGCTTTTCAGCCGTGAGGAACTGCGCTGAACCTGCGCCAGATACCCGGAAGCCGGATTATCCTGCGGAGTGATGCTCTTGCTGATCACCCATTCACTGAGCGCACTGACCGTCTCTCCCATTTCGTAATAAATCAGTCCCAGAAGATTTCTGGCCTTCATATTTGCTTTGTTATAGCGCAGGCTCATGTTCAGATCATTGGCGGCACCGCTCAGATCCCTGACCCTGGCTTTTTTCAGTCCTTCATTATAGAGGTACTCGGAGATACTGCTGACTCTCTTCCATACCCTTACATCAGCACCGCACTCCGGACATTTGCCCGTAAAATCGAGCGATGCATTGCAATAATAACATCTCATCTTAAGCCTCCGCTAATTTCTGGATTCCCGCAGCATTTCCTGCAGAATATCCATCAGGTCAGTCAGGTCGCGGTTGTAAATGGCATCCTCGGCATCATCAATTTCCATGCTCATCTCATACTTTTTTAACTCTTCTTCAAAATCTATCATATCGATTCTCCTTTATCATTTCCAGCAATGCCCCGATAAAATACAGGGATCCTGTACAAAAAACCTTCTGTCCCGGCTGCTTCGTCCCCTGCAGGGCCTGAAAAGCTTTCGCATAATCCGCATAGCCAAAGACCGGGCAGGCCGCTGATTCCTCAAACAATGCCTTCAGCTCTCCGAAAGGTGTCCCCCGTTCGCCGGGTATGGATGTCACATAGACCGCCTTCCAGGGCACCCGTTCCGTCAGTAAGCGGACAGCCGTCTGAATATCTTTATCCCGCACCATGGAAAAAAGAAGCAGCGGGGGCAGAGCATCCTCCGCAGTCAGGCGTCTCACTGCGTCGGCAAACACAGTAATGCCGGCTGCATTATGCGCTCCGTCAAAAAAGACATCCGGAACCACTTCCTGCATGCGTCCGGGCCAGACGGATAAAAGCAGTCCCTGCTGCCAGGATGCATCCGTAAGCGCATTGCCGGGCATCTGCAGCAGCAGACGCATTGCCGTGACCGCAAGTGCAGCATTCTTTACCTGATATGCGGCTCCAAACGGGATCCTCCACTTTGTTTTACTATCATAATCAGTTGAAAGGAAAAAATCAATATAATTCTTGTTTATTTCATGAATCTCAATCATTTTATCCGAAATCCCGATGCAGCGGCATCCGAGCTCGTCCGCCCGCTTTTCAATCACTTCCGCAGCTTCTTCGCTGTTCCTGTCGAATACGACCGGTACCTGTTTTTTCAGGATACCTGCTTTCTCCCCCGCGATCTCTGCAATCGTGTCTCCGAGAATCTCTGTGTGCTCCAGGCTGATTGAAGTAATGATGGCCAGCAGCGGATCCGGAAAGCTGTTCGTAGCATCCAGCCGTCCTCCAAGTCCTGTCTCCAGAACGACATACTCCACATCAGCCCTCTCAAATATTACCATGCCCATGGCAAAAATAAACTCGAAGAAGGTCGGATGATTTTTTTTATTTTGGACAAGTTCCTCTGCTGCCGAGCGAACTTTGCGGAATGCATACAGAAAACTTTCATCATCGACCTGTGCTCCGTTCATCTGAAAACGCTCATTGATCTCCACAAGGTGAGGAGATGTAAACAGAGCCGTCTTCTTCCCGGAGCTTAACAGCATATGATAAATAAAACAGCAGACGCTCCCCTTTCCGTTGCTGCCTGCAACGTGGATCACTTTTTTGTGCAGGCACGGATTGCCCAGGAGCTCCATCAGTTCCCGGGTATGGTCCAGACTGTTCTTCGTTGTAAATTTCGGTGTGGCATAGAGAAAATCTACCGCAGCCTTCATCTCTTTATTCATGCAAACTCCTGTCAAAAACAGACGGCAGCGTCTGCTGCCGTCAGTTGGTTACTGTATCTGTGCCAGACGTGCTTCTACATCTGCCATCATCTGTTTATATTTTTCCAGTTTTTCCTTTTCGGCTTCTACTTTATCGGCAGGCGCCTTGCTTATGAACTTCTCATTGCTCAGCATGCCGTTGGAACGGGCGAGCTCTTTTTCCAGTTTCGCTTTCTCTTTTTCCAGCCGCTCCTTCTCCTTCGCCATATCTACCAGCTCATCCAGCGGAATATACACAACGGCATTCGGGATGACAACAGAAACGGCGGTTTCCGGTATCCCGGTCTTGTCCGTCTGAATCGTAATGCCGCTGGCAGAGATCAGGGTCTGATAAGTTGTCTTCATATCCCTGTAGATGCCGGCCAGCTTTTCATCTGCAGTCACAATAAAGCAGGCAGCCTTTCTTGCCGGAGGAACATTCATTCCCGAACGTGTCGTGCGGACGGCCGTTACCAGTGTCCTGACCGCTTCCATTGCCTCTGCTTCTTTCGGGAAATCCCGGCTTTCTGTGAATACAGGCCAGTCAGAAAGCATGATCGTCTCCTCTTCCGGGCAGAGCGTGCAGAAAATCTCCTCTGTAATAAAAGGCATAAAAGGATGCAGCATTTTCAGAGCATCTGAAAGAACCGTCTTCAGGACCCAGAGAGCTGTGTTCGCTGCCGCCGCATCTTCCTCCTTTTTGTACAGACGCACCTTCGCGATCTCGATATACCAGTCGCAGAATTCCTCCCATATGAAATCACAGACCTTCTGAACCGCAATTCCCAGTTCATATTTATCCATGTTTTCGGTGACATCTTTTGCCAGTGTGTTGACTCTGGAAAGGATCCATTTGTCTGCCGGGAGAAGCTGATCATCCGACGGTTTCTCAGGCTGCGCGTCTCCCAGGTTCATCATAATGAAACGGGACGCATTCCACACCTTGTTCGCGAAATTCCTGCTGGCTTCCACACGTTCCCAGTAAAAACGCATGTCATTTCCGGGCGCATTGCCAGTCATCAGCGTCAGCCGGAGCGCATCCGCGCCGTATTTGTCAATGACCTCCAGCGGATCGATGCCGTTTCCGAGAGATTTACTCATCTTCCGTCCCTGTGAATCACGCACAAGCCCGTGAATCAGTACGGTATGGAAGGGTTCGGTACCGGTCTGTTCCAATGCGGAAAATACCATACGGATTACCCAGAAAAAGATAATATCATAACCGGTCACCAGCACATCTGTCGGGTAGAAATACTTCAGGTCTTCCGTTTCTTCCGGCCATCCGAGCGTAGAAAACGGCCAGAGTGCTGAGGAAAACCAGGTATCCAGCGTATCCTCATCCTGAACCAGATGACTGCTGCCGCATTTCGGACACTGATGGGGCGCCTCTTTCGCTACGATCATTTCCCCGCAGTCCCTGCAGTAATACGCAGGAATCTGGTGTCCCCACCAGAGCTGTCTGGAAATACACCAGTCACGGATTCCTTCCAGCCAGTGCAGATAGGTCTTGCCATAGTTTTCCGGTACGAACTGAAGCCTTCCGGATTTCAGGGATTCGATCGCCGGCTTCGCCATTTCCTCCATCTTTACAAACCACTGCGGCTTGATCATGGGCTCTACGGTCGTCTTACAGCGGTCGTGGATCCCGACATTATGTACATGCTCTTCGATCCGGACCAGAAGTCCCAGTTCTTTGAGCTTCTCTACGATAGCTTTTCTGGCTTCATAGCGGTCCATGCCCTCATAAATGCCTCCATTGGCATTGATTGTGGCATCATCATTCAGAATATTGATTTCCTCGAGACCATGGCGTTTGCCTACCTCAAAATCGTTCGGGTCATGAGCCGGCGTGATCTTTACACATCCGGTCCCGAAATCCTTATCTACATAAGGATCTGCGATCACCGGAATCTCACGGTTGACAATCGGAAGAATCAGAGTCTTTCCGATGAGATCCTGATATCTCTCATCGTCCGGATTTACGGCAACGGCCGTATCTCCAAGCATTGTCTCCGGACGGGTCGTCGCTATTTCAACAAATTTTCCTTCCTCTCCCGCAACCGGATAATTGATATGCCAGAAATGTCCGTTTTGCTCTTCGTGCTCCACTTCCGCATCGGAGATCGAAGTCTGGCATACCGGACACCAGTTGATGATCCTGGATCCTTTATAAATGTATCCCTTGTCAAACAGCCGTACAAAGACTTCTTTTACAGCGTTGGAGCATCCTTCATCCATGGTGAAGCGTTCTCTCTCCCAGTCCGCGGAAGATCCAAGCTTTTTCAGCTGTCTGACGATGCGTCCGCCATACTCCTTCTTCCAGTCCCATGCATATTTCAAAAACTCCTCACGGGTCAGATCTGCCTTCTCGATTCCTTTTTCTTTCAGGCTCTCGATCACCTTTACCTCTGTGGCAATAGCCGCATGGTCTGTCCCGGGCTGCCAGAGAGCGGAGTATCCCTGCATACGCTTATAACGGATCAGGATATCCTGCATCGTATTATCCAGGGCATGTCCCATGTGCAGCTGTCCTGTAATATTGGGAGGCGGCATCACGATCGTGAAAGGTTTTCTGCTTCGGTCAGCCTCCGCATGAAAATAATGATTATCCTCCCATTTTTTATACAGTCTTTCCTCCAGCCCCTTCGGGTCATATGTCTTAGCCAGCTCTTTCATATTCTAAAGTCCTCACATTTCTTTTGGTATCATTCAATACTCGCGCCTGCGAGTATTGGTGCGGGATTCGGGTCCGCTTTAGCGGACATAATTCCAATCCGAATCCCTGCACATCCTCGCGGAGCGTATATCAGATGGGAGATTGTACTCCCACTGATACGAAATTGTTGCTCCCACTTAATGTTCTACACATTTGAAGTGGGAGTCATCTCCCATCGGATATTATTTCTGCCTGTCCCTGTCTCATCCTCTAGCGGATAATATTCCCCAGAATACCATAAGAGACAATCGTCATGATCACTGCCGCCAGGGCGATCCCCAGCAGTTCTGCCTTTATTGCTTTTTTTACATCAATATCCAGCAGCGCCGCGATCAGCGATCCGGTCCACGCACCGGTGCCCGGAAGCGGTATGCCGACAAAAAGAACCAATCCCCAGAACTCGTACTTTTCGATACGGTCTTTCCGGTTCATTGCTTTCTTCTCTAACTTTTCTACAACAGGCTTCAGCAGCCTCGTTTTTTTAAGAAGCGCAAATATTTTTTTTATGAAAATCAGTATAAAGGGGATCGGAATGAAATTTCCGATCGCGCTGATCACAATCCCCTTCCACATCGTTACATCCAGAAGAGACGCTGCCAGAATACCGCCGCGCAGTTCCAGAATCGGAAACAGCGATATAATGAATACCAGCATTTCCCTTGAAATGTGATGTCCGAGCGGACTGTTCACAAACCATGTTACAAGACTCTCCATACAGTATCTCCCTTAACCTCTCTCAGATAAATAGGTGTCCAAAAATTCCAGGAAAATATCCATCTGCCTGTCTGTGCCGATCGTAATCCGCAAATAGTTATCTATCCGCGGCTTCGCGAAGTACCGGACATAGATATCCTGTCTGCGCAGGGCCTCAAACAATTCCCGTGCCGGACAGCTTTCGTGTGTCACAAACAGGAAGTTGCTTCTGGAATCCCGGAACGAAAATCCCAGTTCCTTCAGGCGCAGCTTTGTCCGCTCTCTGGTCGCCACGATTTTCTGAATTGTTTTTTCAAAGTATTCCCGGTCTCTGACGGCAGCAACGCCTGTCACGATCGCGGTCTGATCCATGGTATAGGAATTAAAGGAATATTTGACATCATTCAGGTACCGGATCAGGTCAGGACTCGCCACTGCGTAGCCGATGCGCATCCCGGCCATTGACCTGGATTTTGAAAACGTCTGAACCACGACCAGATTCTCATATTTTTCCAGAAGCGGAAGCGCCGAGACGGCCCCGAAATCCACATAGGCTTCATCCACGATCACAATGACATCCGGATTATTCTTCAGAATCGTCTCAATCGTACTCTGCGGACACTCAACGCCCGTAGGCGCGTTGGGATTCGGGAAAACAATTCCTCCGTTTTCCACGGTATACCCCTGCGGCTGAATGTCAAAGTGCTCATCCAGCGGGACGGTCACATAGGGGATACGGAACACATCTGCCCAGACATCATAAAAGGAGTAGGTAATGTCCGGAAACAGGATCGGTTTCCCGCTGTTGAAAAATGTCATAAAACACATGGCGAGGACATCATCGGATCCCACGCCGGCAAACACCTGCTCCGGCTTCACTCCGAGTTCCTGTGCGATTGCTTCCACCAGATCTGACGCAGCCGGATCCGGGTACAGCCGCAGACGGTCAATATCCATTGCCTGCAGTGCCTTTTGCACACCGGGAGCGGGCGGGTACGGGTTTTCATTTGTATTCAGCTTGATCATCCTGTCCTTATTCGGCTGTTCGCCAGGCGTATAAGGCACTACTTTTCGTATATTCTTTTCCCAGGCTCTCATCTCATCCTCCTGCCCGGTCAGATCCACTGATCTGCCAGATCATAAATCAGCCTTTCGGTTTTTTCCCAGCCGAGGCAGGGATCTGTTATGGATTTCCCATAGGTCCCCTCATCGATCTCCTGGCGGCCATCCTCAATATAACTTTCGATCATGAGTCCCTTGACCAGCTTTCTGACATCCTTTGAGATCCGGCAGCTGTGCATCACATCATTACTGATGCGGATCTGCTCCAGATATTTTTTCCCGGAATTCGAGTGGTTCACATCGACAATGACTGCCGGGTTTTCCAGATCCCGCTCGCCATAGAGCTGCAGGAGCTGCTGCAGATCCTCATAATGATAATTCGGATGATTCCTGCCATACTGATCCACATATCCGCGTAAAATCGCGTGGGCATAGGAATTCCCTTTCGTCCTGACCTCCCAGCCGCGGTAAATATATGTATGCCCGCTCTGTGCGGCTACAATAGAATTCATCATCACGGTCAGATCGCCCTCTGTCGGGTTCTTCATGCCGACAGGGATCCCGATCCCGCTGGCGGTAAGCCGGTGAAGCTGATCCTCTACAGAACGCGCTCCCACAGCCACATAGGCCAGCAGATCCGAAAGGTATCTGTGATTTTCCGGATAGAGCATCTCATCAGCGCATGTAAAGCCGGTCTCGTCTGCGGCGCGTCTGTGCAGCTGGCGGATCGCAATGATCCCTTTCACCATATCCTCCGCTTTATGCGGATCCGGCTGATGCAGCATCCCCTTATAACCCGTGCCGACCGTTCTCGGCTTGTTCGTATAGATGCGCGGGACGATAAAAATCCGGTCTGACACCCTGTCCTGCACCTTCCGCAGGCGTGTCAGATAATCGATGACTGCTTCTTCATTATCCGCGGAACACGGCCCGATCACGAGCAGCAGTTTATCCGAATTCCCGTTGAAGATATTGCGCAGTTCCTTCTGCCTGGCGGCAGCAAGTTCTCTGATCTCATCGCTGATCGGGTATTCTTTTTTTATATCCATCGGGATCGGCACCTTCCGGATAAATTCCATCTCCATCATAATACGTTCCTCGCTTCACTATTATGTCGCCTGAATGTTTTTCATGATAAACCCTTTCGGGTATATTTTCAACCAAAAATAAAAGAAATACTTGATTTTTTCCAATGAATGGGTAAAAATAGACTTTGTGCAGCAGATCCTTCATGATTATCTGCCCGGACAAAGGAGAATCGAATGAAAGCCGTCCTGAATTTTTTTAAAACACGTAAACAATTGCTTCTGCTTTTGTATGCGGCTGTCTATATTCCCTGGTTTATCTACATTGAAAAGACAGTCACTGCCGGCTCCAGCTACCATATTATTCATATGGCTGTAGACGATATGATTCCGTTTTGTGAGTTTTTTGTAATCCCCTACTGCCTCTGGTTCGTGTACATGGGATTTACCATCGCTTATGTCCTGCTGTTTGACGGACCGTCCAGTATCAGACTCGGAATCTTTCTGTATACCGGAATGACCCTTTTTCTGATTATATCGACGGTATACCCGAACGGGCACCAGCTTCGGCCGGACAGTTTTGTGCGGGACAACCTGTTCGTTCATATCACACAAAAGCTTTATGCGGCGGACACTCCTACCAATCTGTTCCCAAGCATCCACGTATACAATTCCCTTGGCTGCCACTTCACTCTGCTTCACTGCAAAAACATGGCAGAGAAAAAACACTGGGCCTGGGTAAGACCGGTATCCTGGATTCTGCTTGTGGGGATTACGTGTTCGACCCTTTTCCTGAAACAGCATTCCATGTTCGACGTGCTGACTGCCTTTATACTGGCTGCCGTCATGTATCTGGTGTGCTTCGGCCCTGTCGCTTCCGCTGCCGCGAAGATGACCGGCCGCAGAAAAGTTTTAAAAGAGACTGTTCAAAATTCGAAACAGGGACTGTGCTGAAAAAGCACAGTCCCCTTTTTTTACAGATTTTCAATTGCTTTGATGGCTTTATCCAGATAAATATTGTCTGCCTTATAGAACAGACCTTCATCTGCCAGCTCCGCGTACGCGGGATCCAGAGGCATTTTCCCAAGTACCTCCACACCCATTTCAGCCGCGATTTCATCGATATGGCTTTCTCCGAAGATTTTGATCTCTTTTCCGCAGTCCGGACATTTCAGGAAGCTGTAGTTTTCCACAACACCAAGAACCGGTATATTCATCATCCCGGCCATGTTATAGGCTTTCTTTACAATCATCTGCACCAGTTCCTGCGGGGATGTTACGATGACAATTCCATCGACCGGAATCGACTGGAAAACAGTCAGCGGCACATCACCGGTTCCGGGCGGCATGTCAACAAACAGATAATCCAGATCTCCCCAGACCACATCTGTCCAGAACTGTTTGACAACACCGGCAATCACCGGCCCCCTCCATATGACCGGGGCTTCCTCGTTATCCATCAGCAGGTTCGTAGACATGACCCTGGTTCCATCCCCTGCTTCCGCCGGGAAAATACCCTGTTCAGATCCTGCAGCCGGTCCGTGAAGACCATACATTTTGGGAATCGACGGCCCTGTGATATCGGCATCCATGATTCCTGTCTCATATCCTTTCTTGCGCATTGCCGACGCGAGAGACGCGGTAACAAAAGATTTTCCGACGCCGCCTTTTCCGCTGACCACACCGATCACTTTTTTTACCGATGAATATTCATTCAGCTTCTCAAGCATGCTCTGCGGACCTGATGAACATCCTCCGTTTTCCTGAGATGCGCAGTTCCCGGCACTTGCGCATCCTTCACAACTATTTGCCATTCTTCCATTCCTCCTTGTCCGGGGACAGATTTCCTGTCCCGCTTACTTTTTTTCAGCTTCTGCCTTTCTGGCAAAGATTTCTTTAAATGATTCCGCATAGGGAGGTCTTGCGATTCCATACTCTGTCACGATACCCGCAATCAGCTCATGATCCGTAACATCGAAGGCAGGATTGAATACTTTTACACCTTCCGGAGCCATGCGTTCTTTGTACCACATCTCGGTCACTTCCTCCGGCTTGCGCTGTTCAATCCGGATATGATCTCCGTCAGGCGTATTCATATCAATCGTTGAAGTCGGAGCCGCAATATATACCGGAACATGATAAAGCTTTGCGACCGCCGCTACCACAGAAGTTCCGATTTTATTAGCGGTATCTCCGTTTGCCGCTACACGGTCACATCCCACGAAAACGGCATCGACCCATCCGTTCTTCATCACTGTCGCAGACATGTTGTCGCAGATCAGAGTCACGTCCACGCCGGAGGACTGAAGCTCAAAGGCTGTCAGGCGGGCCCCCTGAAGCAGCGGACGGGTCTCATCCGCGAACACACGGAAATGGTAACCGCGCTCCTGTCCCAGATAAATCGGGGCTGTCGCTGTTCCGTATTTGCTTGTTGCCAGCTTTCCTGCATTGCAGTGTGTCAGGATCCCGTCACCGGGTTTCACAAGCGATAAACCGTATTCACCGATCGCTTTGCAGACACGGATATCCTCTTCCTGAATCTCCACCGATTCCTCTTTCAAAAGCTGTTTGATCTGCGCGACCGTCTTCTCCCTGTTGTTCAGCACAACCTGCTCCATGCGGTTCAGGGCCCAGGAAAGGTTTACAGCCGTGGGACGTGAAGAATCCAGATACTCTTTCTGTTTCCTGAATTCCTCATAAAACTCGTCAAAATCGTCTGTATCAATCCCCTTTGCCAGCACATAGATCCCGTATGCCGCGGCAACACCGATCGCCGGAGCTCCGCGCACCTGCAAAAGATAGATCGCGTCCCAGATCTCCTGAGCTGTTTTGAGCGCGATCACTTCGGTCTTCCCCGGAAGTTTCGTCTGATCAATAATCACAACCGCACTGTTCTCATCATCCAGAGACACGGTATCATAATCCATAATGTTCTTTTTCTGTTCCATGAATCCTCCTGTTTCTATCCGGCATGCTGTCATTTACCGCGGAGCACGTTTTCACATGCGCCCCTTTTTATTATTCCCGGAAATTGCTCATTTCACTAACTTATCACATATTGTGCAATTAATCAACCTTGTATTCTTCCTGCGGCACAATCGTCAGCGATCAGCTTGCGGAGCGCTTCCACTGCAGTGGTGACTGCCCTTTCCGTATCATGAACAACCGGGTTTTCCAGTCCGAGCTTTTCTCTCTCCTGATTGGCTACGGTCAGGAATACAGATCCGCATCTGACCCGCAGATAACTGGAAACAACGAACAGCGCCGCTGACTCCATCTCCGAGGCCAGGCAGCCCAGGCGTTTCCATGCCTCCCATTTCTGTGTCAGTTCACAGCTTACCGGCATCAGTTCCGGTTCATGCTGGCCGTAGAAAGAATCCTTGCACTGAACAATCCCTGTGTGCATAGGAAAGCCCAGTTCCTTCGCAGACCGTTCGAGAGCATGTACGATTCCGAAATCTGCCACCGCCGGGAATTCCGCCGGCGCATATTCTTTGCTCGTTCCTTCCATCCGGACAGCCCCTGTCGCTATGACCAGATCTCCGCTCTTCACATCCGGCTGTATCCCTCCGCAGGTTCCTACGCGGATAAAGGTATCCGCCCCGCAGCGCACCAGTTCCTGAAGAGCGATGGCTGCCGACGGGCCTCCGATTCCCGTAGAAGTCACGCTGACCTTCACGCCATTCAGATATCCTGTATAAGTCATGAATTCCCTGTGATCCGCAATCTGCTCAGCATTTTCAAAATGCGCGGCGATCTGCCGGCAGCGCTTCGGATCTCCCGGAAGGATCACATATTTTCCGACATCTCCGTTTTTGATTCCCAGATGATACTGGATCCCGTTTTCTGAATATTTCATTCTTCCCTCCCGTCTGTTTAAAAAGGGCAGTATCTTATTCGATACTGCCCTCCGGCCTGTCACGCAATCACTCCTCCTGCCGCGAGAATGGTTTCTTCCATCAGAGAAGAAATCTGCTCATCATAGATTGCAGTCATCTGTTCTTCCCCGTTCTCTTTCGCAGCATTCTTCTCCTTCAGAAGATTCTGCATGCTCCGCAATCCGATATAGATCGTAGATGTATTATGCAGCATGGAAGATGTCGTTGGCTGTATGACTCCCAATACGCCCAGAACAATCAATGACGCATTGAAGCCGACGATAAAACGATAATTTCTCCGGATCCGCTTCATCAGGGCGTCACTGATCTGCCGCAATGTAACGATCTGGTTCAGATCATCTGCCGCAATGGTGATATCGGCAATTTCGCGGGCAATGGCAGCGCCGTCACTGATTGCGATCCCGACATCAGCCGCGGACAGAGCCGGCGAATCATTGATTCCGTCTCCAATCATGATGACCTTGTGGCCCTCTGCTTTCACCTGCTCCACATATCTTGCCTTATCCTCCGGAAGCACTTCCGAATAATATTCATCTACGCCGACCTTTCTTGCGATCGCAGCTGCTGTACGCTCGCTGTCGCCGGTCATCATCACTACTTTCCGGATGCCTGCCTGATGCAGTTTGTCTATAACCTCCGCCGCTTCGAGACGCACCGGATCTTCGATACAGATCACTGCCGCAAGCTCATTTTCCATAGCCAGATACAGATGTGAATACTCTGCCGCAAGATTGGAATACAGATCCATCTTTCCTTCCGGTATTGTACAGGATTCATCCTCAAAGACAAAGTGTGAACTTCCGATCACCACTCTTTTCCCTTCCACATAGGAGGAAATACCATGTGCGACAACATATTCCACCTTGGTGTGCATCTCACGGTGCTCCAGCCCTTTTGCTTTCGCGGCATCCACGACTGCTTTCGCCATGGAGTGCGGGAAATGCTCTTCCAGGCATGCCGCGATACGCAGCAGTTCATCCGGTTCGCGGTCCGCAAACGGAATTACTTCCACTACGGTCGGTTTTGCCTTCGTCAGGGTTCCCGTTTTATCAAAGACGATCGTATCTGCCTCGGAGACAGATTCCAGGAACTTCCCGCCCTTTACCGTGATATGATTCTCAGATGCCTCACGAATCGCGGACAATACGGAAAGAGGCATTGCCAGCTTCAGAGCACAGGAGAAATCAACCATAAGGATTGAAAGAGCCTTTGCGGCATTTCTGGTAAGCAGCCATGTCAGAACCGTACCTCCCAGTGTATAGGGAACCAGACGGTCGGCCAGATGCTCTGCCTTGCTTTCCAGATTGGATTTCAGTTTCTCTGAATCCTCGATCATTTTCACAATCTTCTCAAATCTTGTGCTGCCGCCGACAGCTTCTACACGGATGACCAGTTCTCCCTCTTCCATAACCGTTCCGGCATAGACAGAATCCTCTGCCCGTTTTTCAACCGGTACCGATTCACCGGTCAGGGATGCCTGGTTGACCATCGCCTCGCCATCTGTCACCACGCCATCGAACGGGATCATACCGCCTGCGCGAATGACGATCAGATCTTTCTGTCTGATCTGCGAAGCCGGAACCAGGACTTCTGTGCCGTCTGTCTTCTGCCATACCTTCCCGACATCCAGCGACATGCTGCGCGCCAGGTCATCGACGGACTTTTTATGCGTCCATTCCTCCAGCAGATCTCCGATTCCAAGCAGGAACATCACAGAGCTGGCCGTCGCGTAATCTCCTCTGAGAACGGATACTCCGATGGCTACTGCATCAAGAACGGATACGTCCAGTCTCCTGCTGATCAGACTGCGGATTCCCTTCCAGATAAACCGGACGCTTTTTACAACCGTTATGAGGTTGCGGACCGGCGCCGGGACAATCACTCTTTTCAAAATGCGCCAGGCAATCCTGGCAATCAGTTTTTCTTTATAATACGCATTTAATTCCCTTCCGGAATTTTCAATCACTTCATCGGGAACAATAACGTTTTCATATTGGAATACCTGCAAAAGATGAATCATCTCATCACGGCTGCCGTGATAACAGATCACAGCATCCGCAGTTCTCTCATATACTTTCGCCGATGAGACACATTCAAGCTGCTGCAGATACCAGGCGAGAATATCCGCCTCGGCAAACGTCATGCGGTTCTGCACCACATGGATACGCAGCCGTCCCTTTAACTCGTGCCTGATAATAAACTTCATAATCTTACTGCTTTTCTGTCTCTTTCACTGCATCATTCAGCTCATCTGCTGCTGCTTTGAGCTCATCATCGATGATTTCCTCTTTTGCGATCCGATCCTCATTGATCTGCTTTGCTTCCGCGAGAATATCCCCGCAGTTCTCCTGTAAAGTCGTCGTATGCTTCACAACCTCATCCTTCGCGCGAAGCACAGCTGCAGTCGCATGGGTATAGGCCTTCTTTGCGTCCTTGCTCGTCAGCAGCCGGATCCCTGCTGTACCAAATGCAACGCCTGCCGCGAAAATACCTACTTTAACCGGGTTAAACTTAAATCCAAACATCTTAAAAAAACCTCCTGAATTAGAATTATCTTAAATGATGTACCTATTGTAGCACTCAATCTCGAGCTTTGCCAAGCATAATATTCGATAGCAAATTACAATCTTTTATAGCTCTTCTTAATACCTGATAGACAGATGCAATTTGCCTTTGCTTCTTCAACCGGAAGTTGTATTCGACAAATATCTGTCAGCATTTTCTAAAGAGTCCTGCCCCTATCGCGCAGACCGTTTCGTTTTCTTGAAAAAGCCTTTCCATGCAGCCGGATAGAACAGGATCAGCACCGGGAACAATTCCAGTCTTCCTGCAATCATATCAATCATCAGCACATATTTACTGAAATGCGAGAAGAAGGCAAAGTTCTGTGTCGGTCCTACCATATTCAGGCCGGGGCCGATATTGTTGATGGTCGCCGCGACTGCCGTGAAATTCGTCACCAGATCATGGTCTTCAAAGGTCAGGCAGAAAACGGAGAGCACAAACAGAACAAAATATGTGATCAGATATACATTGACGCCGCGGATTACTTCATCCTCCACAGGTTTTCCGTCCATATGGATCTTCTTAACACTTTTGGGGAACAGATAGGACCTCAGTTCCCTCGATACCGTTTTGAACAGGAGAATGAAACGGGACACCTTCATGCCTCCTCCGGTGCTCCCCGCGCAGGCGCCGCAGAACATCAGCAGAACCAGAACCATTCTCGAAGTCTGATGCCACTGGTCAAAATCAGCTGTGGCAAACCCGGTAGTCGTTATGATCGAGGCAACCTGAAAAGAAACGACTCTCAGATTGTCAAAGAAAGACAGCGCCATATCATAAATATTGATCATTATGATTGTGATTGCCGTACCGATCACAATCAGATAACATCTGACTTCCTCTATTCTCAGCGCCTGTTTCCATTTTTTAAAAAGAATCAGGTAGTATGCATTGAAATTCACTCCGAAAAGGATCATAAAGACAGTGACCACCCACTGTATATAGGGTGAATATCCCGCCATACTGTCTGCCCGGATTCCGAAACCGCCCGTTCCCGCAGTTCCGAGCGCTGTCGTCACGGCATCAAACAGCGGCATTCTGCCGGCAGCCAGAAACAGGATCATGAGCATTGTCATGCCAAAGTAGATCATATACAAAATCCGCGCGGAATGCATCAGCTTCGGAGCCAGTTTCCCTACGGACGGTCCCGGACTTTCCGCACGCATCAGATTCATATTGGATCCGCCTGTCATCCGGATCACGGCTAACAAAAACACCAGAACGCCCATGCCTCCGACCCAGTGGGTAAAGCTTCTCCAGAACAGCATGCAATAGGAAAGAGCCTCTACATCCGGCAGAATACTTGCTCCTGTTGTCGTAAATCCTGAAATCGTTTCAAACAGGGCATCCGTAAAGGATGGAATCTCTCCGCTGATTACAAAAGGAATGCACCCGATCACACTGATCAGGATCCAGCTTAAGGCTGTCATAATACAGCCTTCCCTCATGTAAAAAACAGTGTTCGCCGGTTTTTTCCATTTTAACAATAACCCGCCAATGATTGCGAACGCTGCGACAGGAAGAAAATACAGTCCGCTTTCCTCCCTGTAAATCAGCGCCACCAGACACGGCAGTCCCATTAATACCCCTTCTAAGAGCATCACCCATCCCAGGATATATCTTATAATTGATTTGTTCATACGATCTCCATATCAAATAATCCGCAGGCAGCTGCTGTCCGGGATAAAAAGTCACAGGATATCATCTATATCCGTAATACCGGTGTGTGTCGTTACGATAATGACCGTATCCTTCGGCCTGATGACATCATTTCCTCTCGGTATAATAATCTTTCCCCCGCGATTGATGCAGGTAACGAGGATATTGTCCCTGATCGGAAGCTGGTAAAGCGGTACGCCGCAAACCTTTGCGTCTTCCCCGACCAGAAATTCGATTGCCTCCACCCGGTCCTGGAAAAGCTGGACCAGAGTTTCAATATCGCTGTTCATGGATGCTGATTTTGCGCGGACATAGGCAATGATTGCTTCTGATGTTATGTACTTCGGATAAATCATACTTCCCAGATCGAGCTTGTCTATGACACCGCGGAAATTGATCCTGTTGATTTTTGTGATCAGCTTTGCATTGGATACCTCTCTGCTGTGGAGCGTAAGCAGAATATTCTCTTCATCCACTCCGGTCAGAGCCACGACCGCTTCTGTCGTCTCGATCCCCACTTCCTGCAGAAGATCCTCATTCGTTCCGTCTCCGTTGATCACAATGGCTTCCGGCAAAAGCACGGAAAGCGTATCGCAGCGTTCCGGATCCTGTTCTATAATTTTTACAGATACGCCCATATGCAGCAGGTGTTTCGACAGATAGTAGGCGGTACGTCCGCCCCCGATCAGAATAGCCTCCCGCACCGGATGCGTCGGCAGCCCGATCTTGTTCAGGAATTTTCTTCCGCTCCGGGCCGGAGAAATAAAAGTAATGACATCCTGTTCTCTGAGAACAAAGGATCCGGAAGGAATCAGCACATCCTTTCCCCGCTCCACTGCGCAGATCAGTGCATTGCTCAGATGCTCCTCCCCGATCTCGCGAATCTCTTTTCCGGTCAGAATATTCCCTTTCGGAAGCTTAATCCGGAACATATCCGCATGCCCTCCGGCGAAAGTATTCACGGAGAGCGCCGTCGGGATCGACAGAATCTGCCTGATCGCTGCCGCCGCTTCCTGATCCGGATTGATAATCATAGCCAGGCCCAGCTGTTCCTTCAGATATTCTGCTTCCTCACTGTAGACCGGCGTGCGCACACGCGCAATGACCTCACAATGCCCGCCTCTTTTCGCCACGACACAGCAGAGCATATTCAGCTCATCTGAATCAGTCACAGCGATGAACACATCGGCCGTCTCAATACCGGCCTCTATCTGAATTCCAAAACTGGCCGCATTCCCAACCACTCCATATACATCATACATATCTGTAATGCGCCGGATCCGGTCCGGGTCCATATCAATCACCGAAATATCATGATTTTCAAGGATCAGGCGCTCGGCAATCGTCGTTCCGACCTTGCCGCAGCCAGCAATAATGATCCGCAGTCCTTTTTTTCTGTTCATCTTTTTTGATTTCATTATTCTTCTCCAAACATAATTCAAAACTTCGTCGCGCGGATTCCCGTGACTTCAATCGTGGGAGGAAGCGCTTATCAACAATCCTTCTTCGTCATGAGTCCAAACTCGCGACGAAGTTTGAAGCCTCCGGCGGATCGCAGGCGCGCAATAGGAAAGCGCGCCGCGGCAAGTACGCCCGAGGCATACTTGATGTCAGGGGGATAAAACTCCCAACTGCTAGACGATGGTTTGTCAGACAGCATTAACTATAGAAGAAAACAGAGAAAAAAGCAAGGAAGATTTTCTTAACTCACGTCTCTTGAGCGGAGCGCTTTTCACCTCATAGAGAATCACAATTTCCAATAACATGAAAAAAACAGCCTTTCGGCTGTTCTTTCCTAAAGAGAAGGTATTTTTTACTATGGGGGTAGCAAAAAACTATATAATGTATTGGGGGTTTTACAGGTATTATAATACCAGATGATTCCCTATAAGTGTGCACAAACTTATGAATAATTTTGGGTTTTTTTCGTAAATAATGAACATGCATATCCCTGCGGCCTGCCAAAAGTTCTATTCAAATTTCCCAAAAAGCCGTCTGTTTATACATTTTTTATAAATAAGTATTTTATTTTTAGAATTAATTATCTCCGGTTTTAGACTTTTGACACATTTTGCTCACATTTCTTTTATAAGATATCTACTGTAAAGAAAGCAACTACTCTTTTAGATAAACATTTTCATAACTCAATCTCCCTATGTGAAACCGGCAGCCAGATGGCTGCCGGTTCTTTGTTACTCTGCTTCAAGTCTGCTGTTTTCTGTCCAGATCTGCGCAAAGGAATGCATAATCTTCGCTGTCAGTCCCCAGATCGTATGATCCCGGTACTGATAAAACAGGATTTCTTCCTTCCTGTCTCTCCATGCATAGTTTCTTCCGCCGTAAATGCGCTCGTACGGAAAGTCCTCCGGCGGGATCACCTTCAGCCTGGAGACATAGATCTCCGGCTCGTTTTGAAGGAAGAAGTCGAGCGGCACACGCAGCACTTCCTCCACCTCATCTGTACTGAAGGTATTCCTGTATTGTTTTAATTCAACTGCATAAGGATAAATATAGATGGAGTTCCCGCTGAGAATATCCATCAGCCCGATCATATCAATCTGAGAAGCACTGACATTCAGCTCCTCCATCAGTTCACGGACGGCCGCTTCCTGCGTTGTTTCTCCGGGTTCCACCATTCCTCCCGGAAAACAGATATCGCCGGGCTGACTTTCGATATTCAGCGAGCGCTTTTCAAACAGGACCTCAAATCCGCTGTTTGTCGAAATCAGCGGGATGCAGACCGACGATTTCACGCTTTGACGGATTCCGATCATGGTGGATTTGTGGTTTTTTAAATAACTGATTTGTTTATTCGCATTCATATTCTTGTTTCCTCACCGGTTTCTTCCGTAAAAATACGTCGAAAAAAAGATAACTGACGCAATGATAATGATCATCGGTCCTGTCGCCATGTCTGTATAATAGGAAATAAACAGGCCGAGCACTCCTGAAAACAGGGAGAATATGATCGAGAACAAGTGATATTCCCTGACATTTTCCGCGATGTTCCTGGCGGATGCGGCAGGCAGGATCAATAATGCGTTAATCAGCAGGATTCCGATCCATTTAATCGACAGCATGACGATCAATGCGATAAATATCGAAAACAGGTTTTCTATCATCCTGATCCGGAAGTGTTTGCTCTTTGCAAGTGTTTTATGCAGACTGATCGCCTGAAGGCGATTATAGCAGACAATCCAGAAGACAACGGTTGCGATCAGAATCAGCAGCAGGTAAATAATTTCTCTTTTTGTTATACTTAAAACATCTCCCAGCAGCAGGCTGGAATATTTGCTGAAATTACCTCCGCGCGACAGGATGGCAAGTCCGATGGCAATACAGCAGGATGAGAACACAGAAATAAGCGTGTCCGTCGAAGCGGAGCTTTTTTCCTTGATCCAGTTCAGCAGAATTGCAAACGCGACGCCAAACAATACCATGGCCAGGTTGGTGTCCGGGATTCCGAAGATGATTCCGACTGCAATTCCTGTCAGAGCGGAATGTCCCAGAGCATCCGAAAAAAAGGCCATTTTGTTATTGACGACCATGGTCCCGAGCAGCCCGAACAGCGGGGAAATAATGAGGACCGCCGCAAAGGCCAGAATCATAAAGTCGTATTGAAAAAGGGATGTAAAAAGAGTCATTCTTAGTTTCCCTCCTTTTTCAACGCGGCACGTCTCGGCTTATAATTATTCAGATCAAATGCGCCGAATACATTCAGAAATTCCGGGCTCTCATACACCTGCTGCACGGTTCCCTGGCGCGCGACCGTCTTTTCATCGATCAGAATGACCTGGTCCGCATATCGCGCAACATAATCGAGATCATGCGAAATCAGGATGACCGCCAGATCATAGTGTTTTTTCAGCTCCGAAATGGTGTAGTAAAAAAGATCCATGCCATTCTGATCGATCCCCGAGACAGGCTCATCCAAAAGCAGCAGATCCGGCTCGTCCATGATCGCCATCGATAAGAGCACTCTCTGCGTCTCTCCTCCCGAAAGATTGCAGACTTGCTTATCGATCAGATCATCCGCCTGAAAAATCGCCAGATTCTCCCTGATTTTACGGTACAGGTTCTTATTTTTTTTCAGAAAGACCGGATAGTTGCTCTGATAGCACGCGATCATATCATACACACTGATCGGCGTCTTTTTTTCGATATTCAAAGACTGCGGCACGTAGCCGATTTTCATCTGAATCCCGATCCTGTTCAGGGTCTTTCTGTCATGCATCGAAAACTCTATTTTCCCGGTATGGCCGACTTCCCCGAGAATCGCACGGATCAGCGTTGATTTTCCGGCCCCGTTTTTCCCGATAACAGCAGCCAGATTGCCGCAATGAATATGTAAATTTATGTTTTTCAATATCTCCTGTTCGCCCACGGTCACCCCGAGATCCTTGATCCGGATACAGTGCAGACCGCACGGCTGGATAAGTTTTCCTGGCATATTTCCTCCGCTCTTATCATCTGTCCCCGGACATAGGATCCAGCTGTGACCGGATCAGCTCCAGGTTTGCTCTCATATGGGTCAGGTAACTGTCTTTATCTTCGTAATCTCCGCGATTCAGCGCGTCCAGATAAAGGACCTGTATGCCGGTTTCCCTCTCCATCATATCTCCCATCGCTTTTCCGTACAGTTCTTCAGCAAATATGACCGGTACATTTTCTGTTTCTATTACTTGCAGAATCTGTGCCACCTCGCCCGCACTGACCTGCCGTTCTTCATCCAGGTCCAGGAGCGCAGCAACCTCCATCCCATACTCTTCTGCCAGATATTCATACGCTTCATGGAACAGGACAACCGGTGTACCCGAAACAGATGCGTACAGATCCTGATATTCCTGCTGCAGATCCTCAATCTCCCGGATATAGCGGTCTGCGTTTTCGGCATACTGATCCCGTCTGGATGCATCTGCCCTGCCGAGTCCGTCACAGATATTTCTTATCTGCTCCTTATACAGCTCCATGCTCATCCAGGCATGGGCATTGTCCTCCGTAAGAGAAATCCCTTCGCAGGCATTAATGACCGTCAGATCCGGATACTCCTTCGCGATATCCTCCAGGAAGGATTCGATCCCCCCTCCATTTACGATAAAGATATCCGCTGTTGACAAAAGCTTCATATCCTCTGATGTCAGCTGATAATCGTGCAGGCAGCCGGTCTGCGGCTCACTTAAATTCTGCAGTCTGACTCCCCCGCATGCATCCGTAACATTGGCGGCCGCAATATACACCGGATAAAAAGATGTGACGACATTCAGCTCCTCCGCCGCTGCCGAATGCCCTTTCCTGTGAACATACAGAGATGTCAGTCCCGCGGAAACTGCCAGAATGACCGCCAGCAGAATGCCGACATAAACATATTTATTTTTCATCAGGATTCCTCTTCTAAAAGACGGTTCACAAGGTCCCAGATCTCTTCTCTCCCCTGTCTGGTCTGGGCGGAAAAGGGAATAATCACAGTCCCGGGTTCTGTGTTCAATCCGTTTCTGATCGCTTTCAGCTGCTTTTGCAGCTGGCTTTTCTTAATTTTGTCCAGTTTCGTAGCGATAATGATCGGATGGAAGCCCTGATAGACCATCCATTCATACATCATTTTATCATTGGCAGACGGATCATGCCGAATATCGACCAGCAGGAAAACTGCCCTGAGCTGCTTTGAGGTATTCAGATATTTTTCAATCATCTTTCCCCACTTTTCCTTTTCCGTCTGGGAAACCTTCGCGAAACCGTATCCGGGCAGATCGGTCAGATACAATTCATCATTAATATTATAGAAATTAATGGTCTGCGTCTTCCCCGGCTGTCCGGATGTGCGTGCCAGCGATTTCCGGCACATCAGGACATTGATCAGCGAGGATTTTCCGACATTTGATTTTCCCGCAAAGGCTATTTCAGGCTTTGTATTCTCCGGAAGTTTGCTTGTATATCCGCAAACCGTCTCCAGAGCAGCATTTCTGATAATCATCCTTTCTCCTTTCTCTGAACCTGCCCTTAACGCAGTGCAATCTTCAGTACCTGCTCCATATGGCTGACGAACCGGATATCTAGTCCGTCTTTGATCTCATCATCTATCTCAGCAACATCCGGCTCGTTTTTTTCCGGAACGCAAACGATCCGGATGCCCGCCGTTTTTGCTGCCAGAAGTTTCTCTTTCAGTCCGCCGATCGGGAGTACTCTCCCGCGAAGCGTGATCTCACCAGTCATAGCGACATCTGACCGTACTTTTCGTCCGGTAATCGCTGACAGCATTGCCGTTGCCATGGTAATGCCGGCAGAAGGGCCGTCCTTGGGAACAGCTCCCTCCGGAATATGTATATGAATATCATTTTCAGAGAAAAAATTGTGATCAATATGGTAAGTTTCGCTTACCGAACGGATGTAGCTGATTCCGGCCTGGGCAGATTCCTTCATAACATCTCCCAGCTGACCGGTCAGTTTGAATTCTCCTTTCCCGGGCATGATATTCACTTCGATCTGCAGGGTCGTCCCGCCCACACTGGTCCATGCCAGGCCCCGGACGATTCCTGCTTCGTCTTCTTCATTCTTCTTGTCGACGCGGTAGCGTTCTTTCCCCAGATATTTTTCCAGCTGTTCTCTGGTCACAGATACACACTGGCAGTTCTCTTCATAAATATCGCGCGCCGCCTTGCGGCAGATCTGCCCGATTTTGCGCTCCAGTGAACGCACACCCGCTTCTCTGGTATAGGAATCTATCATTGTCTGCAGCGCTTCATCAGTAATCATCAGCTGTTCCGGAAGCAGACCGTTGATCCGCTTCTGTTTTTCAATCAGATGCTCTTTTGCGATATGCATCTTTTCATTGGCTGTATAGCTGCTGACTTCAATCAGTTCCATACGGTCAAGCAGAGGTTTCGGTATCATCTGCATATCATTGGCTGTAGCGATGAACAATACCTCCGAAAGATCGACCGGCATATCCACATAGTGATCATTGAAGCGGACATTCTGTTCTGAATCCAGAACTTCAAGCATTGCCGAAGCCGTGTCCCCTTTATAATCACTGCTCATTTTATCAATCTCATCCAGCAGCATCAGAGGATTCTTCACCCCTGCGTTTTTGAGCCCCTGAACGATTCGCCCCGGCATAGCTCCCACGTAGGTTCTCCTGTGCCCTCTGATTTCCGCCTCATCCCGGACTCCGCCAAGACTGATCCGGACATACTGTTTTTCCAGTGCGCGCGCTACGGACTTCGCAACGCTTGTCTTTCCGGTTCCGGGAGGTCCTACCAGACACAGGATCGGGCTTGCTCCTCCATTCGTAAGATGCCGGACCGCCAGGAATTCCAGCACCCGTTCTTTTACTTTTTCCAGACCATAATGGTCTTCATCCAGGACTTTCTGCGCATTTTTCAGATCCGTGTTGTCCTCAGAGCGTTTATTCCACGGAAGTTCCAGCATCGTCTCCAGGTAAGTCCGCAAAACAGTGCTCTCAGCAGCATTCCCGGAAACAGATTTCAAACGCCGGATCTCTTTTCTCAGACGTTCCCGTACATAATCCTCTGCCTCCAGTTCCTCAACAGAACGTTCGAACTGCTCAATTTCAGAGTCCATATCATCTTCTCCGAGTTCCTCCCGGATTACCTTGATCTGTTCCCTTAAAATATACTCCTTTTGATTCTTGTCAACGCGCTCTCTTACCTTTTGCTGAATCTCATTTTTGATTCTCATGACATCAGTTTCTTTGATCAGCGTTGCCATAAGTACTTCATACCGCTCATCCGGCCGGACCGCATTGAGAATCTCCTGTTTCTTCTGGAACGGAATCGGCAGACTGTTCCCGACGATATCCATAAAGGAATCCAATTTTGTCAGGCCCTCCATCTGCTTTCTCAGTTCGTTGCCGACCTGCGGATTTGCATTCACATATTCCACCAGCGTCTCCTGAAGACTTCTGAGCATGGCTTCCTCCACATCAGCCGGAATCGGCACAGATTCATTGGTAAAAAGAACGATCTGTGCCCGAAGGTATGCTTCCTCTTCCATAAAATAAGCAAGTTCTGCTCTGCGCAGTCCGTCAACGATGACGCGGACAACATCATTCTGAAGCTTTATGATCTGTTTGATCGAAGCAATCGTTCCAATCCGGTATACCTGTTCCTCATCCGGATCCTCTGCCTGTATATCCTTCTGTGTCACGAGAAAAATCCTGCCGCCTGCGCGCATGGCCTCTTCGACCGCCCGCACAGATTTTTTCCGGTTTATGTCAAAGTGGGTCACCGCCCCCGGTAAAATGCAGACACTTCGCAGCGCCACTGCCGGCATTTCCTGTAAAAGTTCACTCATCTTCTTCTCCTTTGCTTCCTGGCGGGACACTTCTGCGGCCATGGAAGTAAGGGCGGGGTCATTCATGACTCCGCCCACTAAACACTAACACATTATGCTACACGGTATTCAATCTCAGCCGCTTTGCTTCCCTCAACTGCTGCTCTTGTGATCGTACATTTTACAATCCTGTCATCGGAAGGGATACGATACATCATATCCATCATGACATTTTCCATGATCGCCCGCAGACCTCTCGCTCCGGTTTTTCTTTCCAGAGACATCTCCGCGATGGCTTCCAGGGCTTCATCCTCAAAGACAAGTTCCACCCCATCCAGCTCAAACAGCTTCTGATACTGCTTGATCAGAGAATTCTTCGGCTCTTTCAGAATCCGGATCAGATCCTCTTTCTCCAGCGCCTCCAGCGAAACTGTGACAGGAACACGCCCCATAAACTCTGGAATCATGCCATATTTTACGAAATCCTGGGGCAGCGCCTCCTTCAGGATCTCACTGACATTTTTATCATTTTTTACCATCAGTTCTGAGTTGAATCCAATCGACCCGCGGTCCATACGATTCTCAATCACGCGTTCAATTCCGTCAAAAGCTCCTCCGCAAATAAACAGGATATTTGTTGTATCGATCGGTATCAGTTCCTGCTGCGGATGTTTCCGTCCCCCCTGCGGCGGTACGGATGCAAGAGTCCCCTCGAGTATTTTCAGCAGCGCCTGCTGAACACCCTCTCCGGATACATCTCTTGTAATCGAAGCATTCTCTGACTTTCTCGTAATTTTGTCAATCTCATCGATATAAATAATGCCATACTCTGCTTTTTCAATATCATAATCTGCTGCCTGTATGATTTTCAGGAGGATATTCTCTACATCCTCTCCTACATATCCGGCTTCCGTCAGAGTGGTCGCATCCGCAATCGCGAACGGCACGTTCAGGATTCTTGCCAGAGTCTGCGCCAGCAGCGTCTTGCCGCAGCCGGTCGGCCCAAGCATCAGGATATTGCTCTTCTGAAGCTCTACATCCATATCTCTGTCCGCGAGGATTCTCTTATAATGATTGTATACTGCTACAGAAAGAACCTTTTTTGCCTGCTCCTGTCCGATGACATATTCATCCAGAAATGCTTTCAATTCTTCCGGCTTTAACAGATTGATATCTGACTGGATCCTCTCTCTGTCTTCTCCCAGTTCTTCCTCCAGAATCTCATTGCAAATATCTACACACAGATCACAGATATACGTACCGTTGGTTCCGGCAATCAGCTTATTTACCTGATCCTGTGTTTTGCCGCAGAATGAGCAGTGAATTCTGCTATCCGTATTGTTTTTTCCAGCCATTTTACCTCCAAATCTACTGTCTGTTCATAATCACCGTGTCGATCAGACCATATTCCTTTGCTTCCTCTGCCGACATGAAATTATCTCTTTCTGTATCAGCCGCGATCACATCCAAAGGTTTGCCTGTATTTTCGGCCAGTATGCGATTCAGGCGTTCTTTCGTCTTCAGAATATTGTTTGCTACGATCTGAATATCGGTCGCCTGTCCTTTGGCTCCGCCGGAAGGCTGATGGATCATAATTTCCGCATTCGGAAGGGCGAAACGTTTTCCTTTGGCTCCGCCGGCAAGAAGAAATGCTCCCATGCTTGCCGCAAGTCCGATACAGATCGTCGACACATCACACTTGATGTACTGCATCGTATCATAAATGGCAAGCCCTGCGGATACGACTCCGCCGGGAGAATTGATATAAAGCTGAATATCCTTGCCCGGATCCTCTGACTCCAGAAACAAGAGCTGGGCAACAGTAAGGCTTGCGGTCGTCTCATTTACTTCTTCGCCAAGGAAAATGATTCTGTCTTTTAATAAACGGGAATAAATATCATAGTTGCGCTCGCCTCTGCTGGTCTGCTCAACAACATAAGGTACTAAACTCATAGTGGTATGCCTCCTAAAAACAGCAGACCGGCCAGGCCGGCACGATCTGCTTATTGTTGACTCTTTATTTCATCCGGGCAGTCAGGATTACTCCTCCCCGCCGTTTTCCTCTTTTGCTTCTTCTCCGGCTGCGTCCTCAGCTTTTGCCTGGGGCTGCATGCCTTCGGTAATGATGTTCAGAGCACGCTCACAGGAGATATCGATCTTCATGTTTTCCTTCTCGTCCTCTCCCATATAGCTCTTTAACTGCTCAACTTCCATCTTGTATGCCTCAGCCATCTTTGCGAGCTCAGCATCGATGTCTTCCTCGGAAACCTCAATATTTTCCGCTTTTGCAATGGCATCCAGTACCAGATCGCTCTTAATGCGCTTTTCCGCATCCGGGCGGATCTGCTCACGAAGCTGGTCGATGGTCGATCCGGACATCTGCATATACTGATCGATGGAAAGACCGCTCTGTGCCATCTGCTGTGCGAACTGATTGATCATGTTATCGCACTGGGTCTGAATCATAGCTTCGGGAATGTCCATCTGAGAATCCTCGATGACTTTCTCGAGAGCCTCATCCTGCTGAACGCGCTTTGCGTTGGCAGCTTTCTGCTCTTTCAGTTTCGCTTTAACACTCTCTTTGTACTCATCAACGGTATCAAATTCGGATACATCCTGTGCAAACTCATCATCCAGCTCAGGGATCTCTTTGGTCTTGATCTCATGGATCTTTACTTTGAAGACAGCGTCTTTGCCTGCAAGATCTTTCGCGTGATATTCCTCCGGGAATGTAACATTTACATCCAGCTCATCGCCGGTATTCTTTCCGATCAGCTGATCCTCAAATCCCGGAATGAACTGTCCGGAACCAATCTCCAGAGAATGGTTCTCTGCCTTTCCGCCGTCGAAAGGAACTCCGTCCACAGTTCCCTCATAATCAATAACAGCGGTATCCCCTTTCTCGACAGCTCTGTCCTCTACAGTAACAAGACGCGCATTGTTCTCGCGCTCTTTATTGATCGCAGTGTCCACTTCTTCATCGGAAACCTCTGTGTCGATCTCTGTAACAGTAACGCCGACATATTTGCCCAGTGTCACTTCCGGTTTTACAGCAACCTGTGCTGTGAAAATAAAGGGATTGCCCTTCTCGATCTGGACAATATCAATAACAGGTCTGGATACAATATCCTGTCCGCTTTCTTTTGCGGCATCGCTGTATGCCTGCGGGATCAGATCATTGGCAGCATCCTCATAGAACACGGCCGGTCCATACATCTTCTCAACGATCTGTCTGGGCACTTTTCCCTTACGGAATCCGGGAATGCTGATGCTTTTCTTCTGCTTATTGTAAGCTCTCTGCAGTGCTTTCTCCAGTTCTTCCGCCGGCACCTCAATGGTCAGCTTTACTGTATTCTTCTCCTCTAAGTTCTCAACCTGTACGCTCATTCGTCATTTCCTCCTGGTATTATCATTATGCAGCTGTACGCCCTTCGCCTGATAGTGCAGATTGCAGAAATCCATGATAAAAAAAGGCGCACTACGGCCGCTTACAGTCATTTAGGAATTATAACATAGCAAAATGCTAAATGCAAGCATAAATCCAACATGCTTTCTCCATTCTGCAGCCCCGCCTCTTCCAGTGATTTCCAGTTATATATTTCTTTGTGCTGTTCATACTAGCATCAAGACAGCAAGCTTATGATCAGAACAAATCAGCTCTGACGGATAAGCCTTCTGCCTTTATTATAGAGAAGACATATTACGGAGGTGTAAAAACATGAGTAGTTCTTCTAACAGCTCAAACAAGATGAGCGTACCCGAATCAAAGGGTGCTATGGATCGTTTTAAACAGGAAGTAGCTTCTGAGCTGGGTGTTACCCTGAAAGATGGTGACAACGGTGATCTTACTTCCCGTGAAGCCGGTTCGATCGGCGGCGAGATGGTTCGCAAAATGATCAAAAAACAGGAAGAGCAGATGTCCAATAAGTAATTGTAATCTGCGAGATCCTGCAAGCAGAAAAAAGGGCTGGAATATTCCAGTCCTTTTTTTCGTGGTTCGATCCGGTATACCTGATTACGGCATCATGGTGGATTGCCGGATTTCCTCTGCCTTTTTTTCACCCTCCAGATATCGTATAATCTCGACAGCGAAAGCTGCAGCAGTGCCCGGTCCCTTTCCCGTGATGAGATTTTTGTCAGTTTCTGTCTGATTCTCCGTCCAGAGAGCCTGCCCTTCCGGTCTGCATCCCGGATAACCCGCAGCCGTTTTCCCTTTTAACAATCCGGTTTCCGAAAGCATGCCGGGAGCGGCGCAGATTGCCGCAACAAGCTTCCCTTCGTTCAGAAATCTTTCCGCAAGGCTGCGCACGCCTTTCACCGCACCGAGATCTGCCGTTCCCGGTCCGCCCGGAAAAACCACTCCGTCAAAGGAATCAAAATCCACCTCATCAAACACGGTGTCTGCATGAAAAACAATCTGATGGCTTCCATGGATCTGACGGTTCTTCGCCGCAGAAACCAGGGTGACCTCTATGCCTGCGCGTCTGCAGAAGTCCACCGTTGTCAGGCATTCCACCTCTTCTGTATTATCCACCGCCAAAACTGCAATTTTACTCATGATACCCCTTTCCCTTCTTCCCGTTTTCGACTATACTTAAAAGGACTGATTCCCTCAGTCCATTACAAACTATTCAATAACACTGAGATGATACAGGAGTCTTCAGCATTATGGAAATCGAACGTAAATTTTTAATTTCTTCTCTTCCCGAAAACCTTTCGTCCTATCCCTGCCGCCACATCGAACAGGGATATCTGTGTACGGATCCGGTCGTGCGGATCCGCAGGCAGGACAACGATTACATTCTGACTTACAAATCCGCCGGAATGATGAGCCGCGAGGAATATAACCTGCCTCTCACCGCCGATGCCTATGAACATCTCAAATCCAAAACGGACGGCATTTATATCGCAAAAGACCGGTACTGCATCCCCTACGGGAAGCATACGATCGAGCTTGATATTTTCAAACAGGATGCAGCGCCGCTGATCATGGCTGAAGTAGAATTTGCCAGCGAAGAAGAAGCCGTTTCGTTCACTCCTCCTGCATGGTTCTCAACGGATGTGACCTATGACTCCAGATACCATAACAGCTATATCAGCAGGCACGGATATACGCCTTAACGCAGTCTGCTGTTCTCGTATCTGCTCCGGGTGCGCATACAGTATTTCAGCTGTTCATACCGGTCGCTCAGATCCCCCTGCGGAATGGAAAAATCCATGACCACGGCAATATCGTCAATCAGCCGCTCCGTCACTTCCTCTTCCATGTCACAGATGATCTTGTATTTCTCATCAAACTCTTCCGCGTCAAGGAAGCGTTCCAGCCAGGGATTGACCGGCTCAGAATCCATGCGGTCCGCATCCTGTTCCGGCTCCTGTTCCGGCTTCTGTTCTTTCTTCTCTTCTTTCTTCTCTTCCTGTCTGGCTTCTGCCGCATTTCCTATATAAGTGAAACGATACTTCTGTTCCACGTCCGGATACTTCTCGTGATCCACTTCACTTATGAACATATCATACGGCCGCACATAGGTCTTAAAATCTCCGTACAACGCCTGATAGACCACATAGCGTTCCATCGTTTCCGAATGATACGCAATGGTAATGATCTGATAAACTCTGTTTTTAAAATGCCGGTATAATTCTCCCGGCAGCGGATGATTCTGTGCCATCTGTCATTCCTCACTTTACACAATTCAGATCTCCGGTTTACTGCTGCCCGGGAATGGTATACCGATTCAGCATTTCTGTAGCCTCGGCTATAAAATCTCTTCCGAAAGCAATCCTGTCATCCGGCCCCTTCACCATTACATCATACACACGGTCCATCAGATTATCTGTCACCAATGCATCACGGTCATTTTCCAGTTCAACCTCCTGTGTATTGACCTTCGCCGCATCCAGGATCGCACTTTTGGAAGGTTTCTGCTGTTTCACATCGCTCCGCGCGCTGCTGCCGGTTCTTTTGCCGCTGGTATGTTTCTGCCGGCTGTATGCCGGCGCAGTTTCCTCTGACGGCCTCTGATAAGAACGGCTCTGAGGCACATTCGGTTCCGGAACAGTTCTTCTGTCTGACGGGGCATTCGGTCTGGGCGCAGTCTTTTTGTTTTCCTGTACATTCGGTCTGGGCACAGCCTTTCTGTTTGTCTGCACATTCGGTCTGGCAGAACGGGCAGTTTTTTTCACATTTTCGGTCTTTACAGATGCTGATTCCGCAGCTCGCGGCCGGGCCGGCCTGTCATTCGCTGCGTTTTTCTTTTGCGCAGACTGCATCCTCGATGAGACAACGAGCCTCGCAATCACAATAGCAAAAATCACAATGGCAACGATTGCCTGAGACATATCTTTTCCTCCTTATAATATTTATAATCAATCATACCTTCTTTCAGAACATCTGTAAAGACGTGTTTTAAGTTTCAAGTCTCGCTCGCCACTTAAGAAGTTGGGGTCTCTCACACTGAGATGATATATTGTGTTATGCGTGTCTGTGAACAGGGAAACCTGATCACCAATTATCCGGACTGCAACCAGGTCGAATAATTCCTTGCGTCCTGCTGCCGGATATGATATATTAAGAATGTAAAAGGAACAACCGCCCACAAAGTGGTTGACCAGATACTTAGATAGAAAATACCATCCCAGTGCTCAGTCAAAGTTTTGGGGTGGTTTTTTCTATGCCTTAATACATCATCGACAAGTCAAATAAATGAATGTCAGCAATGCCATGATGAATATACCGAACTGCATCAGATCATTAAGGTGTTGCTATTCCGGCAGCAGCCTTTTATCAAGTACGCCTCGGCGTACTTGCCGCGGCGCGCTTTCCGCTTGCGCGCCTGCGGTCCGCCGGAGGCTTCAATCTTCAGCGCAGGTATGAAACCCATGCTGAAGACGAAAATGTTAATTTGGCGCATTCCTCTCACGACTAAAGTCACGAGAATCCTGCGCTGAATATTGAAAGCGGCGGTTGATTATACAACTAACCGTGTCTGAAAAAACGTTTCCGGCAGACCCCTAACCCCTTATTGACCCACTTTCTGACCCACTTTTTACATGACATCTAATAAAACAAGAAAACACCTGTTATCACTCGTGTATGTTCACAAAGCCTTGATTTTCCTTGCTTTTTCAAACATTTCACGACATTTGACAACAGGTGTTAAAACTTTATGCGGATAACAGGACTCGAACCTGCACGGTCTCCCACTGGTACCTAAAACCAGCGCGTCTGCCAATTCCGCCATATCCGCAAATACCCCTGTAGTATAGCGGATTTTTTTTACAATTGCAACTGCTTATTTTGTGCTTTCCGCATCCATGTCCTGCTTCCCGCGCTCCAGAAACAGCGCTTCCTGTATTTCCGGAGTGATCTGCCCGCTCTTCTTTACATGCGTCCCTATGATTTCTGACACATCACTGATCGTTATAAAAGCAGAGGTGTCAACGGAATTGATAATGCGCTTCAATTCAAAGATTTCAAACCGGCTTAAAACACAGTACATAACCACCTTTTTCCCGCTCACGAGTCCCTGACCATACATGACTGTGACCGTTCTTCCGAGTTCCTTATAAATGCGGTCGGCAATCTCCTTTCCTTCATCCGTGATAATCATTGCTGCTTTCGCCTGCTCCAGTCCCGTCTCAACAAAATCAAGGACCTTCGATGTGACGAAATATGTGAGCAGACTGTACATGGCGCGGTCAAATCCGAAGAGAAAGCCCGCAACGACATAGATAATCACATTAAAAATCAGGACGGTGCGTCCCACCGGCAGGTTAAATTTCCGGTTCAGCAGGATCGCTACGGTCTCTGTCCCGTCGAGGCAGCCGCCGAAGCGGATCACCAGTCCTACTCCCACACCGAGAATAACGCCGCCAAAGCAGACAGCGAGCAGATACTCATCTGTCATGTTTGTGAGCGGGGAGAACACTTCCAGAAAGACGGAGAAAATAACCATGGCAAAAGCCGATTTTAAAATAAATGAATAGCCCATCTTTCTGGCGCCTGCAATCAGAAACGGAACATTAAAAACAATCGTCAGGATACTCAGCGAGACACCGGTCAGATTGTTGACCATTATGCCAATGCCGATTACCCCGCCATCCAGGATCAGGCAGGGAACCAGGAATTCCTCAATGGCAAAAGCCGCTATGATGGCTCCCAGCGCGATCATACACAGGTTTAATACGATTTTCTTTCTAATCAAACGCATAAAAAATACTCCTGATCTGCTGTTCTTACGGGCAGACCACTACTTTAATCGATTCGCTGCCCATCTGCATGCGGATGGCCTCTTCCATATAATCCAGATCAAAGCGGTGAGTGATCAGTTTCTTTAGCTCCAGCCGCCCGGAATTGATCAGATTTACGGCCCGCTGATGCGTATCCGGATTAATCATGGATCCGCATATATGCAGTTCTTTTTTATAGATGTCAAAGAGCGGAAGCGGCACGGTTGCATCCACGGCCGGGACACTGAACAGGACAATGTTCGCATGAAAATCCGCTGCAGCGAATGCCTGCTCCACCGCAAACGGCTTCCCTACACATTCCAGTATGACATCCGCTCCGTTTCTGCCGCAGATTTCCCGGATTCTTTCCGGAACTTTCTCGCTGAGCGGATCAATCACGGCATCTGCACCGACCTCCAGTCCGATTTCCCTGCGCATCGCGATCGGCTCACTTAAAATAACTGCAGCGGCTCCGGACAGTTTTGCCATCTGGACCATCAGAAGCCCGATTGTTCCGCCTCCGATGACCAGAACGACCTGGCCCGGGCGGATCTGTGCCTTATCAATACCGTGGATCACACATGCCAGAGGCTCCGCCATGGCAGCCTCCTCAAAGCTGATCCTCTCATCCACAGCAAAGCACTGTGTCTCCGGGCAAAGAGAATACTCCGCAAAACCGCCGTTTACATTTACGCCCAGCGCAAACAGGTGCTCACAATTCTGCTTGCTTCCCATGCGGCAGGGCATGCAGGTACCGCAGTACATGTTCGGATCAATTGCCACATGATCACCGGGTTTCACCAGTGTGACTTCTTCGCCAACCGCTTCCACTATGCCGGAAAACTCATGTCCGAGAACAACCGGCGGCGTCACCTCAGCCGACCCGGCTTCTCCGTGATAGATATGCACATCCGTTCCACATACACCGCATGCTTTATTGCGCACCAGGACCTCACGCGGCCCCGGCGCACGCAGTGTCATTTCTCTGACCTCAAATTTCGGTTCCGCATCCGGACCGATAAAAAAGGCTCCTCTCATGCTTCCTTCTTCTCCTATTCTTTTGTAATCAGACCATACCGGTCTTTCAGAGGTTTCAGTTCCTCTGCGGAAAGATTCCCCTGATACAATGCTCTGCCCTGATACAGCCGCAGGGCTTTTTCAAGAAGAGCTCCGTCCTCACAGGAAAAGCATACCGGTGTTGTAAAGGCATACTGATTCTCTGTCAGGTTTTCAAGTTCCTCTTCTCCAATCAGCGCAATGCACAGAATCTGTTCTTCATCGGCTGCATCCTCAGCCGCCTCTGCCAGATCTTCATCGCAGGGGACCGGATCTGCAATATCCGGATTCCTGTCCAGTTCAATCAGCTCCGTTTCCGTCGCTGTATACCGGTTTTCCCCTTCCTCCTGACTCCCAAAGGAAAAATCCAGCTGATCAACGATTCCGCGCAGCGCTGCGATGTGGCTCTCTTCTGTTCCGCAGCAGCCTCCGAACACACCGACCCCGGCTTCGGCAAACTGGCGCGTTACGGAGGTAAACTCCTCCGGCGGACAATGATAAACTACTTTTCCATCCACGGTATCCGGCATACCGGCATTCGGTTTCGCGATCAGAGGAATCTGCGCGATCCGGCTCATCCTTCGGATCTGCATGAGCATATCTTCCGGCCCAACGGAACAGTTCAAGCCGAAAGCATCCACTCCCATTCCCTGCATGATGCAAAGAGCTGCCATCACATCGGTTCCTCCCAGAGTGCGTCCGTTTTTATCACAGGTGAAGGTGACAAAAACCGGCTTTTCGCTCACACTCTTCACTGCAAGTACAGCTGCTCTTGCCTCCGGGACCGTCATCATGGTCTCGATCACATACAGATCCACACCGGCAGCTTCCAGGGCTGCTGCCTGCTCTCTGTAGATATCATACATTTCTTCAAATGATGCATCTCCCATGGGTTCCAGAAATTTCCCGATGGGAGAAATATCTCCGGCCACCAGTACGTTCCCGCCTGCCGCCTCGCGGGAAAGCGCCACAAGACGGGCATTGTAATCTTCCACCTGACCAGAAATCCCATTGGCCTCCAGTTTTACCCGGTTTGCTCCAAAAGTCGGTGCATAGATCACATCGCTTCCGGCCGCCGCATAGGCCCGCTGAATCTCCTGAATAGCCTCCGGATGATTCAGAACCCACTCCTCCGTACCCGTTTTGTTATCAAAACCTTTTTTCTGAAGCTGTGTGCCGGTAGCACCATCCAAAACTAACGGAAATGAAATATTCATCCTGTTCACCTCTTTCCAGCAATTTATTCTATGTTAAATAGCTCCTCTGAAACGGCTTAAGAATTCTTTGGTCCGCTCGTTCTGCGGATTCTCAAAAATTTCCTTCGGGGAACCCTCTTCACAGATGACGCCGTCCGCCATATAGATCACACGGTTGGAGACGTCTCTGGCAAAAGCCATCTCATGGGTCACCACGATCATGGTGAGACCTTCTTTTGCCAGGTTCTGCATGACTTCCAGAACCTCTCCGACCATCTGAGGATCAAGCGCCGATGTCGGTTCATCGAACAGCAGGACCTCCGGCCGCATGGAAAGTGCGCGGGCGATGGCCACACGCTGGCACTGCCCACCGGAAAGCTGGCGCGGTTTGGCATTGATATACTGGGCCATCCCAACCTTGCTTAAGTTTTTCAAAGCCTCTTCCCTTGCCTCCGCTTCCGGAATATGGAGGACCTTCGTCATCCCGATCGTACAGTTTTTCAGCACATTCATGTTGTAAAACAGATTGAACTGCTGAAATACCATGCCCACCTTCGCGCGGTACTGGGAAAGATTGAAATCTCCGCTCAATATGCTGTCACCGTGGTACAGAATATCTCCGGAAGTCGGGCTGCCCAGAAGGTTGATGCACCGAAGCAGGGTTGATTTTCCGCTTCCGCTGGCTCCGATGATACAGGTAACATCTCCCTTATAGCAGGAAAAATCAATATCATAGAGGACCTGATTGTCGCCAAAGGATTTGCCCAGATGTTTTACCTCGATTATTTTCTCTCTTGACTGCTCCATTACAGATTCCCCCTTATATCATGATTCCGGTTGACACTGAGTGTTCCGGAGGTTTCCGACAAAGTATCGTAGTGTGCCAGCACGAAGTTCTCCGGTCCGTCCATTTTACTCTCCATCCAGCGAAGAAGCCGGGAAATAGAAAGTGTCATGACAAGATACATCACCATGGTCACGGTGTATACTTCGAAATATTTGTAATAGGCACCGGCCGCCGAAGAGGAGGCAAAAAACAGCTCTACCACACTGATGACGGAAAGGACACAGCTGTCCTTGATATTGATAATGAAGTTGTTGCCGATCTGGGGCATGATATTTCTGAGCGCCTGCGGAAATACCACATAAAGCATCGTCTTGAAATGATTCATGCCAATTGATTTTGCGCCTTCCACCTGGCCGGGATCCACGGAAATAATACCTCCGCGCACACTCTCCGCAATATAGGCACCGGTGTTGATGGAAACGATAAAGAATCCCGCACTCAGGGCTCCCATGTGAATCCCGAACAGCATGGTCGCGCCATAGTAGATGAATACAGCCTGCACCATCATGGGAGTGCCGCGGAAGACTTCCACATATACCGTACAGATCAGTTTCACAATAAACATCCCGGCCTTTTTGACCAGCCCGTCATTTGATTCCACCGGTATCGTCTGTAATATTCCCACGGCAAAACCGATCAAGCATCCGATCACGGTACCAACGGCCGCGATCAGAAGGGAATAACCGGCACCCCGCAGCATACTCGGACCATATTTATGGACAACAAACATCACTGTCTGCATGTAATTCATATCTCCGACACGCATATCCGCGGTCTGACGCATGGCCTCAAAATAATAGGCCACCAGAAGTGCTGCCACGACCGCAATGATGATAATACCAGCCAGACGCGTGACAAATTGTCTGACAGGAATTTTTCTCGTACTGTTCCGTTTCATTTTATCTCCAATCCGCCGCAATCAAACACGGCCTTACCGCGCAAAATCCATGCACTCACAAAAGGTGCAGTGCATGGATTTACGGAGTTCCCTTATGATTCGTATTTCCTGTTTGATCAATCCTGTGACAGGGGCTGAACCTCAATTGCCTCCTGCATCCACTCATTGAAATCCTCTTCGCTGAGATTTGAAAGGGCTTCATTTAATTCATCAAGAAGCGCTGTGTTTCCTTTTTTCACAGAGATTCCGATGTTGATGTCTTCTTCAGATGCTTCAAAGTTATCATCGCTTCCGGTAAAATCGAGCATCACAAGCTCCGGATTTGCAGCAACTGCGCCCATCGCGGTCGGAGCATCCGTAACAACGACATCGCACTCGCCTGCCAAAAGAGCAACCGTCATATCAGTCGCGGTCTTCTTTGCAGTCTGCTTGTTTACATCCGGAATCTGATCCAGACACTTATCATACCATACGGTATTCATCTGACTGGTCGCATTGCATCCGGCAAGCTCGCTCATTCCTTTTGCATTCGCATAAGGGCCGTCTGCCTTCACAAGCGCAACAATGGATGCATAGTAATACGGCGATGTAAAGTCTACTGTCTCCAGACGTTCCGCTGTGATCGACTGACCCGCAATCACACAGTCAACCGTCCCGGCCTGTACTGCGGGAGGAAGTCCGTCCCACTCGATCTTGTTGACCTCTACCTCATAGCCAAGCTGCTCTGCCAGGTATTTTGCCATCATGACATCATAACCGTACGCATAATCCGAGCTGCCCGCGATCGGTACCGCACCGTTCGAATCATCTGCCTGTGTCCAGTTATAAGGAGCATAGTTGCACTCCATCCCGACCTTCAGCACGCCGGCTTCTGCAACATCTGCCGATGTCGCTGCTGCCTCAGCGCCTGCGCTGCCATCAGCTGCCGAATCCGCGGTTTTGGAAGCGGAATTTGAGCTTCCGCATGCCGTAAGTGAAAGTGCACAGGCTCCCGCCAGTGCCAGCCCCATTAATCTTTTCATGTGTTTCATTTTTTCTCCTTTCCTCTTTTCTGCGGAAAATAAAAACGGATGTACAGAGAGTACATCCACAAATGATAGCTCTCCACAGAATCTTTCATGTGACAGTCTGCAGCGTATTTCACATACAGACCGGCCGATGCCGGTTCCTGACCCTGGCATCCGCCTCGGCGGTCTATCCTCCTGATACGGCGGCGTCAGTGCCTGTTGCCGTACATTCTTATAAAACCGCGCCTCTATCTTCTATTTCTTTTATTGATTGTCTGATTATAGCACTATGATCTGAATTAATCAACCCTTTATGTTTATTCCGATGGTGTAAAGTTACTGTGAGTTGAAATAGATTAGAGAGGCTCCAAGATACGAA